>NZ_JADEWT010000028.1 GCF_015207505.1 Tychonema sp. LEGE 06208
GATATTGAACACGATTTTAGTGCCTTAAAGCGAGCCAGAATGTATGCTCCTGCTGGCACATCTTTAGATGAACTTATCTGTGCCTACTGCGCTCAATAGTGTCTCTTTTTTATTTGAAATGACTATAATTCCTTCTAACTTAAAAAAATTTCCACATACTCCCAGTTGTCAAAACTCCATAAATTGTCTGAATATCATGTTCGCGACGCTGGTTAAATATTTGTGCTGCCATGCTTCCCCCTGTGCAATCTCCTCAGCCGGATGGAATGTTGTCGTTTTTGGCTTCCACAAAGGCGCTGGCGATTCTATGAAAAGCTGTTCTGGCGATCGGCTAATTAGAAAATCGCAATAACCGCTCAAACCCCTAGCAGCGTCTACATTGAATTCTCGACCTGAAAATAAACTCATCCGTTGCGATAGCCTTTTTTGATTTCAACTAATATTGGCGCGACAATTAGCTCTGAGCGAGCTTTCTCGGAATTAATTTCTAGCGCTAAAGGCAGATTGAATTGCAAAGTTTCTTGCAAAAAAGTGCTCGGTTCTATTTCGGGAATGTCGGCAAACAAGCCAACCGTTCTATTCAAGGTTATGCCAAAATTTGTCTTAATTTGTTCGACGCTAAATTGACTGTAGGGCATTTAACTCCCTCTCTCGAAAAATTAAGTGTTTTTAAGAAGATGAAATTACATCACTTGAGGCGCTAAAATTTTGAAGCAGGGGTATTTATATACTTGGCTGCTTGTCCAATGCTTTCTGTCAAAGATAATTACTATGACGTTACGCGAACTTCAAGACCGAGCACTGAGGTTGTCTGCCGAGGAGCGATGGCAGTTAATTAATGCTTTGATGCGATCGCTCCAACCGAAACCCCGATCGAAGGTGAAGCCGAAGGGTTTAGCCGCGAGTTTAATTGGCATTGCGAAAACGGACGCGCCACCACCTACAGATGCCGAAGTAAAGGCAATGTTAGATGAGCGGTTAGTGCAAAAGTATCTCTGATGAAAGTTTTATTTGATACCAATGTTTGACTGGATGCAATGCTGGCCCGCGAACCTTTTGTAGCGGATGCTGCTTTTTTACTGAATGCAGTTGAATCGGGGCGAATTGAAGGGTTTATGTCGGCGACAACGGTTACGGATGTGCATTATTTGGTGGGACGACAAACCAAGAGTTCTGAAGCTGCGATAGCTGCTGTAACTCGACTGTTGGCATTAATGGAAATTTGTGCGGTGGATCGAGAGATTCTGGAGCAAGCGATCGGGCTGGGATTGCCTGATTTTGAAGATGCGGTGCAGATAGCGTGTGCGATCGAGTTAGAGTTAGAGGCGATCGTTACTCGGGATGTGAATGGATTCGCAGGGTCGTCGATTTCCGTTTTGTCGCCTCAAGAACTGAGAAATCGGTTTGACCTAGCAGAGGGCTGAATAAATTAGGCGATCGGTGTTTCATCGCCGCCTTAAAAGCGCCCAAATGAAACACTTACAACAAAAGTATCGGTATCTGTTATCCTTCTGCTTTCGACAAACGATCGAGAGAAATTGTTGCCGCTTGAGATACTTGAGAATTGCTGTCTTTTTCTAAGTATTTCAAAGCAGAGACACTTTTAACACTCGGCAAATTCCCCAAAGCTTCCGCCAGCCTCTGCCTGATCAGCCAATCTTCCGACTGAGTAAAATTGAGGATGCGATCGATCGCGCCAATGTCCTTAATTTCCCCCAAAGCCGAAATCGCCGCCTGCTGAATCACCACTTGCTCGCATTCGAGAGCTTTCAGCAGCACGTCGCGAGCTCGGGGATCTTTGAGATTTCCCAGAGAAACAGCAGCACTAAAGCGCACCAGCCATTCAGTATCTTCATAAAAAGCGCGCACCAAAGCCTCAAAAGCTCGGATATCTTCCAGATAGCCTAAAGCACCCGCAGCATCAGCCCGAATGCCGTAATCAGGTTCAGTTTCTAGTAATTTGACTAGAATGGGATAGCACTCAGGAGTCGGTTTGACTCCGAGAGCAAACACAGCCATCGATCGCACTTGCAAACTTTCATCATTCAACACCTTTTTAATCAAAGGTACAGCCTCTGCTGCAGGGACGTTCCGCAAGTTAGCCAAAGCTACCATGCGATCGGCAGAATTTTCGCTTTCTAACTTGGCTGCAATTTGCTCTAAGCTTAAAGTTGTCATTATCGGTAAATCTTGTAGTAAAACTTTACATTCTGGTTATTTTGATTATAAGTGAGTCTCCGGTTAAAAGCAGGCAGTAAAAACCGCCCCCATTTGAAATTGCAAACCGATCGCACTATCGATCGAAAACTCGGATTAATGGAAATAATCAATTAGAAAGTCTATTATTAAAATCCCAAGCACAGGCTAGGTGTTTCTGGTGTTTCTGTCATTCCCTAACGCTTTGCCGATATTTATACCAGTTTCCCCCAAAATGCAACTCGGTAGCCTGCGCTCCAAACCCTTATACAATCAATCATTCCCCATCCACAATCGAAAATGGTATTAGCCGCCCTCTGACAACCTGCCCCATCAATTATGTCCTTTTACCACCCACCCTTTTACTCCTCAGCATTAGAACAGGCGATCGACCGCTACCCGCTAACCGCCCTACCAGATACTTCCTTAGCAGCGGCGATCGCCCTGATGAGTCAGTTGGAAAATAGTTGTCCCCTAACCAAAACACCTTTACCCTCAGAACCGGGGGCGATGACCGAAGTCTCAGCGCCGGAACAGGTGCGGGCCTGCTGCGTGCTCGTGGTGCAAAACCAGCAGACTATTACCACAGACAACTTATCCGACAACCCCAGCCGCGGGCTGTTACTGGGGATATTAACTCCCGCCGACTTAGTGAGACCCATCGCTTCTGGCAAAATAGACACTCAGAAAAAAGGAGCCTCGCACAAAATACCAATTTCCGAAATCATGTCTCCGGTGTCGGTTGTTCTCACAGCATCCGACGACCAAGACGTGTTCGGCGCTTTATCCTTATTTCGCCAGCACAAAATTCGCTATTTGCCGATCGTCAATCAATTTCGCCACTTGGTAGGAGTGCTCACTAGGGAAAGAATTCGCCAAGTATTGCAGCCTTCAAACATTCTGAAATTGCGGCGGGTAGCAGAATTGATGACTACGCCAATTACAGCGCCCCACACCGCGTCGCTGCTGAGCATAGCCGAACTGATGTCAGAGCATCAAGTCAGTTGTGTAGTCATTACAAAAAACAAAGAATTGACAATGGAGAAACCCAAAGATGACTATACCTCCATTTTTCACTATTCCTTTCAGCAACCTCTGGGAATTATTACCGAATACGACATCGTGCAGGCACTGTTTCTCGAAGTAAATTTCGAGCAAACCCTAGCTCAAGAAGTCATGAGAACTCCCCTGCAATTTCTGCAACCTTCCGATTCCCTGTGGACGGCGCACAAACAAATGCAGCAGCAACAAGTGCAGCGGTTGGTGGTGTGCGGAGGGCGCGGAGAACTATTGGGAATTATTACCCAAACCAACTTGCTCCGAGTCCTCGATCCGACAGAAATGTACCGAGTTGTCAAACAGTTGCAGCAGTCGGTTTATCAACTGCAAGCAGAAAAATTGGAACTGCTGCAAAGCCGCAATGCCAAATTGGAACAGCAGGTGCGCGAACGGACTGCTAAACTCCACGAACAGGTGCAGCGCGATCGGCTGCTAACTCAAATTTCCTTGCGGATTCACCAATCCTTAAACCTCGAAGAAATTCTTAACGCCAGCGTCGATGAAGTCCGGCAAGTTCTGCACGCCGACAGAGTAGCCATCGTGCGTTTGGAGTCGAAGGATTTGGGCATTGTCGTGGCAGAATCCGTTGCGTCCAAGTGGTCTTCAATCTTGGGAGAAATCATGCCAGATACAATGTGGCATGAATCTGCGTTGGCGATCGAACAGGAAATATACGCCGTCCCCGACATCGAGCAAGCTAATTTGAATGCCGAAACATCTGTACGCTTGCAGCAAGCGCAAATCAAAGCTTATTTGATTGTACCAATTTTGCAAGACAGCAATTTGTGGGGCGTGATGTGCGTCCATCAGTGTTCTAAATCGCGGCAGTGGCAACCTTCGGAAGTGGATTTGCTGCTACAACTGGCAACTCAAATCGCGATCGCCATTCAGCAAGCCCAACTCTACCAGCAAGTACAAAATCTCAACACCGACCTCGAACGCCAAGTCCAAGAACGCACCGCCCAATTGCAGCAAAAAGTGCAGGAACTCCAGCATTTAAACGTTCTCAAAGATGAATTTCTCAGCACAGTTTCTCACGAATTACGCACGCCTTTAGCTAATATGAAAATGGCTATTCATATGCTGAAAGTTTCTCCCACACCAGACAGACGGCAGATTTATTTAGAAATTTTAGAAACAGAATGTACTAGAGAAACCGATTTGATTAATGCTTTGCTCGATTTGCAGCGCCTCGAAGCAGCAGCTTGCCCGATCGACCTCGAACCAGTAAACTTAGAAGTCTGGCTGCCTACTATTATCGAGCCATTTTACACCCGCACCCAGAACCGCCACCAGCATTTGCGATTTGAGTGCGATTCTCACCTCCCCACCATCAGTTCCAACCGCGCTAGTTTGGGACGAATTTTAGCAGAAATACTCAACAATGCCTGCAAATATACCGCCAATGACGGCGAAATCTCTCTCAGAGTTGAGTGCAAAAATGGATACTGGGAAGAGGTCGGAAGCGGAAAAAATTCTATCCCAGCAACTGATTTAACTTCCTTCATCCAATTTAAACTCAGCAATCAATCGTCTATTTCTATACAGGAACTGCCCCGAATTTTTGATAAATTTTATCGAGTTCCCAACGCTGACCCCTGGAAACAAGGAGGTACAGGTTTGGGTTTAGCTTTGGTGCAAAAACTGGTCGAACAGTTGCAGGGCAAAATTGACGTAGAAAGCAGCAATGGCTGGACTAATTTTACCGTAACATTTCCTATTAACCCCGATGAAAATTAGTCCGCCATCAGTCGATTTAAGCTTTGAGATTTACTTCACAAATTAATCTGGAAAATTGAACCAGAGTCTGAAAATCTGTAAACGTTCACTTTTTCGGAGTTTAGTCCTCATATCATGTCCGGTAGATTAATAACAAAAACGGTTGGTTCGCGCGTGCGGACTAATTTGAGATCGGTCAATCGACCGGAGATGATATCATCCATTTGAATACTAAACTCCAAACGCTCAAACAAATCTGATGATTGTCGTCCTTTTCCGAGATGATATCACTCTTTTTTCGGAGCTAGTTTGCGGATGCCAGACTCTACTGGTATAAAATTTAAATATTCATTTTTATCTTCCAGAGCTAATGATTTAGATGCTTGATACTTCTTACCTTTGGTGGGATTATTGGCAACTGTACCCAAGCAGGGTATGCCAAAATTTTCTAATTGACTGAAAACTTTTTTGACTACAGAAAACTTGGTCTTGCGAAGTGCTACAACCATTAGCATTCCATCTGTGCGCGCCGCTAAATAATTCGCATCTTTACTGTCAACCAGCGGTGGCGTATCGTAGATAACTAAGTCAAATGTTGCGTGAAGTTCATCCATTAAATATTGCATCCCCGATGAAGCAAGCCGTCTAGCAACACCAGGAATAGAAAGACCCGCAGTTAATACAAAAAGATTATCTTCTAGATGCGATCGCTGGATAATTTCATTTGGTTGGTTTTTACTGTCGTCGAGCAAGTTGCTCAATCCCTTTAGATTAGGCAGTTCCAAGAGGAAGTGCAAGCTGGGCGAATGCAAATCGGCATCTACTAACAGCACTCGCTGGCCCGCCAGCGCTGCAACGTGAGCTAAGTTTAAAGCAACGGTAGATTTACCTTCGCCAACTGTAGCCGAACCAACTGCCAAAGATCCAATAGTTCGATTTGAAGAAAGAAAGCGAATATTAGTATAAAGAGAGTCAAAAGCTTCTATAAATTCCGAAGCAACTTTTTTATCCCCCTCTTTTTTTTCAAGATAAGTATAGGAATTAGCAATAGAAGGCGGAAATTTTTTAGCATTTTTGTCCCGAGGAACCACTCCCAATAAAGGCGCATCAAACGCATCTTTAATGTCATCAGCAGAGTAAAAAATATTGCGGAACTTTTCAATCAAGATAGCCACGGCTACACCCAACACTAGCCCCCCAATAATTGCCATAAAAAATTTGTTGGCATTTTTCGAGGCTACGGGAATATATTTGCCAGTCTTAGGATCTTGCGGTATCCGGGGCTCAGAAATTACTTCCCAAGGTACTTGGCTTTGAGCTGCTTGGACGCGCAGAGTTTCTCGCTGAGTTAACAGTTGATCGCGGGTGCGCGCTGCTATGTCTAATTGCTGTTGCAGTTCGTTGTAGCGACGAGCTATACTGGGAAATTCTCTTGCTTGTCGGCTCAAATCATTTTTTGTTTGGGCGATCGCCTGACTGCGAGCTTCTAAAACTTGAACTTGGTTAGCAGTATCAACCAATTGTTTGATCAAGCCTATGCGAATCGAATTTTGAAAATTCTGAACTTTAGCATTGGCGTCAGGGCCTACTAAATTTTGCCCCAAAATTCGCTCAGTTTGCTGGTTGAGCAAAGCTACTAAATTTGCCCGCTTGCGCTCTAAAGCTTCCACTATCGGGTTCGCAGATTTAAAACGAGCTGTTTCTACAGCAATCTGACCTTCTACTTCCTTAACCTTGGTCAGCAACTCTTTATATTGAGGTTCTTCGCTTAAAGCTGAAGCGGCAATAGCTTCATTTGGTGTAAAATCTAATTGCTTTTGCAAGTTAGCGTACAGCGTTTTCTGTTCCCGCAACAGCCTTTGAGTTTCTAACTCTAAAGTTTCTACTGTGCGAACTTGCTGGATTAATTGCGCGCCTTGTTCCTTAGGATCTGTAATTTTTTGCTGCTGCTGTATCACCTGTAAATCCGACTTCAGGTCATTTACGCGCTTGCTAAGTCCCGGAAGCTGGTTTTCAATAAACTTAACTCCTTCACCAATGCGACTCTTGCGTTCGTCAAGGCTGTACTTTAAATATTTCTTTTTAGTTTCTTGTAAAACAAACTTAATTTCTTCAGGTTCATTGCCCAGGAAACGAACTTCCAAAATTTTAGTTTTCGTCAACTCATCGTCTCCGAGGCGCAAAACGAGTAATCCTTTTTGAAGAAGTTCCTCAGTCATTTTTGGATATTTTTTTTGGACTTGTTTCGTAATAGCCGATAGCATCTCAGGACTCTGGAGAATTTGCAGTTGAGTTGCGTAGTCCAAACTAAAAAAATCTCGACTAGGCACTCCCCCACCCTCGCTCTGATTGGCGAGGGCCGCGGGGTCAGCAATTCTTGCCTCCGTTGTCACGGGTTCCACAAGCAGACGAAAATCGCCTTGATATGTTTTCTTGCTTTGCTTGATCTGAAAATAAATTCCACCGCCTGCTAGAGCGACAATCCCAATGATGACTAGGGCTTTGCGCCCGAGAGTCCTAAACAACGGGTTGAGATTCAATCCTTTCTGAGGCTGCGCGCCTAACTCTTCTCCCTCGTCAACGGAAAATTGCTGCACCTGTCTGCTCTGGTTGCTAATGGGTACGAGATGAGCGTCCTGTTCTTTTTCCATGTTGACCTCTTTCATATTTGTTGGGTAAAATCAGCTTTGTTGTGCGACCCTTCTGGTTGATACTTTCACCATTGACTTCAGGATATCACAGGAGATTATTGGTTTGTCGGTTCTACTTCCTGCTAATAATTTTCACTACTTTCACATCATATACAAAAATAACTAAATTCCTATGTTTTGCCTGCTGCCAAAGTTTTTTTACTAATTGCTTGAGAGTTGTATCCGACTGTATTGTGGTCTGCTGTGTTGTGCTTATCTTCTGGGTTTCTGGGCGGCTGTACCCACTTTTTAGGATGTCGCTGAGATCGCCTCTAGCGCGATAACTTTACCAAAATTTTACAATTTGTCCTCACACATCAGGAGCCGATCGCGCTGCTATTGCCTTCTCCTCTATTCTGCGACTTTTCTGTCAGGCATCAACTGTAGCATCTGTTAAATTATACGCTAATTGACCGACTAAAAAGTTGGCCATTTTGCAGATAGATCTAATTAGCAGCCTTCAGCAGATTTTTTTAACTGTAACTAATCGAATCAATTTCCGAAAAAAATCTGTCTTTTATTTTAATAATAAACTTTTTGACGAGCTGGATGACTGCTTACATCGATCGAATTATTTGTCGGGATAATTATATCACATACTACTCTAAATAGTGCCGTACAGACATAAAAATTAATAACTGGCAAGTTCAAAGTCGATGGACATCTCGAAAAGCTCAAACTTCTGGGTGTTTGTACCGGGGCAAAGCGCGATCGAGAATGTGATGTTTTTTCTTAGAAAAATTAGGTTATAGGGCAATACCGTTTACTTAAGTCAACGTAGGGTGCGTCGCCAAAAACAAATCTCGCCCTGGAGCGCCAGATTAAACGAGCGACGCACCCTACAACTTATAACTGCTTCCCAGGCTCTGGGAAAAGAACCCATATTTAGAGTATCTACCTCCGCACAAGATTAGGGAGGCAGAGCCTGGTAACGAGTAGAAGACTCCAATTAGTCAGAGCCAAGAAAGAGTTCGTAATTGATGGGAACATAGCTATAGATATCGCCCAGATTAGCTGTTGGTAGTTGTTACTTTTTGAGTTTACTCATTCCACTTAGCTGAATCTTTGCTTAGCGATCCTGTGCTTTCTTTTCTCGAAGCTGCAACAAAATTGCTGCATGAACTTCGCGGGTAATCGGATAAAAATATGTGAGAATCATGCCGCAAATTAAAGCAATTGTGGGCAGGGGGCCGATCGCAACTCGAATCGCGAACAGCGCGGAATCCGGCTGTATGGGAGGGGCTTGTCCCTGAACTGTGGCAAGAAATCCAGCTTGTTCTAATGCTTGTCCTACAAACCACAAGCCCAATGCCAAACCAATTTTTTGCAGCAAGACCATAAACGAATAAAACACGCCTTCGCGTCTTTCTCCTGTTTGGAGTTCGTCGAGTTCAATCACGTCCGGTATCATCGACCAAGGTATGAGATAAGCAGTGGAAACTCCCACCCCTGCCATTACTGCTAACAAATACATCTGGACTACTTGTCCCGGTTGCAGGAAAAACAGTCCGGCTTGGGCGATAATCCACAAACTCATGCCCATAAAATAAACAGCTTTTTTGCCGTATCGCTCGCTGACTTTACTCCAAACAAATAACATGGCGAGTGCGGTGCCTTGAACGGCGATCGCAGTTTGGGTAAAAGTTGCAGCCGGTAACTTCATCCAGTTAATGACAAAATAGGGCAAAATAGAAGCAGTTAATTGCACGCCCAGCCAAGAACAGAGATAAATTCCAATTACGTATAAAAAAGGACGATTGTTAAATGCAATCCGCAACTGTTCTTTGAGGGGCAAGGAAGTTGAATTGTCTTCTCCTAGATCGGTTGAAAATTGAGAGAATACTTGTTGGCGGGTTCCGAAAAAGCACCAGTACAAAGGTAATACTGAAATCACTGCACAGAGTGCGCCTAATATTAAGTATTTTTGGATGTCATCTTTAACTAAGGCAAAGATAATTTGCGCTATAATTAGCGACAAAATGCTGCCGCCGATGGAGAAAGAAAACCGAAAACTGTTAAGGCTAGTGCGTTCGTTGTAGTCTTTGGTTAATTCTGGAGTGAGGGCGGTGTAAGGCAGGTTAACGGCGGTGTAGGCGGTGTTAAATAAAATGCCGATCGCCACATAGTACCAAAACAATATCGTGGGATCTTTGCTGGGAACAATCCACTGCAAAAAGAAGAAGATGCCGAAAGGAATTGCGCCGTAAACCATCCAAGGATAGCGGCGGCCCCAGCGATGAGATGTGCGATCGCTCAAAACCCCCACAATCGGGTCATTTATGGCATCCCAAACCTTGCCGATTAACAAAATATTGCTAGCAGTACCCGCAGCCAAACCTGCTACGTTAGTAAAGAAAAACAGCAGGAAAAATACCAGAACATTCGCCGTAATTGCGGGCCCTAGGTCGCCGGCACCGTAAGCTAATTTTGTTGAGAAACTGAGTTTTTTTGTTTCAGGGTTGTTGGCTGCTGCTTCAGGCGGGGAAGTGTTGCTCATAAACTTTTGTTTCGGGATTTTTGGGCAGTAGCAGTCTTTGCAGTATGGAGTATAACTCACGCTACGCCGTAATACTAAGTTTTTTTTGGGCGATCGGGATGATTCTGAATAATGCGTAATTGGTAGTCGATCGACAAATGCTTCCCAAGTATAATCGCTGATTCGTCAATATCTTTTGCATCGAGCAAGTAAAGCATTTTTGCTATGTTGCAAATAGCGTTTATTTGTATTGGCGGTGTTGTGCCCAGTTCGCTGACACCGACACCGCACTATTGGAGGCAGATTCCGAAACGGAACAGCTACAGCATTTTTTGTGATTTTTTGTTCGATGTTTGCCGTTTTGTTGCGAAATGTTTTGGTTGTTACATCAGTTGTTAATCCGATAATATTTATGCTCTTAATACCAAATTTGGGTGACATACTCCCTTGATAATGGAACCGCGAAGACGCAAAGAACGCGAAGAGAAGAGGAAAGAGAAGAGTCAGAAGATCGAGGGGATGGCAAACTCGGATTTGGTATTAAATCCTCAACCAGGTTTGTAGGCCGAATCATAGTTTTAGCGATCGACCTACGAAAAAACTGGGTTCGGTCAGGCAAGGGGGCTCAATTTTTGTGCTACAAATTTTGTTGAATCGTGTCGCAACATTCAGCAACTGTTGCTCTTTTTTCCATTGTTTCAACTAGGGCTTTGTAAGCTGATTTATGGTTTTCGAGTAGGTTTTTTGCTCGCAGGGAAGCTAAGTTTTGTTTGAGTTGAATTTCGGAATTGGAACGGCGCAGTTGTGTGAGGATGGCGCGGATTTTTGTGCGGTCTTCTACGCCGCCTTGTGCGCTGCCATAAACAATTTTTTCGGCTACTATTCCGGCCATCCACACTGTACAATATTGGTCTAAAATTTGGGATGAAAGAGTGCCGCTTTGGAGTTGAGATGCTAGTTGTTCGTCTTCAAATCGGACGCCGCCTTGGGCTGTTTGACCTTGTTTGAAGGCTTCAAGAGCGCTGAGGGCGTAGCTGCTTACGGGAATTCCTAACAGGTGGGCGACTAGGAAGTGCCCGGCTTCGTGGTGAAGGATGCGATCGCGCTTTTGTTTGGAACTTCCCCCAAGCAAATCGACTAAAATTGTACCGCCTTGACCTTGCCACTGGAAAGTGTCGAGGGTGGCTAGCCCTAATAGGCAAAAAGTGGCGATCGCAGGTACGGCTTCTGGTAAGTTGAATAAAGGGCCCAATATTATGGAGACGGTGATGGCGAAGATGGAAATAGCGATAATATTCAAAGAAGTGTCTTTCATAATTGTGAATTGGTAATGGGGAATTTGTAATAGGAAATTGGGCATCGGGCATCGGCCAAACAGGGCCTAAAAGCATCGGCCAAACAGGGCATCGGCCAAACAGGGCATCGGTTGAATTATTTTTTTCCCTTCTTTCTTCAGAAAGGTGAAAAGTTACATCAGCCCGATCGCTTACCGGCCGGGACTTCTGAAAAAAACATACCATCTTCTAGTTTGACTGAAAATTGCCGATCGTCCGCCACCTATATTAAAAAGATATTAAAATAAATCAAAGTAAAGTAAAAGTGTTAGTGGAATCCTTCATGTCAGTTTTGGCAGCGATCGCAGTTTTAGGTATCTTGATTGTCGTTCACGAACTCGGCCACTTCTTGGCGGCGAGACTTCAACACATTCACGTCAACCGCTTCTCTATCGGTTTCGGCCCCATCCTGTGGAAGTACCAAGGCCCGGAAACAGAATACGCCATCCGCGCCTTTCCCCTGGGAGGTTTCGTGGGTTTCCCAGATGACGATCCAGAAAGCAATATTCCCCCCAATGACCCGAATTTGCTGCGAAATCGCCCCGTGCTCGATCGGGCGATCGTGATTAGCGCCGGGGTGATTGCCAACTTGATTTTTGCTTACTTCCTGCTGGTGGTGCAATTGACCACTGTCGGCGCAGCATCCATGAACTACCTACCGGGAGTTAAAGTCCCGGAAGTCGCAGCAGAAGTAAGTTCGGCCGCCTTCCAAGCGGGAATTCGATCGGGCGACATTGTTCTGTCCGTTGACGGCAAGGAATTGGGCGCTTCCCGCGAAGCAATCAAATCTCTAGTCTCAGCAATCCAAGATCATCCCAACCAACCCCTAGCGTTAGAAATTCAGCGTGCAGAACAAAAATTTGTCGTGACAGTCACTCCCGAAAAGTCCCCCGACGGTAAAGGCCGCATTGGCGTGCAGCTAACTTCTAACGGAACTGTCGTGCGGGATCGGGCGGGAATTCTAGATGCCTTTAGCATGGCGGCTACTGAATTTGAGCGGATTGTAGTGCTGACTGTGGAAGGTTTCGGGCAGTTAGTTACCAATTTCGGTCAAACCGCAAAACAGTTGTCCGGGCCCGTGGCAATTGTGGCGGCCGGTGCAGGGATTGCGCGATCGGATGCAGCGAATTTGTTTCAGTTTGCCGTGTTAATTAGCATCAATTTGGCTGTGATTAATATCTTGCCTTTACCTGCTTTGGATGGCGGTCAGCTAGCTTTTTTGTTAATAGAAGGACTGCGGGGCAAACCTCTGCCGAACCGCATTCAGGAAAATGTGATGCAGACTGGTTTGATGCTGTTGCTGGGTTTGGGAATTTTCTTGATTGTTCGCGATACTGCTAATTTGGCAGGCATCGATTTTATGCGAAATCTTCGACAGCAGTAGTCATTGGTCGTCAGTCATCAATCATTAGTCAGCAGTCATTAGTCATCACAACGCTGATGACTGTTGAATATTATAAAATCACCAGTAAATTAGGGGAAAACAGCAATGATTACACAACTGCAATCTCCCGACCAATCTCAGATTATCTACCCAGATGATAACGGCGAACCAATGTCTGACAATACCGAACAGTTTAGATTGATCGTGTGGATTAAAGAAAATTTAGAACTGTTATTTGCGGGCGTGGTTGATGTTTTTGTAGCGGGAAACTTACTGTGGTATCCAGTAGAAGGAAATAACAAAATTTCTCAAGCGCCAGATGTGATGGTAGCCTTCGGAAGACCGAAAGGTTATCGAGGCTCCTACCAGCAGTGGAACGAAGATAATATTGTCCCGCAAGTCGCCTTTGAAATTTGGTCGCCGGGAAATCGCCTGAGTCCGATGCTGCAAAAACTGAGATTTTACGAACAATACGGCGTAGAAGAATATTATTTGTACGATCCAGCAAATCTGGATTTAACTATATGGGAGCGTCGAGAGGAACGATTAGAACCAATCGAAGAAGTGAACGGCTGGGTAAGTCCCAGAATGGGAGTGCGGTTTCAGCTATCAGAAACTGAACTACAAATATTCAGGCCTGATGGCACACCGTTTGTGAGTTTTGTGGAACTCGCTCAACTTCGAGATCAAGCAGAATCAAGGGCCGAACAAGAACGGCAAAGGGCCGAACAAGAACGGCAAAGGGCCGAACAAGCAGAAACTATGCTGGAACAAGAACGATCGCGCTCGCAAGCTTTAGAAGCAAGACTCCGAGACATGGGAATCGACCTCAGCCAGTTGTAAATGACTAATATTAACTTCGATCCATTGACCGCAATCAGTAAGATTCGTAGTGCGTCCTAGTGTCCGCACTACAAACAGTTTTGATATAACAACAACTAACAACTAACAACTAACAACTAACAACTAACAACTAACAACTAACAACTAACAACTAACAACTAACAACTAACAAATAACAAATAACAAATAACAAATGACTAAAAAGTTAAGTTTAAAACAACGATCGCTCGAAATTCTGATTCGCCTCAAACGCCTGTATCCAGAAGCTCCTTGCACTCTCAACTACGAAACTCCGGTGCAGTTGTTGGTGGCGACGATTCTCTCGGCTCAGTGTACGGATGAGCGAGTAAACCTGGTAACGCCCGCCTTGTTTGAGCGTTTCCCCGATGCGGAGGCTTTGGGAAATGCTGATTTAGATGAATTGGAGCGTCTGGTGCGATCGACTGGTTTTTACCGCAACAAGTCTAAAAATATTAAAGCTGCTTGTTGGGCGATCGTCAACAAATTCAACAATCAAGTGCCGCAGCAAATGGAACTGCTGCTAGAATTGCCCGGAGTTGCCCGCAAAACAGCTAATGTCGTTCTCGCTCACGCTTTTGGTATTCATAGGGGCGTGACAGTAGACACCCACGTCAAGCGTTTGAGTCAACGATTGGGATTGACCGAACATACCGATCCGACTCGGATCGAGCGGGATTTGATGCTATTGTTGCCGCAGCCGGATTGGGAAAATTGGTCGATTCGGTTAGTTTATCACGGTCGGGCAGTTTGTAATGCAAGAAAGCCGATTTGCAATATTTGCGAACTTGCAGATTTGTGCCCTTCTGCTAATAGTTAGATGTTGCACTATTTTCAGGAACAAGCAAGATGCCTGTGGTTAAAAATATTGTCAACAAAAAAAGTAATTTAAATAAAAGCGATCCGAAATGACCAAAATATAGTAAAATAGTTGATCGTGATTTATCTAAGGATATAAACTGAGTTATGGCTAAAAAGAGCATGATCGAGCGCGAAAGAAAGCGCCAAGCACTCGTAGACAAGTACGCTGACAAGCGGGAAGACCTGAAAGAGCAGTTTGACCAAGCTGCGAATCAGATGGACAAAATGGCGATTCACCGTCAACTGCAACAGCTACCCCGTGGCAGTTCGCGGACTCGCTTGCGGAACCGCTGCTGGGCAACAGGACGGCCCAGAGGTTACTATCGCGACTTCGGACTGTCTCGCAACGTGATGCGAGAAATGGCTCACGAAGGTCTTTTGCCCGGTGTTGTGAAGTCTAGCTGGTAGCATAAAGAAGGAAGTTCGGCAACGGATTTCGTATTTCGTAACGGATTTAATGGATAGAAGAAAGAAGGGTTTAGTTATCGTCGCGAGAGAGGGAAGAAATAAGAAGGAATGAAGAAAAACTTATGAATAATCGGTAAGATTATATTTAGGGTTAATTTTTGTTTCAGACTTTCTTCCTTCTTCCTTCTTCCTTCTTCCTTCTTCCTTCTTCCTTCTTCCTTTTTCCTTCTTCTTTCTGACTGACATCCGTTACATCCGTTACAAAATCCGTTGCCGAACCTTCTTCCTTCACTGGCCGCAGCATTTATCGATGCCGAGACTTTCGAGTAACAAGTCGCTGACGGCATTGGCGATCGCAAATTCGCCGTAAAAGCTTTTAGAAAAATCATAGGCCTGCATTTCGGTGACGATCGCAATTACGAGGCTGCCCACGTCGTTTTCGCCTTCCATACGCTGGCGGACATAGATTTGGGCAGCTCTTTTAGCTATTTGCTGGTTGGCAGCTTCTGGGATAAACTCGGAGTCTAGCCATGCGAGCAGCGTTTGTTGGAGCCATTGACCTTCTTGCTCGGGGTTTTGGGCGGGCGGTAAGGTAATAGGTTCGATGGTTTCAGACATAATTATTCCTAATTGCTAATGTTGACTTTGAAAAGTTAGCGGACAAATGACAACTGATAAATATATGCAATATGATATACCGTCAATTATACAGGGATACGCGCAAGGCTACTTCTTGATGGCAAATGACGGCGAGGAGAGTTTGGGGTGGTATTCGAGCCGTCAGCGGGCGCTGATACCGCTAGATGAAAGATTTACCTATCCGCGATCGCTGGGCCGCGCTATAAATCAAAATCGGTTTTCAGTGGCTGTAAATCGCGATTTTGGGGCGGTGGTTGAGGGTTGTGCCGATCGCGAAACGACCTGGATTTCTAAGGAACTCAAGCAGATTTACTGGGCTTTGCATAAAGCCGGTTGGGCTTACAGCTTCGAGACTTGGTGCGGCGACGAATTGGCGGGTGGTATTCTGGGATTGTCGATCGGCGGTGCATTTATTGGCGAATCGATGTTTTACCGAATTTCCGAGGGTTCTAAGGTGGCGATGGTAAAGTTGGTGGAGAGATTGCGCGATCGATCTTATCTACTTTTTGACGCTCAAATGAACAATCCCCACTTGGAAAGATTCGGAGCATATACTGTCAACCAAAAACAGTACAACACTCTTTTGCAAGCCGCTTTAAAACGCCGCTGTTCGCTCTTGTAAATATTCTTGTCAGGCAAATAGCACTGCCGCATTCTAACCCGATATACCTACTTTAAAAAATAGTACAATCAAACATAGATACTTCTTGGAGGCAACCATAATGCAAGTCACAACAGAAGAAATCATTTATCCATCCAGCGACGGTCAACCAATGGCAGAAAGTACAATTCAATACAAATTAATTGTCACCATCAAAGAAGGTTGCGAGTCGCTGTTTCAAGACGACCCCAACGTGTTTGTCGCAGCAGATTTACTCTGGTATCCGGTTGAGAGAAGAAATGACATTTCTCAAGCACCAGATACAATGGTAATATTTGGTAGACCAAAAGGCGATCGCCGTTCCTACCTACAATTTGGAGAAGATAATATCCCTCCCCAAGTCGTCTTTGAGATTCGCTCCCACAACGACAGCAATACAAAAATGCACAAAAAACTTTCATTTTACAATCGCTATGGAGTTGAGGAATATTACCTTTACGACCCCGAAATCAATGAGTTGGAAGGTTGGCAAAGAATTGAAGGAAGCTTAGAACCAATTGAACCGATGGAAGGATGGATAAGTCCGAGATTGGGAGTGCGGTTTGAGTTGCCAGAATCAGGGTTAGAAATTTATAAACCTGATGGAGAAAAGTTTCTTTCCCCTGCTGAAATGAATGCAGAGCGACTACTAGAGCGAGAGCGTGCCGAACGTTTAGCCGCCAAACTCCGCGAATTGAACATCGACCCAGATAGCATCTAAGCCCAAACAACGAGTAGAAACCCGGTTTTTCAAACAAATCGGGTTGCTGCGGATTGCAGTTATTTATTCTTTTAGGATTTACGCATCAAGACCAAAGAAACCGGGTTTTTTGCGGTTTTGCTGACTGTAACAAAGTATTATCGTAAAAACCCGGTTTCTGACCGCCCGTGCGTAAGTCTTATTCTTTTAACGGCGAATCGGAAATTTGGTCGATCGCCCCCAGCTCAAATTACATATACTACAATATATAATACAGAGATTGGAGCCAAAATGCTTGGAGCTCAAAAGAATCCTAATCGCGGCCCCATGAATGTGCAAAAATACTGAAGCAAACATTACTAAACTCTGCACGGAGCAATTGCTGTGGACTCCAGATACAACCCCCAATCCATAGAAGAAAAATGGCAGCAGATATGGGCTGAGCAAAACTTAGACCAAATGCCAGAAGATACCGAAAAGCCTAAATTTTATGCCTTATCCATGTTCCCCTACCCGTCGGGAAACCTGCACATGGGCCACGTCCGCAACTACACAATCATCGATGTAATTGCCAGACTCAAGCGAATGCAAGGCTATCGCGTACTCAATCCGATGGGATGGGACGCTTTTGGTTTGCCGGCAGAAAATGCAGCCATCGAACGCGGAATTCCCCCCGCAAAATGGACGTATGAAAATATTGCCCAAATGAAAGGCTTATTTCAGCGGCTGGGCATTTCCTTTGATTGGACAAAAGAAGTTACAACCTGTTCTCCCGATTATTATCGGTGGACTCAGTGGCTGTTCTTGCAATTTTTAGAAGCAGGATTAGCTTATCAAAAAGAAGCAGCAGTTAATTGGGATCCCATCGACCAAACAGTCTTAGCCAACGAACAAGTAGACAACGAAGGTCGTTCTTGGCGTTCCGGCGCGAAAGTCGAGCGCAAATTATTGCGGCAGTGGTTCCTCAAAATTACCGATTACGCCGAACAGTTATTAAACGACTTAGACAAATTGCCAAATTGGCCCGAAAGAGTCAAATTAATGCAAGCCAATTGGATTGGCAAATCAGTCGGTGCTTACTTGGAATTTCCGATTGTGGGAATGGATGAAAAAATCGCCGTTTTTACCACTCGCCCCGATACAGTTTATGGCGTTAGTTACCTTGTTTTAGCGCCAGAACATCCGTTAACCGCGCGCGTGACCACCGAAGACCAAAAAGCTGCTGCAGACACCTTCATCAAAGAAGTTGCACTGCAAAGCGAGATCGATCGCACCGCCGAAGACAAACCAAAGCGCGGCATCCCCACAGGCGGCAAAGCAATCAACCCTTTCAGCGGCGAAGAAATCCCGATTTGGATTGCCGATTACGTACTGTACGAATACGGCACCGGCGCAGTGATGGGAGTACCAGCCCACGACACGCGAGATTTCAAATTTGCCACTGAATATCAACTGCCAATTAAAATAGTAATTGTGGATGATGATGAAACTCCGCTGACCGAAGCTTACACCGAACCAGGAATTATGATTAATTCCGAAAGCTTCAACGGCATGGATTCAATTAAAGGTAAATCCGCAATTATTGAAGCTGCCGAAAGTTCTGGTTGTGGCAAAGCGCGAGTGCAATATCGCTTGAGAGATTGGCTAATTTCTCGACAGCGTTATTGGGGTGCTCCGATTCCAGTAATTCACTGTCCCAACTGCGGAACAGTCCCCGTCCCCCAATCGGATTTACCCGTATTGTTGCCGGAAAATGTAGAATTTACTGGCAAAGGTTCGCCCTTGGCAAAAATGGCAGAATGGGTAAACGTTGCGTGTCCGAGTTGCGGTACTCCAGCGCAGCGCGAAACGGATACGATGGATACTTTTATGGATTCATCATGGTATTTTTTGCGCTATCCTGATGCTCAAAATCAAGAGCAAGTCTTTGATTCGGCGAAAACGAACGATTGGATGCCGATAGATCAATATGTCGGCGGTATCGAACACGCAATCCTGCATTTGCTGTATTCCCGGTTTTTTACAAAGGTTTTGCGCGATCGGGGTTTAATCAATTGTGACGAACCATTTAAACGCCTGTTAACTCAAGGCATGGTGCAAGCAAAAGCCTACAAAAATCCTGTGACTGGCAAATACGTTGCCGCATCAGATGTAGACCCAGAAAATCCTAAAGATCCGCAAACGGGCGCAGTTTTGGAAGTCTTCTATGAAAAGATGTCCAAATCTAAATACAACGGTGTTGACCCCTTGGAAGTTATGGGGAAATACGGGGTAGATACGGCGCGAATGTTTATTTTATTCAAAGCGCCGCCAGAGAAGGATTTGGAGTGGGACGACGCAGATGTGGAAGGGCAATTCCGCTTTTTAAATCGCGTTTGGCGCTTGGTGACAGAGTTTGCCTCACTCCCCCCAGCCCCCCCTACTCAAGAGGGAGAAAAAGAGGTGTTGAGCAAAGCTGAGAAAGATTTGCGGCGGGCGATTCACACTGCAATTAAGGAAGTTCGAGAAGATTTGGAGGGCGAGTATCAGTTTAATACTGCTGTTTCCGAAATGATGAAGTTGAACAATGCGCTGGCTGATGCTAAATGTAAGGATTCGCCTGTTTATGCAGAGGGAATTAACACTTTAATTTTGCTGTTAGCGCCTTTTTCACCGCATATCGCTGATGAACTGTGGCATTTGATTGGTAACAGCGAATCCGTGCATACGCAGAGTTGGCCGGTTGCCGATCCATCTGCTTTAATTACCGATGAAATTACGCTGGTAATTCAAGTTATGGGGAAAACTCGCGGCACAATTCAAGTGCCTTCTGGTGCTGATAAAGCTGCTTTGGAAAAGTTTGCTCGCGAGTCGGAATTGGCTAAGCGTCACCTGGAAGGTAAGGAGATTAAAAAGGTAATTGTGGTTCCTGGAAAGTTGGTAAATTTCGTGGTAGCTGGATAAAGATGAGAAACCCGGCTTATCCAAAAAACCGGGTTTCTGAGACTTGCAGTTCAGAAATAGCGAACAAAACAATGAGCCAGCTAAAAATTAGAAAACGGCGCTTTTTGAGATGGCTATTGTCTTTAGTAAAATTTTGGGCGATCGCCTACACAGCTTTCTGTATACTCTTGTTTATTCTGCAAACTCGTTTGATCTTTCGGCCAACACCTGAAATCGCCAAAACACCGGATGCTTTTAACATCGCTTACCAAGAAGTTTGGTTGCCAGTTAAAGCTCGACCCAAAATTGAAAAACTTCACGGTTGGTGGCTGCCAGCCGCAAATCAACAATCATTAGGAACCCTATTGTACCTGCACGGCAAGGGTTTTAACATCGGCACGAATATCAATCAATCTTACCGCTTTCGGGAATTGGGTTTTTCTGTATTGCTGATTGATTACCGGGGTTACGGCCGCAGTCAAGGCAGTTTTCCCAGCGAAGCGCGGATCTATGAAGATGCGGAAACAGCTTATAATTATTTAGTCAAACAGCGGCAATTGTCGCCTAGCGAAATCTTTTTGTACGGTCATTCACTAGGAGGTGCTGTTGCTGTAGAATTAGCAGTCAGACATCCAGAAGCAGCGGGATTAATCGTTCAAAGTTCGTTCACTTCCATGCTGAATATGGTAGAACGCTACAGTATAATGCGACTATTTCCATCGAGGCTGTTGCTGACACAAAAATTTGATTCTTTGAATAAAGTTAAATTGCTGAAAATTCCGGTTTTGTTCGCCCACGGAACCGCTGACCCTCTGA
The DNA here is from genome assembly GCF_015207505.1 of Tychonema sp. LEGE 06208. Classification (GTDB taxonomy): domain Bacteria; phylum Cyanobacteriota; class Cyanobacteriia; order Cyanobacteriales; family Microcoleaceae; genus Microcoleus. The sequence continues at coordinate 20,706 of NZ_JADEWT010000028.1, forward strand.
TTCCGGCGGCGATGAGTGAAAAGTTATATGCTGCTGCTGGTGAACCCAAGCAAATTTTGCTGGTTCCTAATGCTAAGCATAATAATGGAGATGCTTTTTTTAACAGCAGCGAATACCGCCAAACTCTTGTTGATTTTGCAAAAAAATCTAGAATTAGATGAATAAACCTCTTGATAAAGTAGAAAAAATATTGTAATGATCTGCGTTTGTCTGTGTTGATCTGCCTTAGATCTGCGGTTTTCGTATTTATCAAAAACTTAGGCAATAACTATCATCAAGATTACACGCAATCTCTGTAAATTATTTCTATTTTATCTCCAACTTCTAGCTGCAAAACGGATTCAGCGCTGCCGCCATTAACGGCAATTTCTAGCCAACCGTCAGAACCAGTTATGGCAATTAAATCCCCTGGCTTGCTGTCGCTGTAAGTTTTACCGCTGGGGATGCGAATTGGATCGCAACTATTGCTAATTATCACTGACCAATTGTTAGATACAATGCAATTATTCGGGATATTAGTAATTAAATTGCCGAAGCGATCGACATATTGAACGCAACCTACCGCACCGGTGGCTGTAACGGCGCAATTTGGTATCTGTAGCTGTACTAAATTCGCAGGGTCGATAGCATCCCCCAACTCTTCCAGCGGCACCCCATTCGCCAAATGAGCGCCCGCTGTGGCGAAAATATCGCGACCGTGAAAGGTGCTGCTGGGTTCGGGTGTACGCCAATATTGCGAATTCGTCAACTCCACAGCGGCGATCCTCTTCGAGGGCTTCGCTAACGCACTTTCCCGACTCAACACCCCGCTAAACAACCCGTTATCGGGCCCCACCAGCCAGCAATTAGCACATTTAACCGCAACCCCGCGTCTCTTGCTTCCCACACCCGGATCGACGACAGCAATATGTACGGTTTCCGGCGGAAAATAAGCAAAAGCAGTCATCAAACAAAACCTCCCCGCTGCAATATTTTGAGATGGTATTTGGTGCGTAATGTCAATGACTTTTAACTGCGGGTTAATTTGGGCGATCGCACCTTTCATCACTCCCACATAAACATCACTCAACCCAAAATCCGTCAGCAGAGTTATAATTCTATTTTTAGACATAGATCCAAAGGTAAGAATATGGTAGCGCAGTGGGAAAACTTTCTGCAAAACTTAGGAGAATGGCACGGTTCCTTCACTCAGCTATCAACGCGGGGAGAGGTAATTAAAGATACTCCCAGCATTATTTCTCTCGAAGGACTCAACGACAACAAAACTGTGCGCTTGAAACTGCGGCGTTTCTCCCCAAATCCTAGCGGTGTCGGCGAACCAGAAGTCAGCGAACTTGTTCGAGAATATCAGAGTTTGGGACGAGATATCTTATTTTTTGAAAATGGAAATTTTTGTCAGGGTACTATTCAATTAGCGCCTTATTCTGAGTCTGGGGCCGAGTTTGGTTTTATCTACAACTATCGCAGGTTGCGCTTCGTTCAACTCTACAATATTGACGGCAATTTATCCAAACTTACCTTAATTCGCGAAAAACAGCAAGATAAAAATATCCCCGAACGTCCGCCTTTAACTGTTGATGCTTTGCTGGGAGAATGGCAGGGCGAGGCCGTGACAATGTATCCAGATTATCGTCATCCTGATTCCTATTCTACCAATTTACAATTGCATTTGCAAAATGGCGATCGGCTAGTACAGAAAATCACTTTTGGCAATAATGCTAATGTTATCAGTTCTAGCGGCAGCATTGACGGTTCTGCGATTAATTTTAACGAAGGTTCAACGCCCGTGCAAGTTTTGCTGCTTCCCGATGGCGGTTCTTGCACTTGTCCGGTGAAAGTTGAATTCAGAAAACCTATCTTTTTTGAGGCCGGTTGGTTGGTAGAACCTGACTTGCGATTTCGGATGATTCGCAGTTACAATGACAAAGGTGAATGGGTAAGTTTGACTTTAGTTACTGAACGGAAAATTAGTCATTAGTCATTAGTCATTAGTCATTAGTCATTAGTCATTAGTCATTAGTCATTAGTCATTAGTCATTAGTCATTAGTCATTAGTCAGTAGTCATTAGTTAGTAGGGGCGGTGGATGGTGCGGGCCCGCCCTCTTAGTAGTCATTAGTCATTAGTCATTAGTTAGTAGGGGCGGGTTAATCGCGTAATCCTCGCATCCGGCACGCAATCTCCGAACAAAACCCGCCCCGCTTTACGACAAACGAAAGTTGATATAGCAGCGAATTTTATTCGCCGGACTTTGTTTCCTGGGTTTGCGATTGAATCACCGCACTCCAATCATCATTGTTAACTGCAGCTTCCAGATGTTCGTGTCGTTCGCCGTCAATTTTGGCTGCTGTTTCTAACTCTTTGGTAAGAGTAGAATCTGCCATTGCTTAGTCATTAGTCATTAGTCATTAGTCATTAGTCATTAGTCAGTAGTTAGTAGTCAGTAGTCATTAGTTAGTAGGGGCGGGTTAATCGCGTAATCCTCGCATCCGGCACGCAATCTCCGAACAAAACCCGCCCCGCTTTACGACAAACGAAAGTTGATATAGCAGCGAATTTTATTCGCCGGACTTTGTTTCCTGGGTTTGCGATTGAATCACCGCACTCCAATCATCATTGTTAACTGCAGCTTCCAGATGTTCGTGTCGTTCGCCGTCAATTTTGGCTGCTGTTTCTAACTCTTTGGTAAGAGTAGAATCTGCCATTGCTTTGCGTAATTTTAGCTTCTTTTCCTCATAAGCTGTTTGTTCCTCAGCAGACATAGCAGCGCGCGCTGCTTGACCTACCGTACTCGCCCACATTTCGCTCTCTGCGCCGTTTCCCGGCGGAATAGTGCCTAGTTCTGCGATCCAAGCATCCCGCAAACTTTCCATTTCTTCCCGTTTGGGGAATTTGAAAGTTTGGACGCGCACAAAAGCACAATTTTCTGCGCCGTTTTGCGCGATGTGACCGTTGATTGAAAGCAGGATATTTCGCGAATAACCGATATACTGAGTGTTGCGCGCACTGTCCGTGACAGCGTAAACTCCGGCGACTTTTGCGTTAGTTGCTAGACTTCGCCAGGTATCGATCGACATTACTTGCGTGCCGTCATTTTCTACTTCAGAAACAGCGGCCGCTGCGCTGTGTTCTGAGTCGGAACTGTATAAAAAGTTGTGCAGTCCTTCATGGGCGACAGGTACGTTTTGATGTTCAATTGCTACGTCTCGATCGGCATTCACTTGATTAGATTCCATAAAACGCAATTCCTCAAAAAGTGGCAATTTTACTAATTAAATCTCTGGATTTATAAGCTGTTGCGACATTTAAATATAATTTAACAAAAATCAAAAAATATTCTGGGTGGGCTTGTAGCAGCGTCCAGAATATGCAATTTAAATGCCCAACAGCTTACTTATTTAACTTACTGCAATTTGTTGCAATTCTTCGTCAGTTAATTTAACTTCGATCGCCTTTACGGAGTCCTCAATGCTCGATAATTTTGTCGCAGCGGGAATCGGAACGACGCAGGGCGATTGTGCCATCAACCAAGCTAATACTATACAGTACACTGAAACGTTTTTTTCGGCTGCTAAGGAGGCGATCGCGGGCATATCTTGCAAGCTGGTGACGCGGCGGCTTCCACCCAAAGGACTCCAGGGGAAAAATGTCAAGTTTTCGGCTTCGCAATATTCCAGTACGCCGTCAGATTCCGGCTGTCTGTGCCACGGATTGTACTGATTCTGCACCGAGACAATTTCTACTACATCCCGGGCGCGTTTGATCTGCTCTACAGAAAAGTTGGAAACTCCGATAAATCGAATCATTCCTGCTTCTACTGCTTCCTTTGCGGGTGCTAGGGCTGCTTCGATTGTATAGGCTGGATCGGGCGAGTGATACTGCCAAAGGTCGATCGGGTGATTGCCGCCCAAAGCTTCAAAACTTTCGCGAATTGTCTTGCGTAAATGGTGGGGATTCCCGTTGCGCGTCCAGGCACCTTGAGGCCTCATCAAGCCACCTTTCGTGGCCACAGTAACCGGCCGAATATCTCCGGTGTACTCTTGCAAAGCTTTGGCAATCAGGTGCTCGTTGTGGTGTTTGTCCGATTGATCTTCGCAATAGGAATCTGCGGTGTCAATCAGGGTGATACCCAAATCGAGGGCGCGGTGAATTACCGCAATTGCTTGCGATTCTGGCGGCTTGCCACTTAACGACAACGGCATACCTCCCAGACCGATCGCGCTGATGTTAAAATTACTGTTGCCCAGTTTTTTTCTTTTCATTTGTTGGCCCTCGTTTGCGTGGTTGATTGAGAGTTGAGATTTCAAGGATATTTTGAAATTTTACTGTTTTTTTTAGAATATAAGTAGATAGGACACAAATATTTTCTCCGTCGGCTGTACTGTCTTCAAACTGTATATTTTTATGAACTATTGCCGAATGGTCAAACCTTCTTTCGTTTTTTCCCCCTCAAACATAACAGAAAATTTCTTGTCACGCCGCAGCTTACCTAACTCGAAGCGCTGGTGTAAAAGCGGAGTGCAAATTGCCAGAAGTAGCGCGAAAACAACAACAGCCCGATCGCCAAAATTCCCGCCCCTGCGATCCAAACAATTTCACCTCTGCCCAGCATGGTTTCTGCCGGCACAGTCGTCAAGAAAGCAACCGGAACTATAAAAGTGAAGAAAAATCGATAAGCTGCGGGATAAGCCGCCATTGGAAATCTACCCGCTTCTAACAATCCTTTGAGCACTGAGGTAACGTTGTAAATTTTGACAAACCAAATGCTAGTTGCACCTAACATAAACCAGATACTGTAAAGACTAATAGCTCCGAATAACAGCGGTATTGCTGTTAAAAAATAGTTGCCGATTGCTACTTCCAATTTGTTAGTAGCATAGAGCAATAATAGCGCGCCGAAGATTAAATCGGGGACTCCCCAAGGGGAGACTGTGTTTGCAGACAGCCAAAATTGCGAATTGATGGGTTTGAGGAGTACGAAATCGAGAGTACCTTGCTGCACTCGATCGACAATACGGTTGAGGTTAGGGGCGAGAAAGGTTGACGAAAACCCTTCCAAAACCGTAAAAATCCCGAGTACAACCAAAGCTTCTTCCCATGAATAGCCCGAAAAACTGTAGCCAGTACGGTAGAACAAAAACAGTCCGAACCAACTGCCAGCAAGGTTTCCGAGGCTGCTAAGGGCTGCCAGGACAAAGTTGATCCGGTATTCGAGCTCCGCGGAGATCGCCGCCGCCCAGAACAATTTGAGTACCTGCAAATATCGTCCCATGTTTGTCGCCATTTTTTGTCCTTCAAATACTTAAATTCTCTCCTATAGCAATCCTAAATGATTTTCTGTAGGGAGACGGCAGTGCCGTGTTCCTACTCAAAACAAGATGGAGGCAGAGCCGACTGATCTGCGTTACTTTCGCTCTTCCTGGTAACGAGTAAATCCTGCATCAAAGCACTCAAAACAAGATGCAAAACAAGATGGAGGCTGGTGATGAGCGTGCCGATTCGTCGGAAAGTGCAATTGATTGTACAAATAGACGATCGCGACGTTCAGCGCAGTTGTTATTTTGATATATTTAGACATCTCCCCTCGCTTTGCAACAGGCTTTTCCAGCTTGTTCTTCCGTTTCTTTGTTTAGTCTGTCTAATCTGTCTTTAGAGTGTTGACAAATTTTATAAAATGTGTATTGCAGATTAAAATTTCTATCAAACTAACTATTTACCCGATCGCCCTTGAGTCAGCTATAGTTGTATAATCCAAAATATAATATCAACTTGATATAAATGCTTGAATTATCAGCCCTTGGTCTGCTACAGCGGGAACCGTTGCACGGCTATCGGCTAAAGCAAAAACTAGAGCTGTTCATGAGCAGTTGCATCAGCGTTAACTACGGAGCGATTTACCCGCTGCTCAAGCGTTTGGAACAGCGAGGCCAGATTGCGACAATTGCCGAAGAAGCCGGAGATGCGGGCTGTCCGCGCAAAATTTACGCCATTACAGACAAAGGGCGCGAACTCTGGCGAAAAAAAATGGTCGATCACCCTCAAGAAAGTTGGGTAAACAGTGGTTCCCGTTTCCAAATCAAATTTTTCTTTTTTGGCGACTTAGAACCTGCAGAACGCCTGAAATTGTTGGAACACCGCTTGCGAGTCTGTTACATCCGACAAGACTACATCGAAAGTCTCAAAAGCGAATATCCGCTAACCGACGAGTATCAACTCGCCTCTGGCGATCGCTGCAACTCAGTGCTGTCCTTAGAAATACAGTGGTTAACCGAGCAACTAGCTAAGGAGAAAAGCGATCGCGCGACTCTCCAACCCCATCAAAAAAACACTTGGGAGATTCCATCTCGCTTGAGAGGGACGCTAGAGAGCAAAGATTCCGCCAAAGTCTAAGTAAGTCAAATGTTAAAAAAAAATCTAAGTGGTGCTCCATGAGTTATTCTAAATCCCCAGAATCCGTCGTTGAATCTAAATCTCTAGAATCCGCCGTTGAAGTTGAAAACCCAAAAACTGGTACACCGGAACTTCATCTAACCGATGCAGACAACTATCAACCCGAAGAATTTCCCGCCGTTGCCGATCGCCCGCGCCCAGCGAAACCGCGATCGCGCTGGCTGCTAATCGCCGCCATCGCGATCGTCACAGGAGGCGGCGGCTGGTACCTGTGGCAGTCGAGTCACAGTCGCCCGCCGCAACAAGCAGCAGCAGGTAAACCCAAAGGCATACCAGTCAAAATCGCAGCCCTTGAAACCAGCTCGATCCAAGATACCTCCGAATTTGTCAGCAGCCTAGAGGCAAAACGCTCAGTACAAATCAAACCCCAAACCGAAGGGCTAGTCACGGAGATTTTTGTCAAATCTGGAGACTCGATCGAAAAAGGACAAGCCATCGCCCGGATCAAAAGCGACAGCGCCCAAGCTCAGTTAAGACAATCCCAAGCCAATCTCAGCGCCGCCGAATCTAATTTAGCCGAACTCCAAGCAGGTGCCAGGCCAGAAGAAATCGCCCAAGCCCAAGCCCAAGTCGCCCAAGCTCAAGCCAACCTAGCCCAACTGCGATCGGGCAGTCGGCCCGAAGAAATTGGTCAAGCCCAAGCCCTCGTCTCCCAAGCCGAAGCCAACCTGGCCGATGCCCAAACAGGTAGCCTCCTAGAAGACATCGCCCAAGCAAAAGCCCAAGTAGAAGCAAGCACAGCCGAAGCTAAGCTGGCGGCCCAGCAACTTGTCAGGTATCAAGCATTAGCCAAAGAAGGCGCAACATCCGCCAACACCCTCCAGGAATACATTCAAAAAGAAAGCACCGCCAAAGCCAATCTCCGAGAAGCTCAAAGGCGGTTGCAGCAGCGGCAAAAAAACCGAGAAGCCGAAATCGATCGGCGCACAGCAGCCTTACAACAGCAGCGGGAAGCTTTGCGGCAATCGCAAAACGGTGCGCGCCCCGAAGAAATAGCCAAAGCCGAAGCAGAAGTTGCCCAAGCCAAAGCCAAATTAGCTCAGTTAGCCAACGGCACCCGCCAAGAACAGGTCGATCGAGCCGAAGCGCAAGTGGCCCAAGCCGCCGCTCAAGTGCGCGGTTTTGAAGTACAACTCCAAGAAACTGCTGTCATCGCGCCCTTCGCCGGAGTCATCGGCGACATACCAGTCAAAGTCGGCGACTACTTAAAAACAGGTGATGCGATCGCCATCTTAACAGAGAACCAACTGCTAGACTTGCGGTTATCAATTCCTTTAGAACGGATGCCACAATTACGCCTCGGGTTGCCAGTAGAAATGCTCGACACTCAAGGAAAGGCGATCGCCAAAGGTCAAATCAGTTTTATCTCCCCCAACGTCAGCGCCAACTCCCAAACAATCTTAGCTAAAGCCACCTTTCCCAACCCCACAGGCGAACTACTAAACCTCCAATTTGTCAAAGCCAGAGTCATCTGGGATCAGAAGCCAGGAATTTTAGTTCCAGTCACAGCAGTCACTCGCTTGGGCGGGGAAACTTTTGTCTTCACAGCTCAAAAGCCAGAACAGTCAAAACCTGGAATGCCACCTTTAGTAGCGCGACAAAAACCCGTGAAACTGGGAACCATCGAAGGCAATAATTATCAAGTTATCGAAGGCTTGCAAGCCGGAGAAAAAGTTATTGTCGCAGGCATTCTCAACTTGACAGACGGCGCTCCCATCGTCATTCAAGAACCAGCAGAAGCGGAAGGAAAAAAACCACCAGTAGGAGGAAAAAATTAATCGCGGTTCGTAGTGCAGGCGCTGACTGACGCAACATCTAATCAGACTTACAGCAGATTCCAGGTAAGTGAGTTACAAAAAAATTGTTATCTGTAGGGGCGATGCCCCCGTGCTCGCCCTCCGGCTCCCGCTCCGGCTTTTTTGTACTTCATAAACCTGAAATCTTCTGTAAGTCCGCACTACCAACTAATTAAATATATTCGCAGCTTATACAAAAAATCAGGAAATAAACCAAACTTTTTTGGGAGAGCAATAATTTTGATAAATAGTATCAAATCTGAATCAAGATTTAGAGTATTTTCCCAATTAACAGGATTGAATAGAGGATGAATAAAATTAATCAACTTCATCCTTAAATATCTAAATTCCAATTGCAATTACCAATTACCGATTACCCATTACAAAAATAATGTTTGCAGATTTCTTTATTAAACGACCCGTCTTTGCCAGTGTCTGCGCCTTAGTGATCATTCTAGTAGGCGCAATTAGCATTCCCACGCTGCCGATCGAACGCTTCCCCGACATCAGCCCCACCCAAATCACCGTCACAGCCAACTATAGCGGGGCTAGTGCCGAAATTGTCGAAAATGCAGTTACAAACATCCTAGAGAGGCAGATAAACGGCGTTGAAGGACTAAAATATCTAACTTCTAGCAGCAGTAACGACGGCACCAGTAGCATCACAGCCACCTTTGACTCCTCGCGCAACAAAGATATTGCCGCAGTCGATGTTCAAAATCGAGTTGCAGTCGCCCAACCCCAACTACCAGATGCCGTACAGCGCACGGGAGTGAGAGTTACAAAACAATCTAGCAGTCTCTTGCTGGCGATCGGCTTATTTACAGAAAATAAAGAATACGACACCATATTTTTAAGCAATTACGCCGACTTGTATTTAGCAGACGCGCTAAAGCGAGTAAAAGGCGTTGGCGACGTGCGAATTTTTGGAGAACGCCGCTATGCAATGCGCCTGTGGATAGACCCCAATAAATTAGCCGCCCGCAGTTTGACAATGCAAGATGTCACCAGGGCACTTAACGAACAAAACATACAAGTTGGCGCCGGGAGAGTTGGCCAAGAACCAGCTCCAGAGGGGCAAATGTATCAAATTGATTTACGGGCAAAAAGCCGCCTCCAAGAACCCGCAGAATTTGAAAACATTGTCTTGAAAACAGAGGCCAATGGCACGGTTATTAAATTAAAAGACGTTGGTCGAGCCGAATTAGGAGCCGAAAATTACAACTCTTTCCTGCGATTTAGAGGCAAGGATGCGGTAGGCTTGGGAATTTATCAATTGCCCGGAAGCAATGCTTTGAATGTTGCTAATGCCGTCAAAGCAGAAATGGAAACACTAGCTAAAGGTTTCCCTCCGGGCTTGATACATAGAGTAGCGCTAGATACGACTTTGTTTGTCCAAGAGTCGATGTCAGAAGTTGTGAAGACACTATTTGAAGCTGTCTTGCTAGTGGTAATAGTAATTTTTGTTTTCTTGCAAGACTGGCGGACTACTATTATTCCCACTATCACAATTCCGATTTCTTTGATTGGGACTTTTGCCTTTATCAAAGTTTTCGGATTTACCATTAACAGTTTATCTCTATTTGGTCTAACATTAGCGACAGGGTTGGTGGTTGATGACGCTATTATTGTAGTAGAAAATATCGATCGTTTGATTCGCCAAGGCATGAATGCCCGCCAAGCAGCTTTCGAGTCAATGCGGGAGCTTTTTAGCGCTGTAATTGCGACTTCCTTAGTGTTGATGGCAGTGTTTATACCAGTGGCATTTTTTCCCGGAACTACGGGAGCACTCTACAAACAATTTGCTCTGACAATTGCTTTTTCTATTGCTCTTTCTACCTTCATGGCTATTACCCTTACCCCTGCACTGGCAGCTATATTACTGCGGCGAGGGCCGAAGTTTGGGGGGCCAATTGGTTGGGTGTTCGATCGCGTTAATGGATTTCTCGATTGGACGCAGCGGCAATACCGGCGATCTTTGATATTTCTCACTCGAATTAAAACAATCGTCACCCTCCTATTCATCGCTTCTCTGGGATTCACAGCTTGGCTTTATCTATCAGTACCGACAGCATTTATCCCAGAGGAAGACCAGGGATATTTTCTAACAATTATTCAAGGCCCCCAAGGAGTTTCGCTGCAATACACTCGCCAAGTGATGGATGAAGTTGAGAAAGAAATTCTTAAACTTCCTGAAGTTGTAGGTACTTTTTCAGTAGGAGGCTTTGGTTTTAGTGGTAGCACATCTAACCAAGGTATTATTTTTACTACGCTTAAACCCTGGAGCGAACGTCACGGAGAAAGTCAAACTGTACAAGCGATTATTGGCAGCTTGCAGGGTAAGCTTATGGCGATTCCCGAAGCTAGAATTTTCCCGGTGAATCCGCCGGCAATTCAAGGTTTAGGTCAATTTGGAGGCTTCCAATTTCAATTGCAAGACCGCAAAGGTAACAGCGGTTTAGATGCGATGGTTGAGACGATGGGTGGAATTTTGAAGCAGGCAAATCAGACACCGGGATTGCAGGCGGTATTTAGTACGTTTGCTGCGAATACGCCTCAGTTAATTGTGGAGGTTGACCGCAATCGAGCTAAGGCTTTGGATATTTCTCTCAATGATATTTTCAGTACGCTACAAACGGCTCTGGGTTCGCAGTACGTGAACGATTTTAATCTGGAGCAGCGCAATTATCGGGTGTACGTTCAGGCGGATCAACAGTTTCGCGATAATCCTGAAGATATTGGTAAATTGTACGTCCGCTCTGGAAAGAATGAAATGATTTCTTTGAGCAATTTGGTGAAGCTAACTCCGGTGGTGGGAGCACAAACTGTTAATCACTACAATTTATATAGGTCAATTGAAATTACGGGTTCTCCGGCTCCGGGAGCGAGTTCGGGACAGGCGATTAAATCGATGGAAAAGGTCGCGGCTCAAGTTTTACCAGCAGGTTTTGCCTACGAATGGTCTGGCACTTCTTTAGAAGAAATTGAGTCGGGGGGTCAAGCTCCAATTATTTTTGGTTTGGGGCTGATTTTTGTGTTCTTGGTTTTGGCGGCTCAGTATGAGAATTATGTCGATCCTTTCATTATTTTGCTGTCGGTGCCTCTGGCGATTTTAGGTGCGCTTTTGGCTCAGTCGTTGCGGGGTTTGGCGAATGATGTTTATTGCCAGATTGGTTTGGTGATGTTGATTGGATTGGCTAGTAAAAATGCGATTTTAATCGTGGAGTTTGCTAATCAATTGCGGGAGCGGGGATATCCAATTGCTAAGGCAGCAGTTGAGGCGGCCGCAGAGCGTTTGCGACCGATTTTGATGACTTCTCTGTCTTTTATTTTGGGTATTACTCCTCTGATTAACCCGGAAGGTGCGGGGGCGGCGAGTCGCCGATCGCTAGGGAATGCGATCGCGGGGGGGATGGTTGTTTCTACTTTCTTGAGTTTGTTTATCGTGCCGGTGCTGTATGTGGTGATTGCTTCGGCTAGCGATCGCTTTAGGAAGCCCTCTCGCCCGGAAAATCCCCTCGACGATGACATAAATGTGGATGGAAAAACGACTGTCCACGATGAGGTGGAACGCGATCGGGTATCGCCATTGTAGTTTTAGAGGGATGGGTTTTTACTCATCCTGATTCTGAAAGTGAGTAATTCCTTGGTCGATCAAACCCTGGGTTACTCTTATCTTTTGGGAGATTTCAGAGTTTTTGTGCAAGCCCTAATTATAGAATGTCATCGCGAGCGTAACGGATTGAGATTGGTTCGCGCGGACGATCGCAATGACCGTTAGGTAATTAGTCATTGCAGGTATCTTTTCGCCGATCGCCCTCCACCGTGCAATAATAAAATGACTTGCACCCAAACTCTATCACAAGGGTAAACACTGACAAATTTACCGCTACATATAGCGTCTAAACTGTCAAGCTATGCAAGTTTCAAAATCAAACCGGCTGTTGCACTACACAAATTTTTCCTAATGGCTGAAGTCCCCCAAACACCCTCAGAACTTGCCGAAGCCCTCAACGGCTTTACCGATATCAACTTTCAATTGCCAGATCCCGAAGACGAACAAATACCCGACTTCGACTTTGAGAATCAGGTTGACACAGCATGGAAAGTGTGCGATCGCTTCGACTTGCAAACCGACATCTGGCGCGGACAAATTCTCCGAACAGTGAGAGACAGAGAAAAAAAAGGCGGCGAAGGACGTGGCACTGGCTTTTTGAACTGGCTCAAAGAACGAGAAATTGGCAAAAGTCAAGCCTATTCTTTGATAGAACTAGCTAATAGCGCCGATACTCTGATCCAGCAAGGAGATTTAGACCCAAATTCGATTAGAAACTTCAGCAAAAGAGCCTTTATAGAAACCGCCAAAGCATCTCCCGAAGTGCAGCAAATGGTAACAGATGCAGCCGCAAGCGGCGATCGCATTACCCGTCGCGAAGTCAAACAACTGTCCGACGAATGGATGGCCATGAACTCAGAATTATTGCCAGAAGAAGTCAAAGAAAAAGCATCTAGCGGTTCCCTTCCTTCCCGCTATCTCGCACCCTTAGTCAAAGAAATGGAGAAACTATCTCCATCTCACCAAAGCGAAATTCAAAAAGAAATAACAGAAAATCCCGACGTAGATACAGTAAAACAGCTAACTTCCGACGCCAAGAATTTATCAAAATATCTCGACGCAGCCGCCCAAGTACAAGCTCTCAACCAGTCTCATTTAGATATGGAAATGGCTTTAGAAGAATCTTTGCGAGTCGGTTGTTTGGGAACCACCGCCGACGTTGTAAAACAAGCAGCACAGCTAGAACAAACAGTAGTCAAGCTCTATACAATTTGGAAGCGTTTAGGCAGTTTAGCAGATAGATTGTATGTAGACACAGGAGCCAGCACACCCAATTTGCGCTTACTGTTGGGATGCTTGGACAGTCTTTCGGGAGAAAAGATTGAAGTTGATTTCGGAGACGGAGAACGCTCTATTCGCTTACAAATTTTCAGCGAATAGCTAAACGTTGAAATAGGTTTGTAGTCAGGAATTTAGTTTTTCCTTATTGATGCGGAATAAAGTCCTGACTGCGAACCAAATCGGGAGCATCTCAGTTTTGCAAACAGCATTTTTTTTATTGTAGTACCACTCGCGAGCGGGGATGCTCGCACTATCAATGAAAAACTGAGATACTCCCACCAAATCTGCGTTAATTTATGCTTATTTCCGCTTGAAATTTCTGATTTTTTTCCAAAGATAGCGCGGACTCAAATAACGCCGATATTTAGTAACTACTTCTTTCCCCAAAATTACCACGCTCAGCCAAAAGCAAACTTCTGCCCCAACAGCTAGAATGATATTAATTGTAGTTTTTTCGGCGAGGCTCAGTGGCATAAACGGCACAATAAACAAGATTGCCACCCAGGGCACGAAAGATGCAATAAATAAAAACCAGCCCAGCTTTTGCATAGATTCACTTTGTCCGCAATGACATATTTTTTGGTAGCAAGCACTTCAATCATTGTTGAGTTTGAATCACAACAGAGGACTTATGTTCTCACTAATAACTTATATTTTGCTCCAAACCCAAAATCAATTCTTAATTCCCGTCGCCGCAATCCCGCGAATAAACTGCCGCTGACCGGTCAAAAATAGCAACACCACCGGCACAGTCCCAATTACTACCGCCGCCATCAACAACTGCCAACTGCTAGTAAACTGTTCCTGAAACTCCGCCAAAACCAACTGCACAGTCCGCAATTCCGGCCGCGTCGTAAACACCAACGGCTTAAACAAATCGTTCCACTCCCCGATAAACGTAAACAAAAACAGCGTCACCAAAGCAGGGCGGGCCAAAGGTAACATCACCCGCCACAACACCTGCCAGCGGTTAGCCCCATCCAGCATTGCCGCTTCTTCCAATTCCACCGGAATTGTCATAAAATACTGGCGCAGCAGAAAAATCCCGAAACCGTTAGCCGCCGTCGGCAAAATCAGCGCTCCGTAAGTATTCAGCAGGTGGCCCCACTTCAAAACCATGAAAATGGGAATTACCAAAAGCTGAAACGGAATCACCAGTGTTGCCAAAACTACTAAAACTAGAGCCTGCCGCCCCCGAAACTTCAGCCGGGCCAAAGCATAACCCGCCAAAGCAGAAGTCACAACCTGAAAACCCGTCACTGCGATCGCCACTAGAGTAGAATTAACAAATGCCAACAAAAAATTCCCCCTGCGCCAAGCCTCCTGATAGTTTGCCAAAGTCAAGCCTGTGGCCTTGACACCGACACCAGATGGTGACAGCGAAACCAAAAAAACAGCAGCCAGCGGCAGGAGCACCAGCGCAGCCCCCGCCAACAAAAAAATAAAGCTCAGCACTTTCAGCGCTTGAGACCAGCCCAACGATTTACCCATAAACTTGCGAATTAACCTAAAATAATAAGCTTGTGAGGCTCTCAAACCAGATCGCCTCCCAGATTCCCACACAATCGTAAATTTTTAGTCGAAAATAGGTAAAGTGTAGTGCACGCGACCCCAAAATTTTAAGGGGTTTCCAAACATCCTACAAGGTTATATAAGGAGAAAACGTATCCATGCCACAGCTTGAGGCCAGCCCAACAATAGACTTTCAAACCGAAACTTACAAAGACGCTTACAGCCGTATCAACGCCATTGTGATTGAAGGCGAACAAGAAGCTCACGACAATTACCTGACACTGGCCGAACTGTTGGCTGACAAAAAAAGCGAATTAATTGGCTTGTCCAAGATGGAAAACCGCCACATGAAAGGCTTCCAAGCTTGCGGTCGCAATCTCAAGGTCACGCCCGATATGGCATTTGCCAAGCAATTCTTTTCGGATTTGCACAGAAACTTCCAAACAGCCGCGGCTGAGGGTCAGATTGTAACTTGCTTGCTGATTCAATCGCTAATTATCGAGTGTTTTGCGATCGCAGCCTACAACATATACATCCCCGTCGCCGATGACTTTGCACGCAAAATCACCGAAGGAGTCGTCAAAGAAGAATACAGCCACCTCAACTTTGGGGAAGTCTGGCTGCAAGCTCACTTCGAGGAATCCAAAGCCGAACTCGAAGCCGCCAACCGTCAAAACCTGCCCATCATCTGGAAGCTGCTAAACGCTGTCGCAGACGATGCCCGCGTCTTGGGAATGGAAAAAGACGCTTTAATCGAAGACTTTATGATTGCCTACGGCGAAGCCCTAGGCAACATTGGTTTTAACAACCGCGACATCATGCGGATGTCAGCACAAGGCCTCGCAGCCTAGTTAATTGGGAAATAAGGAATGGGAAAAAACTTGAAAATTAAAAATGATATCCCTCATTTTTAATGGAAAAATTGATATTTTTCTTCTTTCTTCTTCCTTCTTCCTTCTTCCTAATGACGGCAGAACTGATGGGTAATCGGTAATCAATGATGGGTAATCGGGAATTCTATCCGTTACATCCGTTAAATCCGCTACACAATCGGCTGCCGAACTTCCTTCTTCTTCAATCTTCCTTCATTTGACAACTTAATGTTTGGTCTAATCGGTCACTTAACCAGCTTAGAACACGCCCAATCAGTAGCTAACGAGCTGGGCTATCCAGAATATGCCGATCAAGGTCTCGATTTTTGGTGCAGCGCACCGCCCCAAATAGTTGACAATATCACTGTCACTAGCATTACCGGGCAAAAAATAGAAGGCCGCTATGTGGAGTCCTGTTTTCTGCCGGAAATGCTAGCCACGCGCCGGATTAAAGCAGCCACTCGCAAAATTCTTAATGCGATGGCACACGCTCAAAAAAACGGGATTAATATCACTGCATTAGGCGGATTTTCTTCGATAATTTTTGAGACTTTCAACTTGCAGCAAATTAAGCAAATTCGCAATCTCAAGTTGGAATTCGAGCGCTTCACCACTGGTAACACCCACACGGCTTACATCCTGTGCCGCCAAGTAGAAGAAGCTGCCCCAAAATTGGGGATTGAACTTTCAAAAGCTACTGTAGCGGTTTGTGGGGCTACAGGTGATATTGGCAGTGCGGTGTGTCGCTGGCTCAATGTTAAAACAAATGTAGCAGAATTGTTGCTAATTGCCCGCGACAAAGAACGCTTGCAAGATTTGCAATCGGAATTGGGGCGAGGCAAAATCATGAAGTTGGAAGAAGCCCTGCCGCAAGCGGATATTGTAGTGTGGGTCGCCAGTATGCCAAAGGGAGTAGAAATTGACCCGAAAACTTTGAAGCAACCCTGTTTATTGATTGACGGTGGCTATCCGAAAAATTTGGCAACTCAGGTTCAGCATCCCGAAGTTTTTGTGCTCAATGGCGGGATTGTGGAGCATTCCCTCGATATTGAGTGGAAAATCATGAAGATTGTCAATATGGATGTGCCGGGCCGACAGTTGTTTGCCTGTTTTGCCGAATCCATGCTGCTGGAATTTGAAAAATTGTATACCAATTTTTCTTGGGGACGGAATCAAATTACAGTGGAAAAGATGGAGCAAATTGGCGAGATGTCCGTTAAACACGGTTTCCGACCTTTGATGTCATTCTGATGTGATTTGTTGCGGTTATTGGTTATTGAGGAAAGTTTTTCTGAGAATAACCAGTAACTTTTTTTGATGCAGCTAACAGTTCATTAACAACGGATATATAGCAGTTAGAGCGAAAGATGAGGTGTTGACCGATCGATCTCTCATCGAGAGTGAGAACTGCTATATGTCACCTCGGAAGTTCTCCCCGCAGTTTTTGAGAGTCATGACTGCGATCGTGTTTTTGCTAAGTTCATCAGGAATGTCCAAAGCTTCGGACAGTTGACGCAAAAAATCCTGTTCTTGAGCGGTGAAAATTCCATCTACCAAAACCAAATCTGTAGCGCAAAAGCTGTTTCTCGAAGCTGAGGATTTAAGGCATTTTTAGCAGCAGCAAATACCTCAGCCAGACTGTACTGGCTGCTCAATTTCAGGACTTTCTTAAAAAGTTTTTGGAAGTGTTGGCTAGACTAATATCTAAACAAGCGAATGTGATTGGCGGCGAGAGTTTGTCTTTCTGCTTCAGATATTTTACCGTCGGCGGCAACAGCTAATACAGACAGAGCTGTTAAAGCTTCCGAAGCGGTGAGTTCGATCGCACTGGTATCGCTTTTTGCACTTTGCAACCATTCAACAGAATTTAGTTTTTTGTTGCTGTGGGGGGCATAGGAGCGTGGGGAGTGGCGCCGGTAAACTCAGGTATCTAACAAAAACAGTGTAGCAAAAAACCAGGCTGGAGCCTCTGGCTTTTAACTCTTGTCAACGAGCCAAACATAATTAAAAATTAAAAACTTCCCAAGAACACTCTTTTTCAGCAACGCCTGACAGGGTAGGATCGGGAAACAGTCGATCGACTAAACCTTAAAACCCTATAGAAATTATCAGCGTGCCAAACTCAGACCGCAAACCACTACTCCTAGATTTTGAAAAGCCGCTGGCCGAACTCGAAGCCCGAATTCACCAGATTCGGCAACTCGCCGAAGAAAACAGCGTCGATGTCACCGACGAAATTCGCAAACTCGAAGCTCGTTCCACCCAACTGCGGCAAGAAATTTTCAGCAGCTTGTCCCCCATGCAGCGGCTGCAACTGGCCCGTCACCCGCGCCGCCCCAGTACCCTCGATTACATTCAGGCAATTAGCGACGAGTGGATCGAGCTGCACGGCGATCGGCGCGGCGGAGACGACCCGGCCCTAGTCGGCGGAATTGCCCGTATAGACGGGTGTCCTACAGTCATCATCGGCCATCAAAAAGGGCGCGACACCAAAGACAATATCGCCCGCAACTTCGGCATGGCGGCGCCGGGGGGCTACCGCAAAGCCTTGCGGTTGATGGAACACGCCGATCGCTTCTCCATGCCAATTTTCACCTTTATCGACACTCCCGGAGCTTGGGCGGGCTTAGAAGCTGAACAGCTAGGACAGGGAGAGGCGATCGCCTGCAACCTCCGAGAAATGTTTCGCCTCGACGTTCCGATTATATGTACCGTCATCGGCGAAGGAGGTTCCGGCGGTGCATTAGGTATCGGTGTTGGCGAGCGGCTGTTGATGATGGAACATTCTGTTTATACCGTCGCCACCCCGGAAGCTTGCGCCGCCATCCTCTGGAAAGACTCTGGCAAAGCCAACTTAGCAGCAGAAGCCCTAAAAATCACTTCCTGGGACTTAAAAAACCTCGGCGTTCTCGATCAGATAGTACCCGAACCGATTGGTGGCGCTCACTCGAATCCGCTAAAAGCTGCGTCAGCCCTCAAACAAGCTTTGTTGGAAAACTTAGCAGAACTGACACAGCTTACTGGCAAGCAGCGGCGGGATCTCAGGTATCAAAAGTTTCGTGATATCGGTGTATTCAATGAAATTGCTGCTTGAGTCGATCGATTCAGATTTATCAGACACAAACAATAATTCTTGTGGAGCAGGCTCTTTGAGCCTGCTCTTTACAGGCTTTTAGAAGATTCGTCTATTAGTGATGAGTTGAAAATTTCTTAACTTCCAGCGAGTAATATCATCTCCGGTCGATTATCACCATAACAAAAATGGATGGCGCGTGCGGACTGAAGTCCGCACTACGAACGGGAGTGCTCTGGATCTATCCACCGGACACGACATCAAAACTCACTACGATCTGCAAATCTGTCAGCAGTGTTATAATTTTTCAGGTGACACCGGCTTAACAGTTCTTAATGTCGATCTCATAATTAACTGTTATCACCCGCAGTCGAATTTGCCGAAGAAGGCTGTAACGCTCGAAAGAGAGTTGCCGAGGGAAAGTATCAGGAAATTTAATGAACGATCGAACAACAAAGCAGGCTCTGATTACCGGAGCCAGCAGCGGTATTGGCAAAGCGACGGCCCTGGCGTTCGCCGCCGAGGGCATCAATCTGGCCTTAGTTAGCCGAGAGTCAGAAAAATTAGAAGCCGTTGCCGCAGCGGCCAGAGAAGTCGGAGTGAAAGCAGAAGCTTATCCCTTAGACTTGGCAAAAATTGAACAAGTGCAAAGCGGCATCAGCGCGATCGCATCTCAATTCGGGCCCGTAGATATCCTGGTCAACAGCGCTGGCATGGGCTACACCGGCTCCTTGACGGAAACCTCCCTAGCCCAGTGGCAGCAAGTTTTAGACCTCAATCTGACTAGCGTTTGGCAGTGCATTGTCGGAGTTTTGCCGTCCATGCGCGATCGCGGTTCGGGAATCATCATCAACGTTTCCTCGATCGCCGGCAGCCAAACTTTTCCCAACTGGGGGCCCTACTGCGTCAGCAAATTCGGTCTCATGGCTTTGTCCAAGACTTTAGCCGCCGAAGAACGGGATCGGGGAATTCGCGTCACAGTCGTATGTCCGGGTTCTGTCAACACTCCCATGTGGGACACGCAGAGCGTGCAAGCCAACTTCGATCGCACTGCCATGCTAACCCCTGAAATCGTCGCGCAATCAATTCTGCACGCAGTTCAGTTGCCGGCAAGTGCAGTAATTGAAGAAATCACGATCATGTCCAACGCAGGAGTTTTGTGAACTTGAGATTTTAGACTGCTGAATTGCGATCGAATTCAACAATCTTTGAATCCATAGCTCGATCCCAATCCAAAATCGATAGCTCGATCGCAATCGACAATCAAAAATCGAAAATCGATAGCTTTATCACAATTGAAAATCGATAGCTCGATCGCAATCGACAATCAAAAATCGAAAATAGCTCGTTCCTCACACGAAATTATTATGACAATTGCATCGAACAACGGCTCAAATAACTCGAACTCTATCTCAACAGACAGCATGAAACCTTCAGAAACCGCAGACTACAACGCCCCGCGCATCACGACTAGACCCGATCGCAATTCTTCCAACGGTCAAGAGTCTAACATACCCGTATCCTCAGAAGTAGGTATGGATGAAATGATGGAGTCCGTCCGGACGATGCTGCTGGGAATAGGAGAAAACCCCGAACGGGAAGGATTGCTCAAAACCCCCAAACGGGTAGCAGAAGCAATGCAGTTTCTCACCAGCGGCTACAGCCAATCCCTCGAAGAACTCCTCAACGGCGCTATCTTTGACGAAGGGCATAACGAAATGGTACTGGTGCGAGACATCAGCGTATTCAGTATGTGCGAACACCATATGCTGCCATTTATGGGCCGAGTTCACATCGCTTACATTCCCAACCAAAAAGTAGTGGGACTGAGCAAATTAGCCAGAATTGCCGAGATGTACAGCCGTCGCTTGCAGGTGCAGGAACGTTTGACGCGCCAAATTGCCGAAGCAGTTCAGACAATATTGGAACCGCAGGGAGTCGCTGTAGTAATGGAAGCCAGCCATATGTGCATGACAATGCGGGGCGTACAAAAACCCGGTGCTTGGACGGTTACGAGTGCCATGTTGGGCGTGTTTCAAGATGAACAAAAAACTCGCGAAGAATTCTTGAATTTGATCCGCCACCAACCGGCATTCTTTTAGTCATTAGTCATCATCAGTCATTAGTCATCAGTCATTAGTCATTAGCCAATCACTTTTTTCCTGGTGGCTGTAATCAAACATGGGGTCCAGAAATCGGTTTTTTTTACGATATACTTCGTTACGCACCGCAAATTGGGTAAAAAAAAACCCGGTTTCTTTGTCGGAGTGCGTCCAAGACCGATCTAAAATCTCAAATCAGATGACGATCGCCCGTTCTGCCAATAAAATAGATTGGTGACTCATGGCTTTTGACTAAATGAATCCTATTAAATTCGGAACCGATGGCTGGCGCGGCATTATAGCCGACGATTTTACCTTCGATCGCGTAGCATTAGTAGCTCCCCTAGCAGCACAAGTTCTCGCACAAACCAGTGGCAATAATGCCAGCAGCGGTACCGTAATTGTCGGTTACGACCGCCGTTTTTTGGCGGAAGATTTTGCCAAAACAGCGGCTGAGGCAGTCCAAAACGCCGGATTTGACGTGCTGCTGAGCGAATCCTACGCCCCCACTCCGGCTTTCAGTTTAGCAGCCAAACAATTAAATGCTTTAGGTGCGATCGTCCTGACAGCCAGCCACAATCCCGGATCATATTTAGGGTTAAAAGTCAAGGGGGGATTTGGAGGTTCAGTTTCGCCCGAAGTGACGCAACAGATAGAAGCAAAACTCGAAAATCCGGCCGCACTTTCAGCAACCCCCGGAAAATTGGAGAATTTCAATCCTTGGCCGGCTTACTGCAAAACCTTGCGGGAAATGGTGGATATTGAGGCGATTAAAGATGCGATCGCATCCGGCAAAATTACAGTATTTGTAGATGCAATGCACGGCGCTGCAGCAGGAGGATTATCTCAAATATTAGAAGAAACAGTGCAAGAAATCAACAGCGATCGCGATCCGCTGTTTGGCGGTGGCGCACCAGAACCATTACCGCGCTACCTGTCGAAGTTGTTCCGCATGATGCGTACCCACCAGCGCCAAAATTTCGGTTTGTCAATCGGATTTGTATTTGATGGAGATAGCGATCGAATTGCAGCCGTTGACTCTAGCGGCAACTTTCTCAGTTCGCAAATCCTAGTTCCCATATTAATCGAACACCTAGCTTCACGGCGCGGGTTAACCGGAGAAGTCATCAAAACCGTCAGCGGTTCCGACATCATTCCCAAAATTGCCCAACTTTACGGCTTACCATTATTTGAAACGCCGATCGGTTACAAGTATATAGCCGATCGAATGTTAACCACCAAAGTCCTAGTAGGCGGCGAAGAATCTGGAGGAATCGGCTACGGAACCCACATACCCGAAAGAGACGCCTTGCTATCAGCCCTGTACTTATTAGAAGCAGTCGTCAAATCCGGGGAAGACCTAAGCCAAATTTACAGCAGACTGCAAACAGAAACAGAGTTTACCTCAGCTTATGACAGAATCGACCTGCACCTAGCAAACATGGAAGAAAGATCGCGCTTGCTGGATTTGCTGCAAAACCAACCATTAACAGAAATCGCCAGCAAAACAGTAGTAGACTGCAACAAAGTAGACGGATACAAATTCCGTTTAACCGACGGAAGCTGGCTGTTAATTCGGTTTAGCGGCACAGAACCGGTGTTGAGGCTTTATTCCGAAGCAGCCACATTGAAAGAAGTGATGCAAAACTTAAATTGGGCGAAAGCTTGGGCGCAGAATTAATCGGATGAAAACAACCGCAGATGAACGCAAATGAAAGCGGATAGATTGATATGAAACCTCTCCTTCTCTGCGTTCTCTGCGGCCTCTGCGGTAAAAAAAAATCCCCAAAATTGGGAACTCTCTCTTCCTTCGCATCTTCGCGGTTCGTAAAAAATCCATGATGAACGCAAATGAAAGCGGATAGATTGATATGAAACCTCTCCTTCTCTGCGTTCTCTGCGGTCTCTGCGGTAAAAAAAATCACAAAATTGGGAACTTTCTCTTCTTCTCTCTTCCTTCGCATCTTCGCGGTTCGTGAAAAATCCATCCGTAAATTTTAACAGAAATAATGACTAATAATAAATTGCTAGTTGTGGCTACGGGCAATCCGGGTAAACTTAAGGAAATGCAGCTTTACCTTCAGGATTTGGGGTGGGAATTGCGCCTGAAACCGGAAGAATTGGAAATTGAGGAAACTGGGGAAACATTTATTGCTAATGCTTGTTTGAAAGCTTCTGAAATAGCCAAAGCTACAGGCGAATGGTCGATCGCCGATGATTCTGGTTTAATGGTAGATGCACTCGACGGTAAACCTGGGATTTATTCGGCGCGCTACGGTTCAAGCGATGCTGACAGGATATCTCGGCTGCTGAAAGAATTGGGAAACGAAGCAAACCGGGAAGCACAATTTGTTTGCGCGATCGCGATCGCCCGTCCCGACGGTACAATTGCCCTGCAAGTAGAAGGAATTTGCCCAGGTGAAATCCTGCACAGTCCTCGCGGTACCGGAGGTTTCGGATATGACCCGATTTTCTACGTACCCGCACAGCAGCAGACTTTTGCCGAAATGACAACGGATATCAAGCGATCGCACTCCCACCGCGGCAAAGCATTCGAGGCCCTAATACCACAAATGGAGTCATTAGTCATTAGTCATTAGTTATTAGTCATTAGTTATTGGTTATTTGTGATTAGTACCAATTATCCAATGCCCAATGCTATAATGCCCAATGCCCAATGCCCAATGCCCCATTCCCCAGTATCCTAGATTGCCTCCAGGTTCTTTTCTCCAGTCCGAATTCGGATAATTTGTTCTACCGGAGAGATGAAAATCTTGCCGTCGCCAATCTCGCCCGTGCGAGAAGCAGCGATAATTTTATCAACCACCATATCAACCTGATCGTTTTCGACAACAATCTCGACTTTGAGCTTTTGCAAGAACTCAACGGTGTACTCAGAACCGCGATAGCGTTCAGTCATGCCCTTTTGACGGCCAAAACCTCTAACTTCAGAAACAGTCATCCCCACAATGCCGGCATTGACGAGCGCGATTTTCACTTCGTCTAGTTTAAAGGGGCGAATAATAGCTTCAACTTTTTTCAATTTTTTCACTCCTAACACTTAGTACCTTCGTTATATTACTTAACTGGCGTGACATCTTTTAATATCACTGATAAGATTAAGTATTTTGTAAAATATACTACCGTATGTTGTACTCGCGATGAAATGCAGGCCAATATTTAATCACATTGTCTGAATTTTCCGGCGCGGGTAATGGCTGTGGTCGATCGCGCTAGAGAAAAAAAGAACGCAGCCTTCCCCCGCCGATCTGCTAAAACAGAAAAAGAACCCAGGAGACAGGAGTTTTCGCTCGTTTCGAGTTTGTTGTGTCAGATTTGCAGGTATTGCTGAAAATTATCATTGCTACAAGCGGTCAGTTAAACTATTCCTATGCACCCAGCCAGCCCTCCCCCTGACCGCAGCGGGCTTGATGCCCTACTGAGAAATCGCCCCTTCCTCGCCTTGTGGACGGGCCAGTTGTTGGCCCAAGTGGCGGATAAAATCTTTTACGTATTGCTGATTATTCTGCTGAAAACCGGCGACTACCAACCCTGGCCGGTTTCTGCGGAGTATTCGGGAAATTCAATGCTGTCAGCGGTGATGATCGCCTACACGCTGCCGGCGATCTTCTTTGGTTCGGCGGCCGGTATTGTGGTAGACCGCTTTTCCAAAAAGCAAATGCTGATAGGCTGTAACGCGATCCGAGCCATGTTGATTGTAGCTTTGCCGTTTTTGCCCAAAACTTTTGTCGTGTTGTTGGCGATTACGTTTTTGGTCTCTACTGTAACGCAATTTTTTGCTCCAGCAGAGGCCGCGGCAATCCCCCTGGCCGTGGGGCGAGAGGGACTGATGTCGGCAAATGCTCTGTTCGCCTCGTCCACAATGGGCGGAATTATTGTCGGGATGACGATCGGCGAACCGCTGTTTAGTTGGGTCAAACACAGCTTCGGGCCAGCTTATCAAGAGTTTTTGTTGGGTGGGTTGTACCTGATATCTGCGGGTTTGATCTATGCCATGCACATTAAAGAAAATCATCCCGGTAGCGGTGCCAAAAATGTCCATCCTTGGCAAGACCTTAAGGAAGGTTTGCGCTATTTGAAGCACAACCACCTGGTTAGCAACGCGATGGTGCAGTTGACGATTTTGTATTCGGTGTTTGCGGCGCTGCAAGTTCTGGCGATCGCACTTTCGGGCAAAATTGGTCTTAAAGAAACTCAATTTGGCTTTTTGCTGGCGGCGGCTGGTGTCGGAATGGTCTTCGGGGCGGCTTTTTTGGGTCACTGGGGCGATCGAATGCAGCAGAAACCTTTACCGTTACTTGGTTTCTTGATGATGGGTTTTGTATTGGCAATGTTTGCCTTTACCAGACAGTTGTGGCTGGGATTTAGTTTGAGTGCTCTGTTCGGTTTTGGTGCTTCTTTAATTAACGGCCCGATGCAAGCTTTGATTCAAGAGAAAACTCCAGAATCTATGCGGGGAAAAGTCTTTGGCTTGGAAAACAATGCGATTAACATTGCCCTCAGCTTGCCTTTAGCAGTAACAGGCCCGCTGACGGATGCTGTGAGCAAAGTAGTGGGATCGGATGACTTGGGTTTGCGGATCGTGCTGCTGAGTTTGGGCTTTTTGGTCTCGGTGATGGGTATGGCAGCTTGGCACCATACTCGCAAAGTCTTAAAGGATGCTCTGTAAACTTTGGCAACAAGGAAGAGGGGAGTTCGGCAGCGGATTATGTAACGGATGTAACGGATGTAACGGATGTAAGTCCGTCGGAAGAGGGAAGAGGGAAGTTCGGCAGCGGATTATGTAACGGATGTAACGGATGTAAGTCCGTCGGAAGAGGTCCGAGGGAAGAAGGAAGAGGGGAGAAGGAAGTTCGGCAGCGGATTATGTACGGGATGTAACGGATGTAACGGATGTAAGTCCGTCGGAAGAGGGAAGTTCGGCAGCGGATTATGTAACGGATGTAACGGATGTAACGGATGTAAGTCCGTCGGAAGAAGGAAGATGGAAGAGGGGAGAAGGAAGAAGGAAGATGGCTTTCTTTTGGCGATCGATCTCTAACATATAGCGGTTCGATCGCGTGGTGAGGTATGCCCTATGCCCTATGCCCTATGCCCAATGCCCTATGCTCAATGCCCAATGCCCAATGCCCTGTTTGGCCAATGCCCAATGCCCAATGCCCTATGCCCTATAGCGTCATATCGCGGTAAATCGGCATAGAAACCGCGATTTCCTCTATTTCTTTTCTTCCTCTGCTGTTCCACAATTTTGCCCGAAAGTCCGATCGCACACCGCCCCAGCGCGAAACTTTTTGTAAAATATCCGCCGGTGAACTACCAGAGTTCGATCGTAGAGATTAAAGTAGTATCAAAGCTTTCATTAAAATTCATAATTAGTTGGAGGTAAAAAAATCAGTGCAATTAAAAACTAAAGTAGCCGTCAGGCGTGCAACGGGTGGATTTGCTTTAATCGATAGCTTGATCCGCCACGGTGTCAAGCATATTTTCGGTTATCCCGGCGGCGCAATTTTGCCGCTTTACGACGAACTATACCGGGCTGAAGAAACAGGGGCGATCGATCACATTCTAGTGCGGCACGAGCAAGGTGCTGCCCACGCCGCCGACGGTTACGCCCGCGCTACCGGAAAAGTTGGGGTTTGTTTCGCGACTTCCGGGCCCGGCGCAACTAATTTGGTGACGGGGATTGCGACGGCCCACATGGATTCTATCCCGATGGTAATTATTACCGGTCAGGTTCCTCGTCCGGCGATCGGCACTGATGCGTTTCAGGAAACTGATATTTACGGCATTACTCTGCCCATTGTCAAGCATTCCTATGTAGTGCGCGACCCCAGAGACATGGCCCGAATTGTGGCTGAAGCTTTCCACATCGCGAGTACGGGGCGGCCGGGGCCGGTGTTGATTGACGTGCCCAAGGATGTCGGTTTAGAAGAGTTTGAGTATCTGCCGGTGGAACCGGGATCGGTGAGAATTCCTGGCTATCGGCCGACAGTGAAGGGAAATCCCCGCCAGATTAATCAAGCTATCCATTTGCTGAAGGAAGCGAAGCGTCCTTTGCTTTATGTGGGCGGCGGGGCGATCGCAGCCGGGGCCCACGAGGAAATTAAGGAACTCGCCGAGATGTTCCAATTACCTGTCACGACAACGCTGATGGGCAAAGGCGCTTTTGACGAAAAACATCCTTTGTCTGTGAAAATGCTGGGGATGCACGGCACTGCTTACGCTAATTTTGCCGTTACCGAGTGCGATTTGCTGATTGCTGTCGGAGCTCGGTTTGACGATCGCGTGACGGGCAAATTAGACGAGTTTGCCGCCCGCGCGAAGGTGATTCACATCGATATCGATCCGGCGGAAGTAGGTAAAAATCGCGGCCCGGAGGTGCCGATTGTCGGAGATGTCCGGCAAGTTTTGATGGATTTGCTGCGCCGCTGTCGGGAAACAGGTGTTTCGGGTACTCCCGGACAAACTGCGGAATGGCTGCACAGGATCGATCGCTGGAAACAGGACTATCCGTTAGTTGTACCCCACTACCCGGACATTTTGTCTCCGCAAGAGGTGATTTGGGAATTGGCTACTCAAGCGCCGGATGCTTACTACACGACGGATGTCGGCCAACATCAAATGTGGTCGGCTCAATTCTTAAACAACGGGCCGCGTCGCTGGATTTCCAGCGCTGGGTTGGGAACGATGGGTTTTGGGCTGCCGGCGGCGATGGGCGCGAAAATGGCGCTACCCAACGAGCAAGTGATTTGTATTGCTGGCGACGCTAGCATCCAAATGAATATTCAAGAGTTGGGAACCTTAGCACAATACGGCATTAATGTCAAGACTGTGATTGTAAATAATGGCTGGCAGGGCATGGTGCGGCAGTGGCAGCAGGCGTTCTACGGCGAGCGTTATTCGTCGTCGAATATGACTGTGGGGATGCCGGATTTTGTGATGCTGGCCCAGGCCTACGGCGTGAAGGGGATGCTGGTTTCAGGGCCGGATGAGTTGTCAGGTGCGATCGCCCAAATGCTCGCTCACGACGGCCCTGTGCTGATGAACGTGAAGGTGACGAGGGACGAAAACTGCTATCCGATGGTAGTTCCGGGCAAAAGTAACGCTCAAATGGTTGGTTTACCGGAACGCAGCACGTTGCCATCTGCAGAGTTGATTTATTGTCCGAGTTGCGGCGCGAAGAATGTTTCGATCAATAAGTTTTGTCCTGAGTGCGGGACAAAAGTTTAAGGAGTTTTGAGCGGGGACTTAGGCTGTGCCTATTAGTCTCAACTTAAGGTCAAACGTAGTCATAGACTGCTGTTTATCGTCTAGGCCAGATCCCCCCTTAGCTTGCCCCCTACTCCCCCTTAAGAAGGGGCGAACCGGAGCGATCTCAAAGTCAACCCCTACTCCCCTTTTTAAGGGGGATTTAGGGGGATCTGGCCTGGGATAACAGCGAGAGATACAAGGTTTTTGGGATTAAGTTGACGAGGAAAAGAGTCCGATCGAAGTCAACCCCTACTCCCCTTTTTAAGGGGGATTTAGGGGGATCTGGCCTCGGATAAAAGCGAGAGATACAAAGGTTTTGGGGTTAAGTTGACACGAGCAAAGGCAATGCCGTGTCCTTACCGGTATCTGCTGTTCCACATTTAAAACCATCTGGGCTGGCATCCCATCGAAAGCTTTAATCTATAATTTATAAGCATATTTTATGAGCCAGTGTCTAAACCCTGATTGCCTATTCCAAAACCCGTCTGGCTCTACAAACTTCTGTCACGAATGTGGGAATAAACTGCTATTGGGCGATCGCTACCGATCGCAAAAAATCATTGGACAAGGAGGCTTTGGGCGCACTTTTCTAGCTGTTGACGAGTATAAACCCTCAAAACCTCCCTGCGTTATTAAACAATTTTACCCCCAATTTCAAGGCGCTTCTAGTATCCAGAAAGCTGCTGAGTTATTTGAGCTTGAAGCAGTCCGCCTTGAACAGTTGGGTAAACACTCTCAAATTCCCGAATTATTAGCATATTTTAGTCAAGATGAACGGCAGTATTTAGTCCAAGAATTCATCGACGGTGAAAATTTAGCCCAAACACTAAAATCTCAGGGATATTTTAGCGAAACGCAGATTCGCAATTTGCTTAATAATTTACTGCCAGTATTCGAGTTCATTCATTCCCGCCAAGTTATTCACCGAGATATCAAGCCAGAAAATATTATTCTTCAGCAAGATGGGCAACTGGTTTTAGTTGACTTTGGAGCGGCTAAATATGCGACACAAACGGCTTTAGCGGTAACGGGAACGAGAATCGGGACGGCTGGATATACGGCACCGGAACAAGCCAACGGTAAACCGATTCATGCGAGTGATATTTATAGTCTGGGTGTGACTTGTCTGTGTCTGTTAACTCAGGTTGAACCGATTGATTTATTCGATGATAGCGAGTTTGAGTGGGTGTGGCGAGAACACTTAAAAACATCTGTCAGCTCGGAACTGGGTCAGATTTTAGATAAAATGATCCAACCTGCTATTAAAAAACGTTATCAATCTGCTACTGAAGTTTTGCAGGCTCTTGGTACTCAATCACCTCAATTATCAGCTCAAACACCTCCTCCGCCACCAGACTCGCTGAAATCAGCGCGGGGTGTTGACTATACTCATCTGCGGGATTTATTGGCGGCGGGGAAGTGGGAAGAGGCCGATGGGGAAACATTCAAGGTGATGTTAAAAGCTGCTAGTCGGGAGAAGGAAGGTTGGTTCGATAGGAACTCGATCGAGAATTTTCCTGGCGATGATTTGCGGACGATCGACAAATTGTGGGTAAAATACAGTCAGGGTCACTTTGGCTTTAGCGTCCAGAAAAAAATCTGGTTAGAAATAGGCGGTAAAGTTGATTATGACACTGAATGCAAGTTAGGCGATCGTGTGGGTTGGAGAAAGAGGAAAAAGGGAAGGAAAGTTTGGTTGGAGTACGATGATTTAGCCTTTAATCTGGAAGCACCACGGGGGCACCTCCCGTCGTGTGCGCGTGTGTTTGCGTGGGGGGGAGAAGGATTGGGTTGGGTTGTTGGAGTGTTGGGGTGGTTAGGGTTGGTTGTATGGTTCTCTCTTCTCTCGCATCAAGAGCTGTAAGCTGTAATTTATAGCGATTTCAGCCCTTTGTTAAGTCTTTTTTTGAGAATCTTTTTATACGAAGTTATCGGCTTTTCGTCATTTCATTACCTGTTACGTTTTGATATCACTCTTCAAACAACCGACTTGCGAAATTCGGATCATAGCAATTGGCTAACACAAACTGTTTAGGGTTCAGAAACCGGGTTTTTTACTAAATATTTGGTTGTAGTCAGCAGATTCGATAAAAACCCGGTTTCTTTGGTCAGTACGTAAATCCTAATCTACTCTAAATTCGAGATCAACTAATGCGTTATGCCATTGTCATTGAAAAAACACCCAATAACTATTCAGCATATCCACCAGATTTACCCGGATGTGCAGCCACAGGCGCTACCCTTGCGGAAGTACAGCAGCAAATTAAAGAAGCGATCGAATTTCACTTAGAAGGATTGCGAGAAGAAGGTTTACCCATTCCCCAACCAACTACGCTTTGTGAATATGTAGAAGCACGATAATCTGGTGAAACCCGGTTTCTTGCTATATTTCTCGTCACTCAACGCAAAACTCGTAGAAACCGGGTTTCTAACCCCCATGCGTAAACCCTGAAATGATAATAAACCTATGCTATAATTAAGTTGACATTTTTAACCTCAGATTCAAATATATGCCAACTTTAACTGATATTGGCACTCTGATAATTTCCACACCAGAAACCTGTGGAAATCGCCCCCGCATCGCAGGAACTAGAATCACCGTTCAGCGAATCGCCGTTTGGTACAAGATGGGGATGAATCCAGAAGAAATTATTGCTGAAATTTCTCACTTAAATTTAGCCCAAGTTCATGGAGCACTCGCTTACTACTACGCAAATCAAGAGCAGATAAATGCTGATATTGCGGCGGAAGAATCTGAGTACGATCGCTTAGCTAGTGAATGCAAAGGGGAGAGTTAATTTTGAGCCAAATTCGTTTATATTTAGATGAGGATATTCTCGAACGCTCCTTGATCAAAGCGCTCCGAAATGCAGGAATTGATGTATCTACTGCGGAATCGAATAATCTCAGTTGCACCGATGAAGAGCAATTAATCTGGGCAACAGCACAAGGACGAGTTATCTATACTTTTAACGTGGGAGACTTCTGTTATTTGCATAAAATTTATATGGAAGAAGGAAGGAATCATTCAGGAATTGTGATGGGAAAACAAAGTTATTCGATAGGCGAACAATTACGAGGTTTTTTGAAGTTAATTTCTCTCAAAACAGCAGAAGAGATGATCTGTCAACAGCAGTTTTTGGTAAATTATCTAGACAAATGAATCTTTATTTGGGAATAGATTTCGGTACTACGGGCGCGCGATCGACAATTATCGACTCCCAGGGTACAATCCATTGCGAGACAGAATACACTTTTGCCGACGCACAACAGTCGGAATTACCCTCGGTGTGGCAAAATGCACTCTCGGCTGTAATTGAGCAAATCTCCCCAACAATCCGCAATCGGGTAAGGGCGATCGCCCTTGACGGCACATCCTCCACAGTCATGCTGTGCGATACTGACGGTATACCCGTATGCGAACCCATTTTATACAACGATGCGCGCGGTGCAGCCGTGACAGAGACGTTGCGGGCGATCGCGCCGGATAACCACACAGTATTGAGCGCTACATCGAGTCTGGCAAAACTCCTGTGGTTGCAAGACTTTCGAGAGGAAACCACCCCTACAGTTTTCCTGCATCAAGCTGACTGGCTGGCATTTCTGCTGCACGGAAAATTGGGAATTAGCGACTATCACAATGCTTTGAAACTCGGTTTCGATGTTGATACTTTGTGCTATCCGAATTGGCTGACACAGGGAATTGCGGGCGCTGCAACTCCTGAATTGCCGCAAGTTGTCGCACCGGGCACGCCTGTGGGGGAAGTCAGAACTCAAGTGGGCGATCGCTTCGGTTTTCCCCGCGATTGTATGATTTGTGCTGGTACAACCGATAGCATCGCAGCATTTTTAGCAAGCGGTGTCAATTTACCGGGGGAAGCAGTAACTTCTCTCGGTTCTACACTAGCAGTCAAACTGTTAAGTCATACCCGCGTAGATGATTCTCGATACGGGATTTACAGCCATAAATTAGGCGATTTGTGGTTGGTTGGAGGCGCTTCTAATACCGGAGGTGCGGTGCTGCGACACTTTTTTACAGATATTGAATTAGCTAATTATAGCACACAAATTAATCCTGAACAAGAGAGTTTGCTGGATTATTATCCATTGTTAAAAAAGGGCGATCGCTTTCCGATTAACGACCCGAATTTGCCGCCCAGACTCGAACCGCGTCCCGCTGATTCTGTGGAATTTCTGCACGGTTTGCTAGAAAGTATCGCGCGGATTGAAGCGCGGGGATATCAATTATTGCAGGACTTGGGTGCAACACCTTTGACAAAGGTTTATACTGCTGGCGGCGGAGCGAAAAATGCGGTTTGGAGTGCGATTAGAAAGCGTTATTTAAAAGTGCCGGTGGAAACTCCTGTTCAGACTGCGGCTGCTTATGGAACGGCGTTATTGGCGATGCGAAGTGCGATCGATTTGAGATTGGAGGATTGAAGAAAGCGACCTCACGGATCGATATGGATGCTGGTAATCTGGATGCTTTTAGTTAGGCTTAAATGTGGTAATTGGGATTGCGATCGCTATCGATTCAAACTAAAATAGAAGGAAGCAAACATTCTGATATATTGTGTTAAGTTGTTATCCCTAAACATCAAGGACAATGGCAAAGCTACCTGATGACATCCTGAACACAATTTTCACATTGCAGCGGCGGCTAGTGGAAATCCTCAACGAAACAACCGCCACAGAATATATTTTAATGCAGCAGTTTGGCGAGACAGAAGCGACACTCCCCGAACTAGAATCCCTAGATAATGTTAAGGAAAGGTTGAGAAACCCTTACAATCGTTTGTACAGGCTTTTGCAGCAGGTAGCAGAATCTCAACCCGCTGCGACTGCGGATACGTTAAACTTTCTGTATAGAACGATAGAACAAACAGAGGCGGCTGTCGATGCCTCAGAAGCAACTATCCGAGAAATCAAAATAGATTGGAATTTGCCATGAATCAACAACCTAGAATCCCCGACGCTGAAACCAGAAAGCGACACGTTGAAAAGATGCGTGAAGTCTGCCAACAGTTGGACGCTTTAACTCTAAACCTGGATGAATTAATCGCTATATTTGAAGCTGACAACCGCCGCCAGCGTCGAGAACGTTTGGCGGGTAAATACAGGCGTGTGGAATCTCAGGTAATCGAATAATAGAAGAAAATCCGGCGGTTGAAACCGCCAGAAATTCAAACAATGTCCGCCTCTGCGGAATGAAGAAAACAATGTAATTTTTACCGCCATTTTTACCGCCCATTCTTCAACCCGCGCACCATCCGGGTTTTGCCTGTACAGACGCGGTTTCAACCGCCGGGTTTTCTGGGAGTTTTTTCTATTACACTCGCTGCAACTTTGCCGTCCTCGGATCGATGATTTTGCGGCCCAAACCTTTAAATTTAATTGCCAGATTAGTTTTATCGCCCACTCCCAAAACGTGGGTAATTTCTCCAACTCCAAAAGCATGATGAAAAACCCGTTCCCCCGTTTTCCATTCTGATGGAGAACTCCCAGAATGGGCGGCTGAATTATTAGTTTTTCCCTGGGATGCAGCAGTTTTCATAGTCTTAGTTTTCTTCGCACTTCCAGCCAACAAATGTGTCGGTAATTCGCCCAAGAATAGCGAAGGCGTGCAGTGTTCGCGGTATCCTCCCCAGAGGCGGCGTTCGCGAGTGTGGGTGAGAAATAGCAATTCCTGGGCGCGAGTGATGCCGACATAGCACAAACGGCGTTCTTCTTCAACTGCTTTCGGGTCATCTAAACTGCGGAAATTGGGAAATAAACCCTGTTCCATTCCGACTAAAAATACTACGGGAAATTCTAACCCTTTGGCTGAGTGCAGCGTCATCAGCGACACGCGGGAATCGTCTTCTTTCAAATCATCTAAATCGGAGGCTAAGGATGCTTTTGCTAAAAATGATGTTAGCGTCGGTTCTTCGTTTTGTTCTTCAAATTGCAGCACTGCGTTGTACAATTCTCGAACGTTTTCGATGCGATTTTCGGCTTCTTCGGTTCCTTGATTTTTTAAATCGTCAATGTAACCAGAATCTTCGATAATTCCTTGGACAATTTGCGACGCGGGCGTAGTTTCAAGTTTTTGTTGCCAATTACCAATCATGGCGGCAAATTTAATTATAGCTTTTGCCGATCGCCCTGCGAGAGTATTTACAGAAGATTCATCGCTGAGAATTTCCCACAGCGGAATGCCCAATTGAGTTGCAGCGTCTTCGATTTTACCAAATGTCGTGTCGCCAATGCCGCGGCGGGGAGTGTTGATGATGCGTTTGAGGCTGACGCTATCGTCGGGATTGGCGATCGTCCGCAGGTATGCTAGGATATCTTTGATTTCTTTGCGATCGTAAAACTTCAGGCCGCCGACAATATTGTAGGGAATATCCAAGTACATTAACGCTTCTTCAAAGGAGCGAGATTGGGCGTTGGTGCGGTAGAGAATCGCAAAGTTGCTGCCGTGTTCGTATTCGGAATTTTGGCGCTTCAGGGACTGAATTTGCCCCGCTACAAATTGCGCTTCATCTATTTCGTTGTCGGCGCGCCATACCACAATCGGAGCTCCGGGTTCGCGAGTCGGGCGCAGAACTTTCTCGATGCGTTCGGTATTGTGTTCGATCAAGTGGTTGGCGGCTTGCAGGATGTTTTCGCGCGATCGATAATTTTCCTCTAATTTGACCATCGTCTGAGTTTTTTCGTCCGACAAGCCATCGCCGAAATCCTCTTGAAATTCCAGCAAAATGGTATAATCAGCCATCCGAAAACTGTAAATAGATTGATCCACATCGCCCACCACAAAAATCGAGCGATTTTGCCATTTATCAAACTCTTTCGGGTCGCTGTTATTTGTCACCAACATCCGAATCAAATCGTATTGAGTGCGGTTGGTATCCTGATATTCGTCAACTAAAATATGTCGGAATTTGTGATGCCAATAACTTAAAACTTGCTCGTTTTGGCGTAAAAGTTTAACCGGAACTAGAATTAAATCGTCAAAATCTAAGCCATTGTTGGCGGCTAAAGCATCTTGATAACGGCTGTAAACATCCGCAATTACCCGCCCTCGGTAATCCGGTTCTGCTGCGAGGAATTCTTGAGGCGACCAACCTTGATTTTTAGCGTTGCTGATGGCATATCGGACTTTGCGCGGGTCAAATTTCTTATCGTCTAAATTGAGGACTTTGGTAACAATTTGTTTGACGAGACTTTGAGCATCTGACTCGTCAAAAATTGAAAAATTCTTCTTCCACTGGCGGCCTTTTTCGTCTTGATACTTCTCAATGTCGTAGCGGAGAATTCGGCCGCACAGAGAGTGAAAGGTTCCCATCCAAATCTGTTTGGTAATTCTCTGGTAAATTTGCGATCGCAATCTGGTTTGCACATCCGGCGCTAAATCTGCCAAAGGTTTCCCATATTCCGCTTCAGCTTGCTGAGTAGCCAGCAATTTCTCAATTCTTTCTTTCATCTCCCTGGCGGCTTTATTTGTAAATGTCACCGCCAGAATATTTTCTGGATCAACTCTATGGGTGCGAACTAAGTTAGCAACTCGGTAAGTTAGAGCTCGCGTTTTGCCGGAACCAGCGCCCGCTACTACTAACAGCGGCCCGTTATAATGGGCGACTGCTTGGCGCTGAGATGGGTTGAGGTGGCTGAGGAAATCAGTGGTTTGAGTCATAGCTAGATAGTTAGTTGTTGGATTTTTTTAAGAGATAAATAATACTTAGTATGTGATAAGCAGAAGGAAGAGGGAAGAAGGAAGAAGGAAGAAGGAAGAAGAGATACACAGCAAGCCTTTGAGGGTTTCGTATTTTACGTTTGATGAAAGGAATTCATTTACTCCGAGTTTGTTTAAGGTAATGAGCGATCGCCCTACAATATAATATCATGAAGATCCGACGGCGGTTGAAACCCCCAGAAAGTCAAACGATATCCGCCTCCGCGGACGAAGAGAGAATAAGGTAAAACATAATTTTCACCGCCTATTATTCAACCTGCGGAGGCGGGTTTTGTCTCTATAGCCGCGGTTTCAACGGTCCGGATTTCTAACGTTTCAATATTTGTTTGAGCAAAACTGCTGCTAATATTCCCAAGCCAATCCAAATAACAATAATTATAGCAGCCGCAGCCAGATTTATCGGTTTTTCTCGCTCTATTTCAGCAGCGGCTTTTTCCCGACACTCGGCTAAAACCTGTGGGGGAA
Organism: Tychonema sp. LEGE 06208; assembly: GCF_015207505.1. GTDB lineage: Bacteria > Cyanobacteriota > Cyanobacteriia > Cyanobacteriales > Microcoleaceae > Microcoleus. Next base: position 56,879 of record NZ_JADEWT010000028.1, read on the forward strand.
TCATCTTCAGTACCAGCCAAATTCCCAAAGGTACAATTATCAAATCGTCCAAGTAGCCGAGAATTGGTATGAAATCGGGTATTAAGTCGATCGGGCTAAAAGCATAGGCCACCGTAAGGCCAGCTAAAATTCTGGCGTACCCAGGTACTCTCTGGTCTGTACTGGCTAAATAAACGGCGTAAGTCTCTTTTTTAAGTCGGCGGGCAGCTTGTTTTAAGGATTGCATATAGTAATAACTAATGAGTAATAACTAATGAGTAATGACTAATGACTAATGACCAATGACTAATATTTTTTTTAGTTGCCAAAAATGTAACAAGCCGGATATTTAGGAATTTCAGTGGCAAAGTAAAATATAGCATCTGTTGTATGTGAGGATAATCAAAGTTATGAATTCAAATTTGCGGCGCGGTACTAGAAATAATTTCCGCAGTCTGTTAACAGCGTTGTGTTTAACGTTAACTTTCGTGAGTTTTGTGAGGTTAGATCCGGCGGTTGCTCAAGAACAGCGGCTCAGAACGTTGACTGTTACCGGGCGGGGTGTGGAAGCGATTCCTACAACTAAAACCCAAGTGCGGCTGGGTGTTGAGGTGCAGGGGAAAACGGCGACTGCGGTGCAGCAGGAAGCGGCCAGGCGATCGTCCGCTGTGGTAGAGTTGCTGCGATCGCGCCAAGTCGAAAAACTCGAAACTGCCGGCATTACCCTCAGCCCGAATTACAGCTACGAAAACAACCAGCAGCGGCTGACAGGGTATACTGCTACGAATACCGTCAGTTTTCAGATTAATACTGAATCTGCAGGCACTTTGCTCGACGATGCGGTGACAGCCGGAGCAACGCGCATTCAAGGTGTGAGTTTTGTGGCCGCCGAAAGCGCGATCGAACAAGCTCAAAAACAAGCACTCAAAAAAGCCACTCAAGACGCTCAATCGCAAGCGGATGCAGTCTTGAGCGCGCTCAACCTCAAGCGCGGCGAGATTCAGGGAATTCAAGTCAACGGTGCGATCGCGCCAGCTCCCGTGTACCGCCAATTTGCTGCTGCTAGGGCTGATGCTAATGCTGCAACGCCTGTGGTGGGAGGGGAACAGCAGATTGAAGCTTCTGTGACTTTGCAAATTGGATATTGATTCCGGCCTGCATTTTCAAGGAACGTAAAATGCGATATCTGGGTGTTTGAGTTTTTTATGCTTGTCTACTTATTGTCAGATAAAACATCTTATATCAATTCCGTTAGCATCGGAATGATATAAACGGAGGACACGGCAGTGCCGTGTCCCTACAATTGATCGTGGTAGGGACACGGCACTGCCGTGTCCTCTATATCATTCCGGTGCAGCCGGAATTGATATTAAATATCTGACAGCAACATTATAAAATTAAATCATAAAATATGAAAGCAAATTTTTATGACGCGATTTATTCACGATCGCTTTGCCAAAGACTTGTTGACAGAACTGCTGTCTCCCATCGGAACGGTGAATATCGGGCATGATGTTACTGCCGAAGTCCGAGAAATCGATGTTTATTTCATTCCCAGCACTGTAATTCCCGAATACTCAGCAACTTTAGGATTGTTGGGAAAAATGGCTGATACGGCGGCAATTTTTGAACCGTTTTGCAATCCAGTAACTGTCGGCGAAGTCATTAGCTGTATGAGTAAGTTATGGGATTTGCGGGGTGAATTGGAGCGGCAAGCCCGAAGAGAAAATACTCGCTACGACGATGCTAAGCTGCCCTTATTGTGGATTTTGACACCTACAGCGTCGAAAGCACTGCTGGAGGGTTTTGGTGCGGTACCCAAGCCGGATGATTGGCTCGATGGCATTTATTTTTTGCCGAGGCATTTGAAATCGGCAATGGTGGTGATTCACCAATTGCCCGAAACTCCCGAAACGTTGTGGTTGAGGATTTTAGGCAAAGGAAAAGTGCAGCCAAGGGCGATCGCCGAACTGAGCTATTTAGCAACCGACGATCCGTTACGGATTATCGCGCTAGAATTGCTGTATCAGTTACAGTCAAACTTAGTAACCGATACCGAACAAGAGTTACAGCCAGAAGAGCGGGAGTTAATTATGGCGATCCCATCACTTTTTAGAGAACAGTTAGAAGCCGCACAACAACAAGGAATTGAACAAGGATTAGAACAAGGCAGGCAAACACAACAGCGCTTAATATTAGAGAATTTTCTGCAAGTGCGATTTGGAGAAGTTAACTCAAAAATGACAGCTTTTTTATCTCCAATATCAAAGTTGCCCGCTGCGGAATTTACAGTGCTGTTGCTGGCAATATCCATGCTGACAGTGGATGAAGCAGGAAGACAACAAGCGGTTAAATTATTAGCAGAAAATGTCTTGAGAATGCGCCAAAATGAATTGGAGGATATTCTGCCTGCTGCCCTTACCAATTTATTAGCAATGCCGGTGGAACAATTGACACTGTTTGTAGAACAATTACCTCAGTTGTCGGCTGATGAAGTAAGAGCAAGGTTGGAATAAAAACCGCGATAATATTTGTTCGGGCAGTCATAAAGTCTACCCGAATTTCCCGCCATCCCGTGCAAGTCATCCGAAAAATCTATTTCGATCGCGCCCATCCCACGGGAGCATCTCATATTTGTAAAAATACTTCTTTTGACTCCTTCTTTCTTCCTCTTTCCTCCTGTCTCCTGTCTCCTGTCTCCTGTCTCCTACCTCCAATTTCTAGCTTGGCTGCAAAAGTGAGATGCTCCCCATCCCACTCCCAACCC
>NZ_JADEWT010000029.1 GCF_015207505.1 Tychonema sp. LEGE 06208
TTTAAGCTGGAACTATTAAGGATGGGTGCACCTGCTTCCAGGGCAATTTCTGCTGGCTCCCGCCCCTGCACAGCAGCTATCATGCTTACTGCTTTCCGCAAAGCATGACCCAATAGATTATATGTATCTTCGACTTTCCCGGCTCCCCATAACGGGGAGGAATCTAAAGCCGCTTTAAGTTGAGATGAGCCAAATCCACCTTTTTGTTTGGCAATTTCTACGGTGCGGTCAATTAAACGTTGGTCTAGTTCTTTTTTAATTAAGCGATTTCTGAATCTCACCAAAGTTGCTTTGCTAAAAGGGGGAGTTTCACAATGCCAGACAATCGAGAACTAACTGCCAACGTTGATCCATGAGCATTTCTTCAATTACTTCATCGTCAGAAATGCCTAAGTAGGCTTGCAGAATAATTGCCAGAGCAATTTGTGCAGGAGGAACTGGGCCCTGACCTACTGTGCTGTCTTTAAAAATTGTAGCAAGTTGTTCTTGAAACTCATCATTAAATATGAATGAACGGTTCAGTCGAAGAAACGTGAATAACTTGGCTCGTTTAATGCGCTTGATAATCAACGCTTCTGTTTCTGAGAGTTCAATTGGAGGATGCCATAAGGGAGGGCGCATAAGGTTTCTTCCTTCTTCCTGATTGTCAGAATTTAACAGGCTTTTCAATTCACATATCATTTTCAGTTTGTTTTGTCAACTCCTAATACTGAACCGACGCCCTAGGCTCTGTTTCACCGTTGGAACTCCCCATTAACGCCAGTGTCACCTCACATTAGATGTCTGGTTGCGTCCTGTTCCCAGCTTCACTCTCCAAGAATCGAGCTTGGTCGGTGTGGGCAGATAGGGAGTCATACCTGAGTCTGGCAGAAGGGGCTTGCACCCTTATCAGCCCGAGAGTTCAGCCTTATGGCTGGAAACGCTATGTACGGACTGATTACCGTGATTCACGTTTCAACGAATCGCACAGTCCCCTTCCCTTGACGATCTCCCTTACCACCAAGCACTTGATATTTATAGTTGCCATTCTTAAACTTATAAACTTGAGCCGCTCCCGTATCGTCTCTAGTTCCCTTGCCCAAACTCAAATTACCTTGAGGACTTGTAGAACGGTAGAGAAGTTCGCCCGAATTATACCTTTTCCAAACATTAACGTTGTATCCACCTTGGCACTTCAAACTGAGTACCAAGTCAGCAGTAGAATCAGCCGAGGCTGGTAAGACAAGATAAGTTGAAACACCAGTCATCAAACCAAGCAGTAACGCAAATCGCTTCAGTAGTGTTTTCATCGTTTCCTCTTGTAGTTTTGAGCGTTCGGTTTTCTTCTTAGAATCTACTTCTACCTAGCCAGTTCACGACTGGTCATGAACCGGCTCCATGTATAGCCTTGCCCACGCGATGATTCCGTTGCGTAGTCCAGCAACGACTACACCACGCATATTCAGTGCCGATCCGGACGTGCGCGTACCTTGCCAGTGCCATTCAGCCCAGGCGAGGTCACAGTGGATCGTCGAAGCGACCAAAGTTGCACGTAAATCTGGAACCTGGGCAAAGAGGGCAGTCCAGTTCTCCCGGACTTGGGCTAGTCCGGTGAAGGCACTCTCAGGATGCAGCGGTTGTTCGCCCTTGAAATCATTAGCGAAGCAGCTCACGAACGCATCAACGTCGTGTGCGTTGATGGCATCAGACATTCGTTGCAGCACTGTTGGCGTTTCATGTTGGGTTGGCGCGCTCAAGTTTCCTGTTGTGTTAGGCATATTTCAAAGCATTTCGGTACACCCGTTGCCAGTTCTAGTGCTGTCACTTCATCTGGACTTAATCGATCGAGCATCACGATCGTCGATTCTCCTAAAAACTGATCGATCGCTCTTTTCAGTGTGCGATCATCGCCAAAGGTCTTTGCTTTGAAACGCCACCTGCGACTTTAATTAAATCGGCTGCTTTTTCGCCGATCGCAATTATCGGCCCATTCGTATTTCCTGTAGTGATCGTTGGCATGATGGAAGCATCGACGACCCTCAACCCCTCAACCCCATGTACCCTCAGTTCGGGGTCTACCACCGCCATTGAATCAATGCCCATTTTGCAAGTGCCGACAGGATGGTACATCGTATCGCAAGCGTCTCGGATGTAAGCGGAGAGCGCTTCATCGCTCTGCATGTCGCTACCAGGAGCCAGTTCCTCCCCTTGAAACTCATCAAAGGCATGAGTCTCAAAGATTTGGCGGAGTAGTTTAAGTCCTGCGACTAGCGTTTGTACATCGGTTTCACTTTGTAGATAGTTCAGCCGAATCATCGGTGTATCTTTGGGATCGGACGATCGCAAGCTGACACTCCCAATATTTTGAGCATGGGTCAAAGAGGCGACCCCAAAGAATCCTGGACCAGAGCGGTTAGAGCCAGGTGGTGCCCACAGAATGGGACCTGCGAAACACTGTAAATCTGGCGCAACATCCAAGTTATGCTCGCTATGCAAGAACAATCCAGCTTCACCAATCCCACTGCTGCTGCTGGCAGGGTGGACAGCCTCAGTTGCCTGGTAGGTAATGGGAACGAGAACGTGGTCTTGGAGATTTTGGCCGACCCCAGGCAGATCGGCGACAACAGGAATGCCCAAGGCTTGCAGGTGTGCTGCATCCCCAATGCCGGAAAGCATCAGCAGTTTGGGCGAATCGAACGCACCAGCACTTAAAATCACTTCCTGGTTGACGCTGACTTGGTGCAGCGTGCCCTCGTGAAGATATTCCACCCCAACGGTGCAAGTGCCCTCAAATAACAACCGAGTCACCAACGCGCCTGTTGTGGTTGTCAAATTCGGACGATCGAGAATGGGAAGCAGAAAAGCCGCAGCCGTACTGTGCCGCTTCCCATCTTTAATCGTAAATTGATAAAAGCCTGCCCCTTCTTGTTGACTGCCGTTGAAGTCAGGATTATCGTCATAGCCCATTGCCACTGCTGTCTCGACAAAGCGTTGAGACATTACCGCAGTGTCCATGAGATCGGTGACGCTCAACTCCCCATCAACCCCGTGGTATTCGGAGGCACCTCGTTGCTGGTGCTCGGATTTCTTGAAATAGGGCAACATATCCTGGTAACTCCAACCGGGATTACCTAATTGTTGCCAGTGGTCATAATCATGAGGATTGCCTCGAATATAAAGCATGAAATTAATCGCACTGCTGCCACCCAAGACTTTGCCGCGGGGACAATAGATTTTGCGATTATTTAAGTACGCTTCTGGTTCAGAAAAATATCCCCAGTCCACCTCAGAACCTAATAGTTTTAGGCATTCCGCCGGGATTTGAATCTCCGGTTTAGTATCTGGGTTGCCAGCTTCGAGTAATAACACTGTTGTTTTACTGTCTTCTGTCAAACGGTTGGCGACCACGCAGCCTGCCGAACCTGCACCGATAATAATGTAGTCATAGTTCGTCATGGAATTCTCCTTGTTTGCTGTATGTCGTGGATTAATCAGACCTTAATGGCTAGCGAGAATACGTCAAGTTTCCATTTTGATTCTCTATTCCCCGAATCAAAATTGATGTTGACTTGGTTGAGCCATTAGCTAGACGACATCTTGCTAATAAAGTCGCTCCGGTACGATCGATATTCTTACAAGAAAATTGATAACTGCTAGCGGCTCTTGGATTGCGAGAATACGTCAAGTTTCCATTTTGATTCTCTATTCCCCGAATCAAAATTGATGTTGACTTAGTTGAGCCATTAGCTAAACGACATCTTGCTGATAAAGTCGCTCCGGTAATCTTAATATTCTGACAAGAACTTTGATAACTGCTAGGAGATGTGGGTCTTGCCAAAGCAGGTTCCCTGGGAATTACAGCTAGAATTGCACCACAAGCAACAAAAGCTATTAAACTTGACGCTCGACTGAGTTTCGTAAGGTAAGACATGAGTATTCTCCTTAAATCATAAATTAAAATCCCCCATTGCCACCACTGGCAACGGGGGGTCAACGGATGTGATGCTTTCTGGCTCGTTATCCTACAATCTTGAGTGACGAAATGCTATCGTTATTGATAACACCTGGGCTGATTGCAAGATTAGGATACTCTCCCGGTGGAAGTTTCACATTACTCCCGTTGAAGTTAGTATCCCCAAAAACTTGCCATGTACCAGAGATTACTTTAACTGCTGTAATTTTGTCGTTCCAAAAATTTCCGACATTAGCTAAGTCTTGGGTAAAGCTATTGGAAACCACTCGGCAATTGGAATCGCTAAACACAATTCTTTCAGCCCTTATTTTTCTTCTAAATTAGTCTGTGTTATTCAGAAAACTCAGAAAAATATCAAACATAAGCGGTTGTCAAAAAGAAACTTTTTTATGGAAATTTGTGCGACCAGAAGGTTAGTTTTATTGGCTAACCTCCTGGATGCTTAATAGCTGCTATTAGAACCAGCTATGTTGACAAGCTTTTCAAACCTGTTAAGCAGGAACTTGAAGTGTTTGACCAACTTGTAATTTTCCAGGGCTAACACCAGGATTAGCAGCTGCAATTTTCTGCGCGTTCGCATCACTGCCATTACCATAGTGGAACTCTGCAATACTAGAAAATGTTTCTCCAGCGGCTACAGTATGTGTTTTGTTAGACATGATTTTTTCCTTTGTTATTAAGGTCGTTGTCTTTTGTTTCTAAACTCTCTCAGACGATTCCAGCAGTCAAATTCAGATTTTTTCGATTAAATTAGAGGCTTTTGTTCACCTCGTCGAGTTTCGATTGAATCTCAGATTTGGTTTCTTTCCTCGTAAACCTAACTTAAACCTAATCGTTGAATAAAATATCTATCATTGTGAATAGGTTATTAGAAATTTAAAGATTTGTCCGCAAGTTTAATATTGGAAAAACCTCATAATTGCTGTTACTAAAAACTTGTTTTTCTCGCTGACAGTATAACTTTGACAGCCATATTGAGATAACAAACTTGCAGTTTTAGTGCGTCAGGCTGCTTACTTATGTTGAGTTTATCGGACTTATCAATAGTGTTATTAAATTACCAGCCCGCCAGAAAAGTCGTTATTGTAAATGACCTCATCTACTGTACGGGTAAAAAACTGAGATTACTTTTTTATGATTTCATGATGCGGATTGAGGGCGATCAATATTACGTTTAAAATGTGAAGAAAATGTGAGTAACTCGTGAGGTAGATATATAGCAATCCTAAATCATTCAGATAAATTTGTAGGGGTAGTGCCCCGTGCCTACCCCCTATCTATCGGGGCAACCACGGGGGGATTGCCCCTACAAGAATTACGCAAATCATTTAGGATTGCTATATATGGTGCGTTACACGCACGTTTTCGCACCCTACGAAAGCTACGAAAGCGGCGATCGCACTGGAGTTGGGATCATGTATGACCGCCGATTTGACTCATTTCAACTACTTTGGTTTGGTCATGAACAAAAAATGTAGCCCGCGTTCCTTGACTTAAGCGAATCTCAAATTGGTTTTGAGTTCCTTGCAATTGTCTGTAGTTTGTACTACCGGCTGTTTGAGCTGCGTCTCTAGGATGAACCCCATCCTTTTCAATCTTATTTTGAAATTTGTCAAATTTTTCCTGTTCGGATTTTGTGAGTTGACCAACAAATTCCATATTGCTTTTGTCGTAAGTCCATGCCATTATTGATGACCTCCTAAATTGACAGTTTTCGGCGATAACTGAATCCAAAAATACTTGCCCGTGTCAGAGAATTGTCCGATTACGAAAAGTCATAAAATTTAGATCCAGTTAAAATTTCATTAGGGCGGTTAACTTTTATTCTGTCGTCACCGTAATATCCTCCAGAGTTAAATTTTTAACGGCTAATTGCACACCACCAAATGAACGCTGAAATTCATTTCGACCTACTCTAAGCACATTAACTTCAGTCGAAGAACCACCAGCAGTCATATCACAATTACCACCGGCTTGACAATCAACGATCACTTTAGTTTGTCTTCCCCCAGCCCAGGTGGGAATTCCACTTTTTATTTCCTGTGGTGCAACTCGAAATGGACCAGCCATAAGTAAAAATCTCCGATAAGTGTTGAACCTTACTAAAATTTCACAAAAAAGCAAAAGTTTTTGAGAAACCATGACGGTGCGTCTTGTTAGACCCCCTCAACTCTGTAAGACGACTCCAGCGATCAATTTCTAATTTTTTTCTCGAACTAGAGGCTTTTGTTTTCACCTCGTCTAGTTTCGATTGAATCTCAGATTTTGTTTATTTCGTCGTTGGTTTAACCATAATCAGAGTTGCTCAATATAATCTCTACCTTTGGGATGACTTACTATAGTAGAGCTTATCCAATTCACAGGTTTTTTAAACAGTCGCTCCAACATAATTTCTGTTACCATTAACTTGCTTTTCTCAGTCACAGCCGGACTTTCACTGCTAGATTTAAGCAACGACATTGCAGTTTCAGTGCCTCAGCCTGCTCACTTCCGTTTAGTTTTTATGACTTATCAATAGTGTTATTAAATTACCAGCCCGCCATAAAAGTCGTTATTATAAATGACCTCATCTACTGTACTGGTAAAAAACTGAGATTACTCTTTTATGATTTCATGATGCGGAGTTAGGGCGCTCAACATTACGTTTAAAATGTGAAGAAAATGTGAGGAACTCGTGAGGTAGATATATCTCTGATTTGTCAATTCCGAAAGGCGGTGTTTCGCAGGACAGACGGCTTAAAGATAGCGGGTGTAGAGCGATCGCCTTTGCTGAAGCGCTTCCTCTCTGGGTCAGCTCACAATGTGGACTGTGGATTCATTATCTTATACCCTATTTTGGTTCTTAGTCTTAATGTCCCGAACTAAAAAAGAATCTTTGATAAATTGATAATAAAGCTTGTCCCCTTGCCCTCTGCACTTTCAACCGCAAGTGTCCCTTTATGGGCTTCAATAATACTCTTCGCTAAAAATAATCCTCATCCCCAGCCAGTTTGCTCCTCGGCACAAAGGGTTCGACGAAATTGTTGAAAGAGGATAGATTGAGCGTCTAGGGCGATCGGATCGCCTTCATTATGGATAGTAAGGCCGATCTGCGTTTCAGTTTGCTGGAGCGTGAGTGTAATCGGCGTACTAGGCGCACCATATTTCAATACGGTTCAGTTAAGGAAAATTGTAGCGAAAATGTTGGGCGGAGTGAAACGGAGGGTTCGTTCCCTCGGGGGCCAACCTACGCACTGATTCGGTCTAGTTCTTAGACCTCTTTGTCACCCTCCTACCTTTAACTGAAAATGCGCTTCACGGCAGGAATACGAGCCAACACGAAATAATCCAACAGCAGAACGGTGACAAGTGAAAGTCCTACAAGCGGGAAGGCAATCCCTAAAACAGCAACGATTGCAAGTGGCACTTTCCATCCCTGAACATGATTGGGCATTGCAGGCGCACCAAGCCAACCCGTCCCTTTCGGACGCCGCTGCCACCACATCACCGCACCACTGACTGAAAGCACAATCAAAATTAAGGATGCAAACAACATCAGCAGTTGATTGCTCAATCCAAAATATTTGCCCATGTGAATGGAAATTCCCATTTCTACGGCTTTGGGTATTAACCCGTAATCCTTCCACCGCACATCTGCTAACACTTTGCCACTGTATCGATCGATGTGCAGAGTGACTTCTTGCGCCGGATTATTGGGAAATGCCGAAACCGTGTACACACCCGTTTGGGATTCTGGAAAACTAACACTAAATCCAGGGGGTGCGCCTTTTGCTTGGGCTAAAGTTACAACAGAATCTAGATTTACGGACGTACCAGCAGGAGTTCCCCTGATAATTTCGTTGTGTCCTGAATGATGCTCCTCTCCAAGCTTACTAGATTTGGGAATTGGTAATTGCTCTACTGCCCAAGGCACAATTAGATTGCCCTGTTGATTGAGTGAGCCTGTGAGTGTTGTAGATTGAGGCACGTTATCCCACATTTGTGCAGGATAGTGACTCGACAAACGAGCGAAGGTATCTCCCCAAAAACCTGTCCAGGGTAGTCCGCTAATGATGAGAAAGCCAATTAGCAATACGCCATAAAATCCCGAAACGGCGTGTAAGTCCCGCCAAAATACCCGCTTGTTCTGGCTCCACACACGCGGAATTAATGTTCCTAAAAAATTTACTTTGCCGCGAGGCAACCATAAATATAATCCGGTAATTAGCAAAATCAGTCCCCAACAGGAAGCAAGCTCTACTAAATAATCTCCCAATTTTCCGATCATCAGTTCGCCGTGAATCTTGCGTGCGATCGCTTGGAGATTATTATTTTCATCGCGATCGCCTAAAATCTTAGCCGTATAAGGATTCACGAAAACGGCTAGTGTTCTTTCATCTTTAGTCGCGATCGTCACTTCAGCACTACGATTAGACGCAACGCTCGGCGTAAATTTTGTTACTTTGGCATCAGGATAAGTTCGTTGAACAACTGCCACCTGTTGAGTATAAGGCATCACCACATCCGCAGGCTGCACAAACATATTCTGGTGATACATCGCAGCATCTAATTGCGGTTTAAACAGGTAAATGATGCCTGTGATTGACAAAATCAGCATGAAAGGAATAACAAACAAGCCTGCATAGAAATGCCATCGCCAAACGGTGCGATAAAAACGATTACTGGGAGGTTCAGTAACCAGTGAAGGGTTCAAAACGCTGTTCAATTTACTCATTGTCGTTTGCTAAAATATCGAAAAAAAGCCATTATGCTACACAAGTATCAACAATGTCAAAAGACAGGCTGTCAAACAGAGTTGCTGCTTCTGAAGTTTTTAGCCGTCAGTAATCCTAATGAAGATTTATTCAACAGGGAAAGTAACTAAAGACCAGTATATTGCAATACCGTTCAGTTAAGGCTGCCTATCTTTTTTTAGCATAAGCGATGCTCAATCTTTACTCCATCAGGGTTTGAGGAGGGTTGTCATCCGGGAGCATCTCCTATTTGTAAAAACACTTCTTCTGGCTCCTTCCTTCTTCCTCTTTCCTGGCAGCCTCGGGCCTCAAAACTCCAATTTATAGCTTGCCTGCAAAAGTGAGATGAACCCCACTTTTGGACGGTCATTCCACAAAACAATCAAAATCATCCCGCAATTACAGCACTTTTCAGGTTAGTGAGGTACACAACAGAGGTAGGGAGACGGCAGTGCCGTGTCCCTACGGCAATAGAAGAGCAATCTGGGTGTACTTTATAAACGTGGAATCTGCTGTATGTAAGCCCTTAAAATTCCACATCTTCTCGCTCTTTTTCGTCGGTTCTGGGAGCATCCAAACCTTTCGCGGCCCAGCGCATTGTTTCAATGTATTTTGCCAGACTCGCCACAGTCGGAGCCTCAAACAAATTGCTGACCGGTAGCTCAACTTGCAAAGCGTCTCGGATGCGAGAAATTAACTGAGTTGCTAGCAGGGAATGCCCGCCTAATTCAAAGAAATTATCGTAGATACTAACCTGCTGCTTTCCCAAAATCTTAGCCCAAATTTTTCCCAGCATTTCTTCTATATTAGTCCGAGGCGCTACATAGTTTTCTGTTAGATCCTCGTTGTCTGTATCTATATTAGGCAAAGCACGACGATCGACTTTGCCATTAGGCGTCAGCGGTAGGGACTCCAACACTGCATAAGTTGCAGGAACCATATATCCCGGTAACTTTTCTGTCAAAAATTGGCGCAATTCACTTGATTTTAGATTGTGAATGTCTGATTTTTCCTTAAGGCCGTCAGTCACAACATAAGCTACCAAATGTTTATCGTCGGGGATGTCTTCTCTCACAATTACTACTGCTTCGCGCACTTGGGGATGCTGGCACAAAGCCGCTTCAATTTCTCCCAATTCTATGCGGTAGCCGCGAATTTTTACTTGGTCGTCAACGCGGCCTAAAAACTCGATGTTTCCGTCAACCCAATAGCGGCATAAATCACCTGTTTTATAAAGGCTAGAACCAGATTTATTGCTAAAAGGGTTAGGAATGAATGCAGCAGCGGTTAAATCTGGGCGGTTGAGGTAGCCTCGCGCCAGTCCGTCACCGCCGAGGTATAATTGACCTGCAACACCGATCGCCACCGGCTGCAAATCCGCATCGAGGAGATAAATCTGCGTGTTGGCGATCGGGCGGCCGATGGGGATAGAGGTTGCGGTTTCTGGTACGTCTTGCACGCAATAATAAGCCGAAAATGTGGTATTTTCTGTCGGCCCGTAAACGTGAATTAATTGAGTGGTTGGATTTTGTTTTAAAACTTTTTTAACCCATCTCATATCGACGGCTTCTCCGCCAAACAGCAAGCAGCGCAGCGAATTAAAAGCTTGCGGTAAAATTCTAGCAATTTGTTGAAATAAGGCTGTTGTTAAAAACAAAACTGTGATGCCTTCTTGGCGCAGTTCTAAGGCTAAATCGTGAGGCGAAAGGGTAATATTGGTGCTAATTACCACGAGTTGAGCGCCGTTAAGCAAGGCTCCCCAAATCTCGAATGTGGCTGCATCGAATGAAGCGTTTGATGCTTGGGCAATTTTATCGCCCGGTTCTATTTTTATGTAGTTTGTGTTGATTACCAGCCGATTTACTGCTTTGTGGGTGACAGCAACTCCCTTGGGTTTTCCTGTAGATCCAGATGTGTAAATAACGTAAGCTAGGTTGTCTGCTGTGACGGTGTTGGCGGGATTTTCGGCGCTTTCTTTGGCTATGTGTTCCCAGTCGCGATCGCACTTAATCACCAAGTTTGAGAAGTCTCGGAAATTCTCAATCAATTTATCCTGAATTAGCAAGACTTTAACTTGAGCATCTTCCAGCATCAAGTTTAGCCGATCGCGCGGATAGCTCGGATCTAAGGGTAAATAAGCGCCTCCAGCCTTCAGTACAGCCAACATCCCGACAATTAGCTCGATCGAGCGATCGGCGCAAAGCCCCACTAAAACCTCCGCACCCACGCCCTGTTTTTGTAAATAGCCCGCCAGTTGGTTCGCTTTGCTGTTGAGTTCTCTGTAAGTCCAATGCTGGCCCTCGAAAGTTAGGGCGACAGCCTCCGGGTGCTGCAGGGCCCGCTCTTCAAATAACTGATGAATGCACTTATTTTGAGGATAATCCGTGCGAGTTTCGTTCCATTCTATTAATAATTGATTCACTTCATTCTCGCTCAATAAAGGTAAGTTAGCAATTCTTTGTTCTGGATTGGCGACAATGCTTTCCAGCAGCGTTTTAAAATGCCTCAGCATTCGGGCGATCGTAACTTCATCAAATAAATCCGTATTGTACACAGCTAAACCTCTGAGGCCTGACGAATGTTCCCACTCTTCCCCGTACCTGCTCCTAAACTTATCCGCAGCTTCCCACAAATGCAGCTCTAAATCAAAGCGCGTTGTTTGAGTCTCCAAAGGAAAAGAACTCAACTTTAATTCTGGCAATTCTAACTCGTCCACAGGCACATTTTGCAGACCGAATACCACTTGAAATAACGGGTGGCGATTGAGCGATCGCTCCGGGTGCAATTCCTCGACTAGCTTCTCAAAGGGCAAATCTTGGTGAGCGTAAGCTCCCAGGGTTACTTCCCGCACCCGGCCCAAAAAATCTCGAAACGTCGGGTTTCCCGAGCAGTCTGTTCGCAGCACTAAAGTATTGACAAAAAAACCGATTAATGCTTCAATTTCGCTGCGGTTGCGATTGGCGATCGGCGAACCGACAACAATATCTGCTTGCTGCGAGTAGCGGTAAAGCAAAGTTTGAAATGCTGCGAGCAGTGTCATAAATAAAGTCGCTCCTTCTCGCTGCGAGAGCGCTACAAGTGCATCCTTCAGTTGTTTCGGCAGTTCTAAATATTGAGTTTTTCCGCGATAATTTTGCCTAGCTGGTGCAGGGCGATCGATCGGCAAATTTAACACAGAAATCCCGTGCAATTGCGGCCGCCAATAAGCAAGCTGAGTTTCTAATACTTCACCTTGCAGCCATTCTCGCTGCCACTCGGCAAAGTCGGCATATTGCAGTGATAATTCTGGCAGGGGAGATGGCTGTTGATTTATCAAAGCTGTGTAGATAGCTTCTAGTTCTCGAATTAGCACGCCGATCGACCAATCATCGGAGGCTATGTGGTGCATATTGAGCAATAGAATATGCTCCGTTTCTGTCAGCCGCAGGATGGTGACTCGCATCAGCGGCCCGGTGGATAAATTGAAAGGGCGCAGAGATTCGGCGGCGGAGAGTTTTTTGGCTTCTGTTTGCCGTTGTTCTGGCGGCAAATGTTGCAGTTCTAATATTTGAAAAGTTATCTGAGAGTTCAGAGAAATTATCTGCATTGGTTGACCTGATACCGCTGCAAAAGTGGTTCGCAAAGTTTCGTGTCGCTGCACTATTTCGTTGAAGGTTTCTTCCAAGGCTGTTAAGTTGAGGGAACCGATTAATCGCAGTGCTGTTACTACGTTGTAGAAAGGGTTTTCTGGTGAGAATTGGTCGAGGAACCACAGGCGCTGCTGGGCAAATGATGCGGGAAAGACAAAGACTTCGGCTTCTGAGGAAATATTCAGAGTTTGTCGATCGCCTGTAAAGAAATTGTCATGAATTTCGGATGCCATATCTGTTGCTCTTGGGGATGAGATGTGTTAATTTTTTGAGGGCGCGGGTGGCTTTTTTACGGTGCGATCGCCTCTTAAAACTTTGGCGAGTAAAAAAATGACACTTTTAACATCCTCAGAAACCGGGTTTCTCGGAGTTTTGGGTTTATATCGTTTCCGGTAGCATCGTCAGGTGATTTAACCGGCGCTAGGGCGCAGAGAACACAGAGGAAGACAAGAGAGAGATGAATACAGAACTATGAAGCGCGGATTTAATCTGACTCGATTTTATAATTCCGATGCTACCGGATTTGATATTAGTGGCGAGAAATTAACCCAGAAACCGGGTTTCTCGGAGTTTTGTGCGAATGCTTAAAGAGAACTTGGGCTGGGAACTCAGCAGTAGTGTTGTCGAAGGCAGGCAGATTGCGCTGGAACCCTCATTCTACTGTTGGGCGTCAAAAACTGTCGCTGCCGATTGCGGTCAAAAAATAGAGAAGTGACTGAATCGGGGTTTGGGGCACAACAGCAGCGGCATTCTTTTGGCAAGCTGGTTTCAGATCCGAAAATGACCCAGAGCAATCGGTGTACAGGTCAAGCTGTAGTATGATTTCTAATTGCACAAAGTGTTTTTGGGGCGATCGCAATTTTCTCACATCTTCAACCCAAGCGACTAATATTGATTAAACAGTGTCAGGGATCTTTTACAGAAAATGACTGGAAGTTGGGCTCTACTTTGCAAAAATACTTAAGAACACTGAACGTGCAGTTTAAATTAGAGGTTATAGGCTAATGGCGCAGCGCAACGTATACTCGTCAAAAGACGACCCAGGGGATGCACAGTCAGCAGAGGAAGTCCTCCACTCAGTGATTCAGGAACTGGACGCTTTGCACCAAAATGTCAAAGGCCAGTTAAATCAGGACATTACTCGGCTCGAAAGTGAAAAAAATAACCTGATTGACGATATTGAAGACCTCAGAGAGCAATATCGCAAATTGCAGTCCCAGCAAATGGAATCTCTGTCTGGGCGATACATTCAGCAGCAACAATTGTGGCTGAAGCAGTTGGCTCAAGTTTTGGCTCACAATTTGCAGGATTTGTTGGTGCAGCGGTTCAGCGAACTCAGTGCTAACTCGGGACATTCTCTCAGCAGCCCGATTCCCAGTGGCGAATTCCCGATACCGATGCCGCCGAGCAACTACGACGAACGGGCCTCGGAGTTGCTGGCGGCGCTGGATCAAAGGATCGATCGCAGTTTCCAGATGCTCGAACAAGATTTGAGCAGCTATGAAAGCGAGCTTTCCATGCGGCTCAATAATATGCAAACCCTAGAGCGGCAAGGGGAAGAGCTGTTACAAAATCTTGTAAACCGCATCAGGGAAGAACTCGAACAAGAAGAAGAAGAATATCTTGACAATCCTTTCGACCCTAGAGATTCCTATCCCGAAGTATCAGCTAATTCTGTCCGCCCCCCAGCTATAGCGCCAGCACCTGTGGATGCGCCGCGGGACTCTGTGTCGCAGCCTTCTTCAGGTTCTGCAGCAATTGCTAAAGCCGGTTCTCAAGTGCAAGCAGGTTTGATGCTGGCTTTGTCTTCGGCGGTGGTATTGTCGCTGTTTAATGTTTGTTTGAGAATTTTGATTAAAAGCAGAAATCCTCGGATGATTTTTGGCTTGTTTGAAGTTCCGGGAGTTGTAACTCCTGGTTTTGGCAATTCTTTGTTGATTTTGTTGATGCGGCTGATCGTGGTGATGGCTTTGATGCCAATATTGGCAACTTTTCTGTATCCTTCTGTGTGGAAAGATATTAGGCGGTTGTTCCAGTCGGGCGATCGCGCTTTGTGGAGCAAGGTTTTAGGAAGCGCATTTTTTCTGTTTTTGTCTCAGGTTTTGATTTATTTGGCGATCGGCAATATTCCGGCGGGAATTGCGATTACGATTTTCTTTATTTACCCGATCGTCACCGTACTCGGTTCTTGGATCTTGTTTGGCGCTCGCCCAAGCACGATCGGCTTTTTGGCAATCTGCGGAATTACCGCAGGTTTGATTTTAGCCGGCTGGCCGAGTTTTGCAGCGCCAGCTCCCGGCGGCGGCAATGTCGGGGTGGGAGTCGCCGCGGCACTCGGTGCTGGCATTACCTTTGCAGGTTACGTATTGCTGACGCAAATGGCCGCGGGCAAGCTGCACCCGATTCCTTTTAGTTTAGTTAATTTCGCCACGATTTTTGTATTTTCCGCCCTGAGTTTGTGGGTGCCGCTCTCGGAAAATTTAGCTCCTAAAATCGACCCAAATGTATGGCCCGGTTTGATTTTTGGAGGCGTTATTTTAGGGGTGCTGACGCTGTTTAGCTATCTTTTGAACAATTTTGCTATCCGGTTTGCCGGGGCGGCCTTAGCCTCCGTAATTGGCACTTTGGGGCCGGCGATGACCGCACTCTTCGGGTTTGTCATTATCAATGAGAAGTTGCAGCCTTTGGCAATTATTGGCATGGCTGTAGTGACATTGAGCGTGGCTGCTATGAGTGTAGAACGCATGATGGCTCCTCAGAAGAAAGCTAATTAAGCTAAGGTAGAAACTGGTGTTTGTAGTTCGGACTTTAGTCCTAGGATTTTAAGGACTAAAATCCGAACCATCGAACTTGTTTTAGGGTGTTTAAAATAGAAGCCAACACAATATCAAACAACAGAAACAACCACACGAAAACCTACAATACTAGCCTTACAATCCGGCTGATATCTGAGACGGCACGCGCTGCGACAATTCGGAGGGCGATCGTTCCAAGAACCCCCCCGTAACAACCTCAGCGAATAGTCGCCGCCAGACTCCCAAACACTGCCATCAACAGGCGCACCTTTATAATTACTGTGCCAAGCATCCGCGCACCATTCCCATACATTGCCGTGGAAATCGTACAATCCGAAAGCATTTGGTTTAAAACTGCCAACATCTGTAGTTTGAAATCGATAAACTCCCTTCGGCGCATCAGCATAATTAGCATTTCCGTTGTAATTTGCTAACTCGCTAGTAATCGTTTCCCCAAAGTGAAACGCCGTCATAGTTTGCCCCCGGCAAGCATATTCCCACTGCGCCTCGCTAGGCAAGCTATACTTCTTACCAGTTTTGTGAGAAAGTCTAGCGCAAAACTCCACCGCTTCGTACCAAGATACATTTTCAATCGGTCGATTTACACCTTTAAAACGGGAAGGCTCAGGATTGAGAAACATTTTAATTTCCGGCAGCGCTGCAACAGCAGTCCATTGCGACTGAGTGACTGGAAATTTACCAATATAGAAAGCAGCTAAAGTTACTGAATGCTGTGGTTTTTCGTCGCTGTCACCCCGATCTTTTTGGCTGCCCATCAGGAAAGTACCGCCAGGAACAGATACCATTTCCATGACTGTACCGCTGCCGATATGTTCTTCAAAAAAACGCGCTTTGCGGCTGTTAAGATTAGTTTGCTGCCCGCGATTGTCTACTGTAACTACCTGAAATTCAAAGGTACTTTTGACAGTAGCAATACTTTGCGATCCCTTGTTGGGAGGCGGATTGGTGTGGAATTTTCCACTCGGATTAACAGAGATATTGCTGTTGATTTGTCGGCTTTGCTGGCTCTGACTATTGAGAGCAAGTTGTTCAATTTCGGTCAAATAAGCATTGAGCGGAGGTAGAGCTGCCTTGGGCTGAGGATAATTTAAAGTAAGTTGTCCGCCCTTACCACAGTGAGGTGGGGGAGGTAGAGAATAGAGATTTAAAGCTTTGATTACTTCATCAGCCGATTGATATCTATTTTTGAGATAATCTTGAATTAATTTATCTAAAATTATTGCCAATTCGCTGCTGATTTTTGTGCCGGCTGGTAAGCGTTCTCTCCAAATCCAGCCGCCGTTAATCGGATCGTAAAGGTCATCGGAACCGTCAACTTGTGGCAAACATTTAGTTAGCAGTCTGAGACAAGTTATCCCCAAACTATATAAATCGCTTCCGGGGAAAACTTGACCCCGCATTTGTTCCATCGGCGAATATCCGGGCGTTCCTACGGTGGTGCCGACTTTGCTCATCAGCGAGCCCGTCACTTGTTTGGAAACGCCGAAATCAATCAAAACTAATTCTCCCCGCCCTCCTCTGCGGAAAGCAGAATTGCGAAAATTTGCAGCTTTTGGCATGGATGAGCTGGCTGAGGTGCGGCGGCGGATGATATTCTCAAGTTTGATGTCTCGGTGAATGACATGGCGATCGTGCACAAATTTCAGAATCGGTAAAATATCTGCCAGTAACTGCCAAATTTTTTCTTCGTTAAAAGCGCCCTGCTGAGTTAATTCAGCCAGTAAATTTTGCCCCTCAATCAACTCTTGTACTAAATAAAGCCGCTTGTCTTGTTCAAAATAAGCAATTAATCGAGGGATTTGGGGATGTTCGCCGAGTTCGTAAAGCCGTTTCGCTTCTTGCTTAAACAGTTCTGTAGCCTTTTGAAGTGCTGATGTTCCCTGAACTTGGGGGGAAAACTGCTTGATGACGCAGGAATCGTCCATGCGATCGGTATCTACCGCTTCATAAGTTCTGCCAAATCCCCCTTCGCCCAACAGTCGAATCACGCGGTAGCGGTTTCTGAAGAGAGGCGTGAGGTCTGATTCGCCGCAACTTTGACAAAATTTAGAGTTGTCGGGATTGAAAGGATTAGAGCACCTTGGATTTGAGCAGTAGAACATATCCTTGGGGAAGAAATGATCCGGTTAAGATAATGATATATCTTTTCGGGTTCCTCATGGAGCCGTAAAAATTTGTAAAAGATTATCATATATCTTTTATGCCTGCTCGGGGAGCGATCGCAATTTGTCAACTGTCCTTTGTCCTTTATTCAAAATTAACGTTTCAGGCGGGCAGAATGTTAAGCTTTATGGCGGGCAGGATGCCTAACCCCTACTCCCCACAAGAGTTATGAGAAATCGATTTGAAAGTAAAAAATATTAGGTCGATCGACCTATTTTCGCAACGCACTCACTGCAATTTGCAACCAACTTGACCCGCAGCTTATAATTTGAGGGATGCCTGACAAAATGTTCGTTGATATTTCGATTGCCATCTGGTACATATTCATTACGATCGTTCAGAATCTGTATCGACTCATCTAGAGGCGTACCTTATGTTACTGAGAACTGCTATAGTTTCAGTCTAATCATTCTCATCAAACACAAGAAAATTTATTTAACATTCTGCAACGATTTGGCAAAGCCAACGTGTAGCATCTGTTTTGTCTCTCCCTCGGTGCCATGCTGACAGAATGATGCGTCCTCCTCCCTCTAATGGCGATCGGTTCTGGGAGGAGATCTTCGATCGCATTTTGAAAAGTTCATTCAGAAGTTATTTTGATTTCATTTTCGCAATCTTTTTACGAAGATAATAAACAACAACCTGGCAAAATGGTTCGAGTTCTGCTCCATTATCGCCATTCCACTTGCGTAGTGCTTTTCGTATATCTGCATCAGAGGGGTGTTTTTGAATCAATCCTTGGCGAAAGGCTTCTAATACTCCTTTACGATTACGAACCAACGCACCTTCATTCAAATTCAAGACTTCCTTGATTTCTTTATTAAATTGGAGATCATTTGATTCAACTGTACCGTCTCCCAAGAAACGTATTTTACCTTCGACGTTATGAGATGGATTGGCAGGGTTAAAAGTTAGATCGAGATTTCCTTTTTTTGTGTCACAGTGCTGTTGATCTTTCTTTTGCCCTTCTCCTCCTCGACAAGCCCCAAGGAGATTATTGTATTCTAGCTGTCTCTGAGGGTATATATCTTGGCTTTGCCAGTGTTCAATTTTCATGTTTTCTGAGTCAGGACAAATCCGTTGCATACAGTAACAGCAAATTCCTCTTTGCTCGCTCACCAGACTTGCTCTCAGGTCATCTTTTTCGGCATAGTTATCATAGTCAGTATTTGTATTGCAGCGATGCTGTGTCAACGACGTTGGTTCGGTCTTTTTCTGGATATTTCTCATTCATTACCTTCTAAGAATTTAATCAGCGATCGAGCTTGAGTAATCTCAGGAGCTTGGTGTCCAATTTTTTCACCAATGGGAATCATAGCTTTACGTGCACCATCAAAATTCTCATTATCAATTAGTCTAAAAAGAGCGTGAAGCTTGTCTGCGACCTCTTGATTACGTTCTGACGATCCCATCTGCTCCTCTAGTATTCGGTTGGCATCAAGACCATAAGATTCTAAGGGAATTGTAGAAACAACTTTGCCAGTTTCTTCATCACGTTCGAGGTTTCTAATACAGCTTGCTTCGACTTCACCAATAACAAGCGGCGAATGGGAAGTGCAAACAAACTGGATTGAGGGGAAGGTTTTGGTGAGGTCATTCACAACTTGACGTTGCCATTTCGGATGGAGATGTACATCTATTTCATCAATTAAGACTAGCCCTGGTGTTTCTTGCAAAATCAGAGGCAATTCTTGAATAGATATATATTCTGATAGGAAAGAGGCATTTTGAGTAACGATTTTGATGGCAATATCGGCAATTAGACCTACCATCATTTTTTGACCTGCACTAAGGTTACTAAAGGGTTGGGGGTTGCCTTGGATGGAAACAACAATTTCCGATCGCTCTGGATCAAACCATAGGTCATCTGCGTTGGGAATACAATGCAAAATAGCAAACTTTACCACGTTGTAACCAGGGCGCATTTGTCCCTGTCGATTGACCGAAGCGATCGCTTCTTTCAGGAACCAAGTATGGAGATCGGCGATTCTAATCCGTTCTTCAAAGCAGTCATAGAAGGCATCCCAACGGCGGGCGGGGCTGGTATGGGTAGTTGCTTTGGGGTCACGTTGGTTGGAGGGTAGCCAAGCTCGACCTGCTCCGTAGTAGGCGATGATGGGTAGCCAAATTTTTTCGCCTGCTTCAACCTGTTGAAATAAAGTGGAGATAATTTCTAGAGCTTGTTTGGCTGTGTTGGAGGTTCTAGAGCCGTTAGTTTTGATTTGTCTGAGCCATTGGACTGGCTGACTGTTAATCGTGCCGATCGCTTTAATCTGGACGGGTTTTCGTTCTATAAATTGGGTGATGGTGCCGGATTCGATGGCTTCTAAGCGAATTTCTGAGGGAAGAATGTTACGGCGGCTATTGTTGAGGGTTGTGTCGGGGGAGTTGACCAGCCAAATTCCAGCCGCGATCGCCAAAGCATCGAGGATCGTCGTTTTACCTGTGCCATTGTCCCCAACTAGCAAGGTAAATTGGGGATGCAAGTCAAGAGTATAGTCTGAAAATTTCTTGAAGTTTTCGATTTCTAGTCGGTCAATTCTCATGGTAATGTCCCACTGTCGCTCGGTATTCAGCTTGTAATTTGTAGCATAGAAATCATTGTAGTACGACACCAACAGCTTTAATTATAGGATATCTATATGTCTCACAAAAAAGAACGATCGGACTAGAAACTAAGAGAGCGATCCTCTTCTGCAAGCTTCGCTAACGCACGCTCATTGAATGGCGCTTGATTCACTGGTAATTTTGAAGTATTTGGTATTGAGTATTACGATCGCTGGCAACCTCAACTGATTGCCTCAATCTTTCATCGCTACATCAGATCGAGCTGAGAATTTTCATTTCTAGAAGGAAACACTAGGTATTTGTTTTTTTCTTGATTGTGGAAATTACACTTGTATCACAACACGATTACCCCGATTTACTGGTTATGGAAATAGATCGCTTGCCATTTCTGAATCGCCTCCGGCGCACCATGTCCTCTGCGGAAGCTTGGGGGTTTAGTGTAGTTGGATATCTTATGTGGTTTACCTTAGCGCCGTCGATGCAAGCAGAAATTGGCTCGGCATCGCTGTTGGTCTGGATTCCTGGTGCGATCGTCGGAATTCTGTTTAACCTTCAAGTTCAGAGTTTGGGTGAGAAATATCCAGATATATCTGGGGGAACACCCAATTACATTACGCGACTGCTCGATCGTTACCCTGCCCTTTCCCGCTACTTGGGGATTGCCTACTTCTTGGGGTGGGTTTCCTTTCCGACCATTAATGCGATCGTCATCACAGATTTGATCCAATTCCATTTAGAACCGATGGGGCTGAGTATTCCAGAAAAAGTGTTTGAGATCGGTTTTACTGCGATCGCTTACTTTTTAGCATTCAGTGGCACCCGCGCCGTCGCCATTCTGCACCTCTTTTTTGTCTTTCCTTCGATCGGCTTTTTACTCCTCTTCTGCGTTCAGGGTTTAGGCTGGCTTGCCTTTGCGCCCCAAAGCCCCGGACTCTTGCCCAGCAGCATTGATGCCATCAGTGTCCAGGACTGGCTGAAATGGTACTTGTTTGCCGCTTATAGCTTCTATGGCTGTGACACAGCTTCATCCTTTGTAGCAGACAGTCTCCACCCAAAAGACACCCTCAAGGCCCTGTCTTGGGTTGCCTGGTTCATGCCTCTGGTGTTTGTCGGTGGCACTTTAGTGTTGGTGCAGTTGGCAACCGCTTCCGGTTTAGAAGGCAATTTGTACGGCAATTTCTTGGTGGCTGCCAAGCCTTTCTGGGGAGACGCTGCCCCTGTCATAGTCACTTTGCTGGTTGCTGCTAGCTGTTTGTTGGGATCTGCCACTAGCGTTTGCAATACGCCCCGCATCCTTTTCCAACTCGCGCAGGATGGGCTGTTGTCTCCAGTGTTTGGTGCAGTGTCCCGTCGGGGTTCCCTAGAACCCGCCCTGCTGCTAACCTTTATCTGTAGTTTAGGATTTTTAGTCTGGGGCAACACCACTCGAATTGTCGTGGTGTCAGGGGTGAGTTTTTTCATTTCTATCATGGGGTTCCACTTGGGGCTGTGGATGCAGCGCAACGATCCAGTCGTGCGTTGGGGGCGACTATCCTTAGCATTACTGGTGGTGGAGTTCATTTCCCTGGTGGTGGGTGGTGTTGCCTGGGGATGGATGGATTTTGGTCTCGGATTGCTGTTGCCGTTAGCAGCGATCGCGATCGACGCGGCAATTCGGCGGATTCCTTGGGCACCTTTGCACTTACCGTGGTGGGATCGACTCCATACCAAGCCAGTAATTCCTCCTAAAAACGAAGATTTTATAGTGTTTCAGGTTGCAATGTTGATCGCGCTGATTTGTGGTACAGCGACGATCAGTTGGCTGATCAGATCCTGGCTGCGGGTAGAAGCCGGAACCAACAATCCCTATCTGCTGATTATTGTGTTGATGACGCTGGCATTTGTGGGGGTGGCAATTGCTTGCTGGACAAGTCTGCCCCAGGTTGCTGCGATCGAAGAACTAGCAATCTCCTCCACTGCACAAGCTAAAGAACTGGAGACGACCCTCAACGAACTGCAAAAAGCTCAGATGCAAGTTATCCAAAGCGAAAAAATGTCTAGCTTGGGACAGTTGGTTGCGGGAATTGCCCATGAAATCAATAACCCGGTCAACTTCATCCACGGTAATCTCACCTACCTGGACGAATACACCCAAGATCTGCTGCAGATGATCGAACTCTATCAACAGCGCCATCCCAGCAACGATCCAGACGTGCAAGCAATGGCAGAGGAAATTGATTTGGAATTCCTCACAGAAGATATCCAAAAGATAATTTCATCTATGAAGGTAGGCACCGATCGAATTCGCAGTATTGTTCTCTCGTTGCGAAATTTTTCTCGCATGGATGAAGCAGACTTCAAAGATGTTGATATTCATGAGGGAATTGAAAGTACATTGCTGATTTTGCAACACCGGCTCAAAGATAAACCAGAGTGTCCAGCCGTGGTAGTAATCAAAGACTATGACACATTGCCGAAGGTGGAATGTTTCCCCGGACAACTCAATCAGGTATTCATGAATATTTTGGTGAATGCTTTGGATGCCCTAGATGAGATGAATACCAAACGCTCCTATCAGGAGCTTAAAGATACCCCAAACCAGATTACGATTCGGACTTCTGCGATCGACAATCAATGGGTGGAGGTGGCGATCGCTGATAACGGAATCGGTATGCCAGACCCAGTGAAGCAGCGCATTTTTGACCCCTTTTTTACTACTAAAGCGATCGGTAAAGGTACGGGTTTGGGAATGTCGATTAGTTATCAAATCATTACTGAAAAACATCGCGGTAAAATCAAGTGTTTTTCTACACCTGGCTCAGGCACTGAGTTTGTAATTCAGATCCCCATTCGGCAATCGATTATTTCATCATTCCAGATCCCTGCTGAATCTTAAGCAATTTTAGTTCGCCAGACTGGAAACTAAAAGAGCGATCGAGCTTGAAGAGAAGGGCGATCGATCTACGGTTAAATATTAGTTTGTAGTTTTGGGCAACAATTGATTTAGCGCACCGCACAAGTATCGCTTCACGGTATCCCTACTTGCGCCCACGCCGCTGGGAATGGTAAAGATCATCTCGACAGTTAATAGATTTCCGTCGGCTGAGGCAAAAACATCGATCGGCAAAGCACGCTGAAATGCTGTTGCGGGATTTTCAGCTTTCATTACACCTGCGCTCACATCGGTGCTGATCGTTCTGATGCTCTCGCGGGCCAAAATGGGTCGTAATTGGGAAAATGCTCTTTCTATCGATAATCCCTCAACCTGAACACGCGCAGAAAAGGCAGCACCATTGAAAAAGTCTCCCTTTTTTTGAAAGCTTTCTTCGCAGGTTGCGGCAACAGCGGGGGTGGCTAAACACATGAGAGCTAGAGTCAAGAGGAGCGATCGCATATTAATTGAGTTATCAGAATGAAACAATCATCAACATAATGATGAGTCATCAAGGGATGGTTTGGCAAGTAATGCGGGTACCTTCGATGGTTTTTAGGATGAGTTGCAGTTTGGTTAGTATTCCCTTTAATGTTACCAAGACTCTAAAAACTCTTCAGCGGTTAAGTTAAGTTGTGCGACGGCAAATAACCCTGAACTGCTACATAATTATCTGGATAGCGAATTGCATCTCGAACATCTGTTGATAACTGTCACCACTGATGAACCATAAAAAGATGTGCGTATCTAGCAGAATCTTCATTTACCTTCAAATGCACTGAGGATATCTTCCGGCAAAGGATCGTCGAAATCATCTGGAACGGTAAACTCGCCTGCACACAAACCGAATGGTCGTAATTGCTTGCTGCTAGAAATAGGTCTTAGTTCGGCGATCGGCTTATCTGCAAGCAGGATAACAAAAGTTGCACCTGCTTCCACTTGACGCAGATACTTTGAAGGATCGCGCTGGATTTCATCAACTGTCTCGTTCAACATAAAAATGCCTCAGTATAAAGCTCAAAAGCAGTTTCATGGTCTTTCTCAACAACCGCAGTGAACGTTCTGATAAAGTTAAACTAAAGTAGATGAAATAACCATTATAAGTGAGATAGCAACCTGTCGTACTCTGCGTGTGAACCTACCCAAAACCAGATCACGGTATCTCCATCCAACTGACCAACGGCTCGATAGTTGTTGCTAATTCGAGCAGAGTAGATTGGTAACTCTGGATGCACTTTTTTGAAACGCAGACTTGGATAACTTGGGTTTTCCTTGAATTGGCGATATGCTTCGCGTGTTTGCTCTTGAACTTGTTTTGGCAGTGTGGCAAAAGATGTACGGAATTCGGTTGTAGTACGAGACTTCACAATGTTTCTGGATCGAGTTCTTGGGTTTTACCTGCGTGATACTCAGCCATTGCGGAGGCTGCAAGTTTAGCAAGAACATCGGGAGAACTCGCAAATGCTCGATCCCATCTCAGATCGTCTTGAAGTTCTTCCAAAATCATTGAGGCGATCGCATCTTGTTCACTTGCAGACAAGGTTTTCAACTTAGCGATCGCACGCTCAAGTAACTCAGTCATAGTTGGCACACTCTTACAATAAAAATGGCATATTATTTATTATCGCTTCTTCCTGGCAAGTTGAGCGAATCGAAACTTGCGAGGGTGCGATCGACCTTTCCAAAGCTCGCACTTTCCCTAAAAAAATAATGCTAGAAACTAAAAGGGCGATCGTACCGAATTGAATGGCGATCGACCAAATGGTAATTTTAAAGTATTGGGTTTTGCGATCGAGCGTTGGAAACTACAACTCATCAATCGTCACTAACCCCCCCTCAGTGAACTGAATCACAAGTTCTTGCTCGTCCAGCAAAGCAGTTCCAATCAGAGGCCTTCGCCCTGTAGCAAATACACGAACTTCTCGTTCTTCCCCGTCCCAAAGGATGATTGCTTCGTGAACTGCTACTAGGACTTCACTGTTATCTGCTAAGTTTACAGGCATATCGTACAGAAACGGCAACCCCAGTAAGGTAACTGCCTCCGGTGGCAAACATAGGTAGTCAGTGAAGCCCGTATCTATGACAAACTCGATCGGGAAAGTAGAGCCGCTTGGGAGGAGAAACGTCAACGCGACGATCGCGTGCCGATCCGTCACAATACCAGAAATCACTTGTTGACACGCTCCATTACACCACCCAACGAAGCAGCCACATTGTAACCAATACGAATGCCAAAAAGTCGAGCATACGGATGCTTTGCCATCAGACTACGTGCGGCTTTTAGCCCAGTTTTATCAACTTCGTAGTCACCTGTTTCTATATCAATGATGACCATCTTGCCAATATTCTCTTCTAATTCAATTTTTTGGCGGATGGTGCTTTCATACAAATGTTTCGCACGACGAGCGACTTCTTCACGACTCAAAAGGATTGTTTGCATACATTTCCTCTTTTTTATAACTCTTGCTCTTGTTATGGATATGATAGCTCACTACTTCACAAGGTTTCTGGATCGAGTTTTTGGGTTTTACCTGCGTGATACTCAGCCATTGCGGAGGCTGCAAGTTTGGCAAGAGCATCGGGAGAACTCGCAAATGCTCGATCCCATTTTAGATCGTCTTGAAGTTCTTCCAAAATCATTGAGGCGATCCTCTTCGAGGGCTTCGCTAAAGCATCTTGCTCACTTGCAGACAAGGTTTTCAACTTAGCGATCGCACGCTCCAGTAACTCAGTCATGGCTAGCACACTCTTAGAATTAAAATGGCATATTATCTATTATCGCTTCTTCCTGGCAAATCGATATCTAGAAAGCGGAGCTATCTACGCCGTAAATTCTGGGAAATATTTGTCTACAAAGTCCATAACCTTTTGAAAGTGGAGAATTCCTTCCTCTGCGCTTAGTGTCCCATACTCTTGGTCTCGATATCCAAGTTTCCAATTATCGGGGTTTTCTAGATAAACCTGTGCATAATCTGTTCCATGCCTGCGATCTAACCACCATAATGCTCCAATAGCCCATTTTTGGTCGTATTGTCGAGCGCCAACGGGTAAGTATGTGTCTAAATACGATCGCAAAATTCTTACCGACTCAGCATTGTCAAGACGAGCTAACGCAAAACAATGAAATTGTCCTGCATAACAAGTTCGGCTTGGAATCAGCAAAGTTTCAATTTTCTTGAGATGTTGTGGAAAGCGCCCAATTCCACAAAACCAACTTGCGGTAATTGTATGTCTCCAACAACCGTTATACATCTGGATCAGTTCTTTGTCAGTTACTTCATCTAGAGCAACTTTTGTCAAGTCCACAAACGCATCTATATCTTTACCAATCCCTAAAAAGTTACCGTGTAAAACCTTGAGATAAAGTGGCTTGACATAATGCTCTTTAATATAGTCTGTCATTGTGTTTGAGTATGAAATTGTTAAGACTAAACATCTCAAAGATAACATCATCGCAAATTGATGCAAACCTAATAGACAAGTTCCAGCCCAAAACAAAATAGAAAACCCCCAAACCCTATCTTTAAAATGGTTTGGGGGTTTTATTCCTAAATCCAGTTTAAATCACAACTTGCTCGGCTCGATCGCCGGAGCGCGCAGAGCCACCGTTTTATCAGCAGCCTTAGCCACCAGAGACGGTACAGAAGCCCGCAACTTTGCAGTCAACTGTGAAGTAGTCGCATCGTAAACCTGAGTCAGCATCTTTGGATACAAACCAATGCCAATAATCGGCACTAACAGAGCCGCAATAATAAACACTTCTCGCGGTTCCGCATCCACCAACTCTTCGTGTTCCACCAATTGCTTGTTTTCCGGGCCGTAGAAGATTTCCCGCAGCATCGACAGCAGATAAATCGGAGTCAAAATTACGCCGACAGCAGCTAGAAATACCACACAAACCTTAAATACCGGATTGTAAGCATCACTGGTTGCAAAGCCCACAAATACCATCAATTCTGCTACAAAACCGCTCATTCCCGGCAAAGCCAAAGAAGCCATAGAACAAGCAGTCCACATTGCAAAAACCTTACGCATTTTCTGCCCGACACCGCCCATTTCGTCGAGCATGAGGGTGTGGGTGCGATCGTAAGTGCAACCTACCATAAAGAACAAACTCGCCCCGATTAAACCGTGGGAAACCATTTGCAGCATTGCACCGCTAATTCCCAAATCGGTAAACGAAGCTATCCCAATCAGCACAAAGCCCATGTGCGAAATCGAAGAATAAGCAATTTTCCGCTTCAAATTGCGCTGAGCAAAAGAAGTTAAGGCGGCGTAAACAATGTTAACTACGCCCAAAATTACTAACAGCGGTGCGAAGGTAGCGTGAGCGTCGGGGAGCATTCCCGCATTCATCCGCAGTAAAGCGTAACCGCCCATTTTCAGGAGAATTCCTGCTAGCAACATATGGGCGGGTGCGGTGGCTTCGCCGTGAGCGTCGGGGAGCCAAGTGTGGAGGGGAAAAATTGGCAGTTTGACGCCGTAGGCTATTAAGAAACCTGCGTACAGAAGCAATTCTATATTGGGGGCGAAGTCTTTAAGCGCGATCGCCCGCATATCGAAAGTCACGGTATCGCCATAAAACGCCATCGTCAGCGCACCCACCAAAATAAACAGCGAACCGCCTGCGGTGTACAGGATAAACTTAGTTGCTGCGTAGAGGCGCTTCTTGCCGCCCCAGATGGACAAAATTAGGTAAATAGGGACTAATTCCAGTTCCCAAACTAGGAAAAACAGCAACATATCCTGTACGGCAAAAACTGCGATTTGTCCGCCGTACATGACCAGCATCAAAAAGTAAAAAAGCTTCGGTTTAAATGTGACTGGCCAAGCTGCTAAAGTAGCCAGCGTAGTAATAAAACCAGTCAGCAAAATCAGCGGCATCGACAAACCGTCAGCACCCACCGACCAATTTAAATCGAGTTGCTGTACCCAAGTATAGCTTTCTACCAGTTGCAAATCTGGATTGCTGAAGTCGTAATGAGTGCAAAAAGCGTAAACAAGCAGAGCAAAATCGATCAAACCTACAATTAGTGCATACCAGCGCACCGTCTTGCCATCCTTGTCGGGAATCAAAGGAATCAGCAAGGACGCAGCAATGGGAAACAGAATTGTTGTTGTTAACCAGGGGAAATTAGCTGTATCCATTGCGTTTTAAAATTAGCCATCAACTATTAGGTTTAAACATATTTTAACCGTTTTCCTATAAATTTTATACTTTCTTTATACGAAACATTTGTTTTTGCTATATTTGCGACAATTTGTGCGATCGCACAAATTGAGTTTAATCAAAGATGTACATCTATTGGCTAATTGTCAATTGTGAGTTATTGAGCTAATAGCATTTCTTAAAATATCTCTTGGTGGGGATACGGCAATCCCTCCGCTTCGCTTCGCCCAAGGCGTCTCAACAATCGCCTGAAAACCTTTGTATCTCTCGTCGATCTCCGAGGCCAGATCCCCCCTAGCCCCCCTTAAAAAGGGGAGTAGGGGGTGGGACAAGAATCTGCTCAAAGTCCCTCTTCTTAAGGGGGATTTAGGGGGATCAGACCTCGGCAGTAAAGGAGAAAGACAAAAGGTTTCAGGCGATTGTTGAGACCAATAGGCATTGCCATTTCCCTACAGATTTAACTGACTCCCGAAACGATCGCAAAACCCAGAACTGCGACAAACACGATCAGGGCGTAAAATTGAGCGCGACCGCTTTCAAAGTATTTCAAACCTTCGCCCGTAACTAGAGTCAGAAACCCTGTCAAGTTGACAATACCATCGACAACTCGCAAATCCACTTCCATGACTTGTCGCGCTAAACGGCGGCTGCCTTTGACAAAGAGAACTTCGTTGATATCGTCGAGATACCACTTGTTGAGAGAGAACTCGTAAAGCGGTTTGATTTTTGCAGCTACCGCACTCGGGTCAATTTTCCGGCTCAAATACATCAGAGAAGCCAAAGTAATGCCAAGCAAAGCAATACCTACAGAGCTCCCGCCCATGATGAGGAATTCCGTCAAATCAAACTCAGCCGCGTGTTGCAAAACTTCTTCGAGAGATTCCCCTGGCGCGCGCACAAACTGCTCGAAATAATTAGCAAACGGCGTACCGACAAAACCGATAAATACTGAAGGTACAGCCAGCAACACCAACGGCAGAGCCATTGTCAGAGGAGATTCGTGAGGAAAATGGTCGTGTTCGCCGTGACTTTCGCCAGTGGGTGCCAATTCCTTAACATTCATCGCTCCGGGGCCGAAAACCAGATTCGGTTGTAGGAGTCGTTGCTTGATGGCGCTGTTATTGCCCCGGAATTCGCCCTCAAAGGTGCTGAAATACATCCGAAACATATAAAACGCGGTCATGCCCGCAGTCAGCCAACTCACCGCCCAGAGAGCGGGATTAGCGTGAAAAGCTTGGGCGAGGATTTCGTCTTTTGACCAAAAACCTGCAAAGGGCGGAATGCCGCAGATTGCTAAATTACCGATTAAAAAGCAAGAAGCGGTAATTGGCATATATTTACGCAAGCCGCCCATGACTCTCATGTCTTGAGCCAGAGCTGGGTTGTGGCCGACGACATTTTCCATGCCGTGAATGACTGAACCCGAGCACAGGAACAGCATTGCTTTGAAGTAAGCGTGGGTCATTAAGTGGAACAGTCCGGCACTGTAGGCGCCGACGCCCATTGCCATGACCATGTAGCCCAATTGGGAGATGGTGGAGTAGGCTAAGCCTTTTTTGATGTCATTTTGCGTAATTGCGATCGAAGCACCCATGAATGCTGTAAAACAGCCGGTGCAGGCGATCAGATTCATGACTTCAGGCAGACCTTCCAATACTGGGTACATCCTAGCGATCAGGAAGACTCCGGCGGCTACCATCGTGGCCGCGTGAATCAAGGCTGAAATCGGTGTGGGGCCTTCCATTGCGTCTGGGAGCCAGACGTGGAGGGGGAATTGAGCGGATTTGGCGACTGGGCCCAAAAAGATCAAAACACCGAAGATTGTCGCTAGAGTCGCCGAAAGGGCCCCGGATTCGACTAGGGAGTGCAGGCGTTCGCCCATCACCTCAAATTCAAAGCTGCCGGTGGCCCAGTAAATGCCGAGGATGCCCAGCAGCAGGCCGAAGTCGCCGACGCGGTTGGTGACGAAGGCTTTTTGGCAAGCGTCTGCTGCGGGTTTGCGATCGTACCAAAATCCGACTAGCAGGTATGAACACATACCTACGAGTTCCCAGAAAATGTAAACCTGAATGATGTTCGGGCTGAGGACTAGACCTAACATTGAGGCGCTGAAGATGCTGAGGTAGGCGTAAAATCGCACGTACCCGTCATCGTGAGCCATGTACCCGTCGGTGTAAATCATCACCAAAAAGGCGACCGTGGTGACGATCGCCAGCATTACCGCCGTCAGGGGGTCGATGATATAGCCCATTTTTAGCGAGAAGTCGCCAGCAGAGGCCCACTCAATATTGCGGGTGTAGGGTGCGTGGCCCTGTAGTTGACTCCACAGCAATGCGAAAGATAGTACCATTGACCCTCCCAGCGTGGAGACGATTAAAATCGCATTCGCTTGTCGGAGTTTGTTGGTTGCCTGGTTAAAGGTGATTAAGCCTAAACCTACTAGCATTGCGCCTGCCAGCGGCAGGACTGGAATCAGCCAAGCGTATAGATAAAGCAGTTCCATGACTGATAGGTTGTTTAAAGTTTCTACTAGATATTGCCAAAACTGTAAACAATTGTGACACACGCCTGCGCCACTGGGCAAAAATACTCGCTCCAATTTTTCAGTATTGCCGATCGACAATGCTTGAGAACTGCTTTGTTTTTTCCCGATCGATCTTGTTCGCTTTCAATCTATTCCTAAAGATAGATTGACAAATCAATACACTTTTGGAGCCGATCGAGTCAAGAAACCGGGTTTTTATCGATATCAGGCGATATACGCCGTATTTTCGTAAAAAAACTCGGTTTCTGCCTCTACTGAGGTGTCGTCGGATGGTCGATCGAATAAATGGGGAATTCCAAATACTTTCTACCGCGCGGGCCAAATGTCTTTGTTGACCTGTTATATCAATTCCGGTTGCACCGTCAGGTGATTGTTGACTGTTGACTGTTGACTGTTAAGAGGGCCCGCACTCACAGGCACCGCCCCTACTGACTGTTGACGGGCGGGTCGAAAAACTGAATGGTTGAGCGTTAACTGTTGACTCGATTTTATTATTCAGATACAACCGGAAACGAGATTACCTGTTAACTGCTTGCTGCGGTTGCAGGCGTTGAGTTTGGGGAGAATTCACAGTGGCTAGCATCCAAGAATCGAGAGTCCGCCGCAGTTCCTCGCGTCCTTGATAGTGTTCAAATCTAAATCGAACTCGATCGCCCTCAAACAAAATCAGAGTCGGCAGACTTGTCAGCCGATAAGTGTTGGCTAACTTCAAACTTTGGTCGGCATTCACCCCTAGGAGCTTGACTTTTCCTGCCCACTGTGCATCAAAAGTCGCAAGCGTAGGGTCGATCGCGCGGCACAAACCGCACCAAGGTGCCCAAAAGTGAACTAAAACGGGGGTAGAGGCTTGAAAAACCTCTTGTGCAAAAGTGCGTTCGCTAACCGACAACACCATGAGCCCTCAGAATTTAATAATTTTTTTTCTATCCTAGGGATCATGCTACCAGTATATGTTCCCAGTGACACGCATCAAAAAAGGATGAATTTTCCACAACAGGCCCGTAAAAATAACTACACCTAGGTAGGAAGGACGCATAAACTCAAGCAAATCAAGGGTTTGACGCTTTTGCAGGATGGCCAAAAATGGAATAATTGAGGTTTGAGATTTGATGGTTTCAAAGGATTCCCCAAAACGCGCCCGCAGCCGCTGGTCGCCGTGCCACACTCCGAACAGGTGGTGAAGTACCAAACCGATGGAAGTGACGAGGGTAAAGCTAGTGCCAATCCACAGGGTGTGGGCCACGCACCAAATCACCTGTCCCACCATTTGCGGGTGACGGG
This sequence comes from Tychonema sp. LEGE 06208, assembly GCF_015207505.1. Taxonomy (GTDB): domain Bacteria; phylum Cyanobacteriota; class Cyanobacteriia; order Cyanobacteriales; family Microcoleaceae; genus Microcoleus. Next base: position 31,769 of record NZ_JADEWT010000029.1, read on the forward strand.
TGATGCGGATGATCCCGGCTTCGTAGAGGTGAACTTCCGGCTTTTGGACGGCGGCAATTTCTAGGAGGTTGAAGGTTGCGGGGTACAGAAACAGAAAGGAAATTGCTGAAAGTATCCAAACTGCGGGTTTAACTCCGGGCACTCCCTGTACTTGCCAAAGCTGCACGCCGTCGTAGCGGTGGTTGAAAAAATAGACAATCAGAATTACCGCCAGCGGCAAACTGACAAGGGCAAACAAAACCCGGTAAAGTCTAGCCCCCATCAGCTTTTCACCTGTTGGCCGGAGGGCTGCTAAACCGCTGTGGGCGATCGCAAAACCGAATAAAAGTCCCAGAATAACTAAGTGGGAGTCAAGCGCTAAGTCGATCGTCATTGCAAATATTAAGAAAAGTTATTGATTCGTGGCCAAGTTGTGTCACAAAGTATCTATAGGAGCATTCAGCGGTTATCAGTCATCAGTCATTAGTCATTAGTCATCAGTCATTAGTCATTAGCCCTCAGCCAATTCGCAGCTACAGACAACTGACAACTGCTTTCTTGACAACTGCCCGCTGCCCACTGCTTTCTTGACAACTGACAACTGACAACTGACAACTGACAACTGACAACTGACAACTGACAACTGACAACTGACAACTGACAACTGACAACTAAGAGGGCGGGCACGCACCATCCACCGCCCCTACCAACTGACAACTGACAACTGACAACTGACAATTTAGATATATGTCTGACCTTCCTTTCACTTTAGACCAGTTACGTATTCTCAAGGCGATCGCCTCCGAAGGAAGCTTCAAACGCGCCGCCGACAGCCTCTACGTATCCCAGCCCGCAGTTAGCTTGCAGGTGCAAAACCTAGAGAGACAGTTGGACGTGCCACTGTTTGACAGGGGGGGGCGCAGGGCTCAACTCACCGAAGCCGGACACCTGCTGCTGAGTTACGGCGAGAAAATTTTATCGCTTTGTCAAGAAACTTGTCGAGCTCTCGAAGACTTGCAAAATCTCCAAGGCGGTACTTTGATAGTCGGCGCTTCTCAAACAACCGGGACGTATTTGCTACCCAGGATGATCGGGATGTTCCGGCAAAAGTACCCGGATGTAGCGGTACAGCTTCACGTTCACTCTACCCGCCGCACCGCGTGGAGTGTGGCCAACGGGCAAATCGATTTAGCAATTGTAGGCGGAGAAATTCCTACCGAACTTGTAGAAGCTTTAGAAATTGTTCCTTACGCAGAGGACGAACTGGCTCTGATTCTGCCTCCGTCTCACCCGATGGTACAACAAGAAAGTATCCAAAAAGAAGACCTTTATAAATTGCAGTTTATTTCCCTAGACTCCCAGTCTACTATCCGCAAAGTCATCGATCAGGTACTGACTCGCTGCGGCATTGACACGCGCCGCCTGAAAATCGAGATGGAGCTAAATTCGATCGAAGCTATTAAAAATGCGGTTCAGTCGGGTCTAGGCGCTGCTTTTGTGTCGGTTTCGGCGATCGAAAAAGAGTTGCTGATGGGCGTTTTGCACAAATCTAAAATGGACGAAGTGTTAGTAACGCGGATTTTGTCCCTGATTTGCAACCCCAACCGCTACCGTTCTAAAGCAGCAGAGGCTTTCAGCAATGAAATTCTGCCCCTGTTTACTACTTATTCCACCATTTCAGAAAAAAAAGCAGCTCCGGCGATCGATTTGCCTCTGATAGAAATAGTAACTCCCAACTCGGCGGGAAATTAATTTGTGAGGTCGTTGGCAGTTAGTAGTTCGCGGTTAGTTTATAAATAAAAATCCGGTTTGAGAACCCTTGGAAAAATGAATAAATTGGGAATCGAGAATCGGAAATCGGAAATCGGTAATTGGCTTTTTTGATGCCAAAACCTAATACCAAAACTAGATAAAGAGGGTAAAACAAACTGGGATTAGTCTTAAAAAGTTTGACCGCCTAGAATTAGGAATTAAACCAATTACAATTCCCAATTACCAATTCCTAATTCCCCGCGCGGGCATCGGCCCGATGACCAATCCCTCCGCTTCGCTAGAGCCCGATGACCAATTCCCTAAGACCAATGAGCAAACCACAATGGAAGTTTACTGCACCCGCCCGGCCTGCCCGCGCCCTCAAAACAATTTTGCAGACCTCGATGATAGTTCCCTGCTGAAAACTGTGCAGCAAAAGTTTTGCACGACTTGCGGGATGCCCCTAATTTTGAGCGGCCGCTATTTGCCCGCGAGGTTGTTGGGTCAAGGCGGTTTTGGGGCGGCATTTTTGGCTAGAGACCGCTACACTCCGGCGATGCGGCAGTGCGTGGCTAAACTTTTGCAGCCGTCGGCAAATATGACTCCGGCACAGCTAAGAATCGCTCATACTCTGTTTGAACGGGAAGCGGCGGTGCTGGAAGAACTGGGAAACGAACATTCGCAAATTCCGAGTTTGCTGGCGTTTTTTGAGCTGACTGTTCCGAGTTTGCAAGGGGGGAACAACGATCAGTTTTTCTATTTGGTTCAAGAATTTATTGACGGTGAAAATTTGGAGGAAGAACTTGCTGCTAAGGGTAAGTTTTCGGAGGCCCAAACGCTGGAGGTGCTGGGAGAAATTTTGAAGGTTCTCGATTTTGTGCATTCTCGCGGTTCGATTCACCGAGATATTAAACCTGCTAATATTATGCGGGCTAAAAATGGTCGGCTTTATTTATTAGATTTTGGGGCTGTCAAACAGGTGACGCAAACTGCGGGCAGTTCTAAGGCTTCTACTGGTATTTATTCTTTGGGTTACGCTCCGCCAGAACAGATGAGCGGGCAAGAAGTTTATCCGGCAACGGATTTTTATGCTTTGGCTGTGACTTGCATTACTTTGTTGACCGATTTGCAGCCGACGGAGTTGTTTGATAGTTATCAAAATCAGTGGAATTGGCGTTCTAGGGTGCAGGTAAGCCCGCGTTTGGCTGAAGTTCTCGATCGAATGTTGTTGCCGGCTCCGAGTCAGCGCTATCAATCTGCTGCGGAGGTGCAAGCGGCTCTGAAATACAATTCTCAACAGCCTACGGTGGTCGTGCAGCCGCCTGCTGTGCAGACTCCGCCCCCCCTACCTCCTGTGCAGCTACCACCTCCTCTGCCGCCTCCTCTGCCTGTTGCTGTGACTCCTCCGGGAAGTCTGCAACCTCGGCCGAGAGGGGCTTTTTCGATTTGGGAGGTTTTGCGTGGGGCTGCGTTTACGGGTTTTGAGGGGGCGTTGCTGGCGATCGCCCTGACGAGTTGGCTGCCATCTCCGGGCTTGAGTATCGGGTTGCTGGGTGCGATCGTGGGGGGGCTGATTTACGCTCAGTACCGCAGGGCGATCGAACAAACTGAGATGCTGATTATTGGTGCTGGTACTCTGGCTGTGCTGTGGTTTTTCCCGGCTTGGCAGAAGGCCGCAACTATGATTTATCCCGGTTCTCCGATGGTTGGCGTGTTGTTTGTGGGATGTTTGGGGGCTTTGGGGGCGATCGCGGCAACAGCCGTATTTCGCTTGATTTATAAGTTGCTTTCTAATGTTTTTTAATCGGAATTGTATTATATAAAGTTCTGTTATGGAGTAAGATTAAACGAACCGCGAAGACGCGAAGAGCGCGAAGAAAGAACAGCATCTTCTTCTTTCCCCCCTTGGGGGGGCAGGGGGTACTTCCTTCGAGTCCTTTGCGCCTTCGCGGTTTAATTATTCCGATACAACCGGATATAAATCGATGGAAAATCAGAAGTCGATTAACCCGAATTGGGCGATCGCTTGGGGGACTGCCACCCGATCGCACCCTGCAACTTGGGAAACCGCCGGTTTTGCCATAATTGGAGCTGAACCCACCTTCAGCCCCAATCAGCGATTTGTGCTGGTGGGTGACTGCTGCTTCGATCGCACTTTGCTGCTCAAAAAACAGATTGATACCGATGGATTGAGCGATTTGGCGATCGTCGGGCAGTTATGGGAAACATCCGGCCCTCAAACTCTTAGCTTGCTAGAAGGACAGTTTGCGCTGGCTGTATGGGATAGAGAAGAGCAAACGCTTTGTATCGGGCGCGATCGCGTCGGAGCCAAAACGCTGTATTACACCCGTGCGGGAAATACTCGCTGGATTGCGCCTCGACTGCGATCGCTCAATTCGTATCACGATCGCACACTCGATTTAGTTGCTTTGCGCGACTATTTGTGCTGTGCCTTTGTACCCGGAGCGCAAACGCTGTGGGAAGGAGTGCGAGAGTTGCGCCCTGGTAGCTACTTGTATTTACCGGATGTTAAAGCGCAGAGATATTGGGAACCGCAGGAGCAAATTACTAACGCCGATCGCCCTTTGGAATGGCACAGTCAACAAGTGCGATCGCTCTTGGAACAACTGGTGCAAGAAGGGCTACCAGCCGGGGAACCTGTCGCAGCATACCTTTCGGGTGGCATTGATTCAAGTTGCGTGACTGCGATCGCAGCCCGGTTGCACGATCGGCCAGTGCACACTTTTTCGATGCACTTTGGCGCCGAATATCCCAGCGAGATTGAATTTGCCAACATCGTCGCAGCACATTGCGGCACCGAGCACCATATTTTAGAAGTTTCGCCCAAGCAAATTTGGGAGTTGCTACCGGAAACGCTGGCTGCTATGGACGATCCGGTGGGGGAAGGCTTGACGGTGCCCAATTTGCTGCTGGGGCGATCGGCAAAACAATTCGCAGATGTGGTACTGAATGGGGAAGGTGGCGATCCGTGTTTTGGCGGGCCCAAAAATAAGCCGATGTTGCTGAATAGTTTGTATGGTTCGATTCAGGGTAAACCCGATCCGATCGCAGCTTACTTGACTTCGTTTCAAAAATGCTATGTGGATTTACCGCGCTTGCTGAAACCGGAGGTTTGGAATCAGGTAAAAGATGCGCCTTCGGTGTTTGCACAGGAATTGCAACAGACAGAAACGACTTTTTTGAATCGGTTGATGCGGCTGAATATTGAGTACAAAGGGGCCGATTACATTTTAACTAAGGTAAACAATCTGACGGCTGCTGCGGGGCTAAAAGCTCGATCGCCCCTATTCGATCGGCGGATGGTGGCGCTGAGTTTGCAAATTCCGCCAGAGTACAAGCTTTCGGGCGCGCAGGAAAAGGCCGTGCTCAAGGCTGCTGTGGCCGATTTGCTGCCCGATGTTATTGTGAATCGTCCGAAAAGTGGGATGGTGATGTCGATGCAGCAGTGGTTTTTGAGGGATTGGCAGCGGCAAGCGCGATCGTTGCTGTTGAATCGTCGTGCGGCGATCGCACCTTACCTCGATCGGGCATTGATTGAGGAATGGCTAAACTATCGAGGCGAAGTTTTTCCCCGCTACGGGCTGAAGCTGTGGCTGTTGGTAACACTGGAAATTTGGTTACAGGTGAATCGCCGTTAGGGAGTGTTTTTAAATGACGGGCAAGTTACCCGAAATCAGGACACGGCAGTGCCGTTTCCCTACCATTAATCGGGCGATGGTTGCATTAAATAAATCAGGACACGGCAGTGCCGTTTCCCTACCATTAATCGGGCGATGGTTGCATTAAATCCCGGGCAATCAGATTATTTTGAGGTAGGGAAACGGCATTGCCGTCTCCTCTGTTGCTACGATTATTTTGGGGTAGGGAAACGGCATTGCCGTCTCCTCTGTTGTTTGGCGATCGGATTATTTTGGGGTAGGGAAACGGCATTGCCGTCTCCTCTGTTCCTCAACCGAAACTATCAGAAACAAACACATAGCCGCCGCCATATCCCACAGAATTATCCGCTAATATTAAGCCGTCGTTGCCCTGCGGATCGCCACTCTGAGCAAGTCCATAATTCACCACCCGCAACAACCGCTGCGGCGTAAAAGATTCTAATTCCACGAAATTACCGGCATCTAACCATGCGAGTTCTTCTGCTGTTAAACCTTGCCTCACAGCATCGGGTAATTGACGAGCGCTTTGTGCCATTGTTTGAGATTGCTGTACAAACATATCGCGAGTTTCCAAGATTTGACGGGGAGAAATGCCTAAATCAAAAATTGTGACGGCTTGATTTGCAAACCAGTTTGGACTGGTTCGTAATTGATGGACTAAACTAACTCCAGCAGGATTCGCATCGTGCAGCGCATACACTTTTAAATCGGCATTGCGTCGCAGCATTTCGATTACTGTGTCGAAGATGCTTTGGGGATAGCCGCTGATGCTGAGAATGGCGCAGTTGTTTTCAAAATGGACGTTGTTGGCAATCAGGAATTGGGCGGTTTCGTCACTGTCACAGATGATTGCGCGATCGAAACTGTAGGCGCTAATTTCTGGATCGATGCTGGCGGATAAAGCTTCTTGGCGAGGTGCTGGGAGGAGTTTTTCTAGTGTACCGTTTACTCTTTGCCAGTCTAGCAGCCACTCATTACTCTGGGCTTGATTGACTAGAAATATTTCACCAGTTATCTGTGGACGATTTTTTTGTGAAATGCCCAGCCAGTAGGAAAATAGTCCTAGGGCGATCGCTGCAATGTATCCTGGGACATAGTTCAGTATCAAGCTTCCTGAAATCCCTGTTACTAAAATTATTATTCCTAAAGTTTGTAAATTTGTGGCATTAATTCTTCTGTTGCGAGCACTTTGCTCGGTAGATTTGCTTTTGGCAAAAAAGCCCCCAATCCAAATAATATTTAAAACTGTCCACACTATCAAAAATCCCAGAGTGTCAGAAAAAATAGAGCTCATGAATAAACCGCCAACGATTATAATTATCAAGCTCTGGATCAAATATTCTAAAGTCCACTTCCAAAGGTTAGATGACGTGCGATTTTTTAGCCGTTTATCCATCAAATACAAAAACTGTTTGGGCGTAAAAAATAACATATTTTGGCTGGAGATATCTGCGATCGCATTCTTGAAAAATGGATCGGTGAAGGCGATTTTTTGATCGGTGATAGTAGTGGGATCAAATACAAAGGGATGGTTGCAATTCTTACAGTGACCTGAGTGGGTGGTACGATCGCGCAAATTGTTGTCGGTGTTACACTGGACGCATTTCATTCCCATTTCGGTTACTCCTGATTGATTTAATGGATTTATATCGTTGGCGGTTGTTTCGGAATGATTTAACCGCAGAGGGCGCAGAGGGCGCAGAGGAAGAGAAGAGAGAGATGAATAATTCGGTTTAAAAGATTTGCCCGTTTAACAGAATGGAATAGTCTTCTCGCTGTCGAATTAGTCGATCGCCCTTAGCCTCAATCAACACCTCCGCAGGGCGGGGGCGGTGCAGAAAATGTGACGACATCGCATAACCGTAAGCCCCACTATCCAAAATGGCGAGATTATCTCCAATTTGCAGTTTCGGTAGCCAACAGTTGCGCCCTAAATAATCCCGCGAATAAGTTGTGTTGCCACAAATATCGGTTTCGTATCGCGATACATCGCCGGTTTCCCAAGTTGCGATCGCCCGATAGCCTCCGTGTACCGCAGGCACTGATAGATTTGATACAGTGGTATCGACTCCGACTATTTGCCGCTCGCCCAACCACTTCACAGACACAACTTTTGCTAGCAAAATACCGCAACCTGCGATCGCGGATCGTCCCGGTTCAATTACTAACTCGATCGGGCGAGATAGGGCACTCAATCGTTCAGTAATCGCTGCCCCAAACTCCCCCCAGTCAAACACCGCACCGCCTCGATAGGGATAGCCAAAACCACCCCCAAAGTCGAGAATTCGCCAATCGGGTAACTGTTGGGCGATCGCAATTAGGCGATCGATTACTTGCGTAAAAGCACCAGTGGCATTAGTTCCAGTCCCCCGATAAAAATGCAGTCCAGTGATGCTAAAACTGTGCTGCTGCGCGATTTCGTTGGCTTTTTCAAATTCAGCGGGATTGAGTCCGATACGGCTGTCTCCCGTCAATTCGGGTAAGTTGAGCCGCAGTCCAATTTCGGGATCGATTAATCGCGGTTGACTGCGCGAATATTCGCAAAAATCCTGGAGTTGCGACAGGCTATCGAAGTTGAATCGATCGATCTTCCATTCAATCAGTTGCTGAATATCCGCCCGGTTGAGGTTACTGCCAGTGTAGACAATGCGATCGCCCGTAAAACCCGCTTTCAGTCCTAAAAAAACATCACCGGGCGTATTCGCGTGCAGCCCCCAACCAGTTGGCTGAATCAGTTGCAACAAAGCAATATTGCCGTTGGTGACGGTGGCAAAATGAAACTGAACGTGCGGATAGTCGATCGATCGGGTAATGTGTTCTAGGGTTTGACGCAGGCGATCGGCTTGATACACATATAAGGGCGAACCATAGGTTGATAAAAGTCGCTGGGCCATTGCTTCGGAGAATGGTGGCGAATGTATTTTCGTTTCATTATTTAGCAAAGATTTAATCATAAGGAAGAAGTTCGGCAACGGATTTTGTAGCGGATGTAACGGATGTAACGGAGGTTATATCAAGTCCGATGGATCTGTTCTGATATAATTCCATATCTTGTAGGGGCGGGTTCACCAGTATTCTCAAATTCAAAGCCAACAAATTTATAAACCCGCCCCGACCATATCAACTGTCAACTGTCAACTGTCAACTGTTAACTGTCTTCGATATTTCCAAATGCGTTGTCCGATCGCCGGTGGCAACCAAAAAACATGATCCAGCGATCGCTTAACTGGAATTTCGCCTAAAACTTCGGTTCGCCATGCTTGCCACATCAGCAGCAACCACAGATTGTTGCCAATGTATCGATCGCGCATGGCAACTCCGAGTTTTCCCGATAACATCGAGTCGGCTAAATGCGGTTGCCAGGATTTTTGCGATCGCAGTACATTCGGATTCAGCCGAGATCCGATCGCACTCCAAAACTCCCGGTAATACCACACCTTCAACGGCACACCCATCCCGCGTTTTTCCCGCCAGACAATTTCCGGTGGCAGCCAACGTTCGGAGGCTTTTTTGAGGATGTATTTTTCGCACGCACCTTGCAGCAGCAGCTCGCCAGGGAGTTGAAACGTCCACTCCGTGAGGTCGGGGTCGCAGAAGGGCGATCGCACCCACAAACCGCAAGCAAAGCCCAATGCGGTGGCCCTCGGCTGGATATTTTGGGCGCCTTTGAGCATCAGCGAAGCCCGCCGCAGTTTGGCTAGCAGGGAGGGACAGGTGTCGGTACCGATCGCATCTTGCAGGTAAATGCTTAAATCGTGGGATTGAGTGCGATCGAGCCTCTTTGATAAAAAACTGGGCGTAAAAATCTGTTTTTCATAACCATAAAATCGCTGAAACGTCCGCAAATACTGCTGTTCAAAGGTTTCTTTGCCGGCTGGATGTTCTGCGCTGTAAACTCCGTTAGCAATCAAGGGTTTGTTTGTCCATCCGGCAAATAGCTGATCGCCGTTTTCGCCATTGAATACAACTCGCACCTCTTGCGCCGCCGCCTGTTTGAGCAAAAACAGCGGGGCTGTTGTGCCGTCTCCGTAGGGTGAATCTAGGGCTTTGGCGGTTGGCCCGATCGCGCCCAAGATTGTATCGCCCGTCGCCGCCACTCGGATTAGCGGAATCCCGAAAAAGTCGGCAACCTGTTGCGCGTAGGGCAATTCGGAATAGGCTTCGACACCAAAATCGAGGGCATAGGCGCGGACTTTCAAGCCTGCTTTGACTAGCAGCGCTGTCACTAGGGAAGAATCAATCCCGCCTGATAGCAAAACGCCGACTGGTTCGTCGATCGGCAAATCAGCCACCTGTCGATCGATCGCCTGTTGTAACAGCGTTTGCAATTGTGCGATCGCCTCATCTTCACTCCGCAGTAATTGCGGCGCTTCTTGCCAAGCTGATTTGAGCGATCTCACTTTCGGCTGAGACTGAACATCGGCGATTTCCCAAAGGATTTCGGTTCCGGCTGCTACAGATGCAATTTGCTCGATCGCAGTTAACGGCGTTGGTACATAGGAAAAACAAGCATAACTGTGTAGGGCGATCGGACTCACTTCAGGAGAATCAATCAGCGGTAGCAGCAATTGCATTTGAGTCGAAAACCAAATCGTTTTTGCCAACTGAATCCAGTAAAGCGGCACGCGCCCAAACGGATCGCGCCCCAGCCGTAGCTGTCCCGTTTCCACTCCAGCCCAAACATCTCCCGGAAAATCCGTCGGTTGAAATCGCCCGCAAGCATTCAGCGTCACTGTGTCAGCCGCGAGGATTGATGCAGAGGCGATCGCCCACTCGGATAATTTGCCCGATCGGATAAAGTAATTAGGCACTAAACGGCTAAGGGTTTTTGTGAGATCAGTTTGTCCCCAGTAGCCGATGAAATGTGCAGGTTTGCCGATCGCACCCATATCTATTTCACCACGAAAGGTTCACTGCCGATCGCGCGCCCATCCAGAGACATCCGAACCTCCCAGTTTCCCTGCAAGGAAGCAGATCCGAGGTCATAAAAACAGTAAGTATTCCAAACTGATGTATCGATCGTGCGAGTCTGATACTTGTTCTGATGAACAATTTGACCACTCGGATTAGTCCAGTCGCATTGCAGAGACAACCGATTGCCGATCGGAGCATTTTTCAACGTCACCTGGTAGTAGATGCGGGGATTGATTTGACGATTGACTTGACTGAGGCTATCACCACCCTTTTTCGATAGCGAAATCCTGTCTTCTGTTGACGCAACTCCAGCATTTTGCTGCTGTCGATTTTGCCCGAATAGAATGCCGATCGCGATCGCCGAAATCACAACCGCAGTCGAGGCGATCGCAATCCAACGATTCCGTCGCTGCTGTTTTTCCAAGGCCTCGCGGCGGTGCATTTGGGCGATCGCATCTTCCAGAAGTTCATCAGGCAAATTCAACTCCCGTAAAATTTCTCTTACGCGATCCGTTCCCAATTCTAACTCACGCTGGTTTGATAACCTATCGATTTCAGCGACAACCTGTGCTAACTGATCTTGAGTAAGTCGAGTTTCCATAGAGTTTTCCAGTAAAAATCAGATATATAAATCACCCCTCTCTTCTCTTCCTCTGCGCCCTCTGCGCCCTCTGCGGTTAAATTATCCATATTATTCAATAAATAATTCTCAAAGTCAATTCATAAAAATCATAACCTTAACATCATAAAAATCATATTTAGATCAAATCCAAGCTAGCAAATTCCTCCACCTTCGGAAAATACAACTTTCCTAAATCCAGTTTTTCCTGTTGGCGATTCAACCAAATTGCCTTTAACCCAGAATTTTTAGCACCACAATAATCAGCCTTAAAACTATCGCCAATATGCAACACATCTTCAGCAATACAGTTGTGCTTTTGTAAAGCTGCCGTGAAAATCTTATAATCTGGTTTAGCAGCACCTACTTCGGTAGAAATTGTCACCGATGTGAAATATTCTGCTAAATTTAATGCTTTTAAGACTGCATAAATTCGCGAATCAAAATTCGATACTACTGCTAATTTAATTCCTTGTTGCTGCCACCTATTTAAGGCGGGGAATACATCGGGATAGACGAACCAAGGCTCGGCGGTGGCAAAATGAGCGTAGAGTTCGGCAAAGAAATTTGGAAAGTCTGAGAATTGATGGAAAACGCCTGCTATTTGAAATGCTTTCGCGGAAACTGTCAGCCACCATTCAAATTCTAGCTGGGGAATTTTTGCTGCTTCTATCCCAGGAAATGCCATCGGACTGGCTGTGGCAAAACTTTGGGAAAATGCTGCATTTAACTCTTCGCTTTTAACTGCAACTCCAAATTTTTTGGCTAGTTCTGCGTAGACTTCGCCGACGTTGCCGCGAACGTCAAATAATGTACCTGCGGCATCTAAAAATATAATTTTTGTCATTAGTTATTGGTTATTTGTTAGTTGTTAATTGTTATTTGTCATAGAGTTTCCGGTTGCATCGGAATTATTAGAAATTAGGAGACGGCAGTGCCGTTTCCCTACAATTAATCAAGGTAGGGACTAAGGCCAAGCCGTCTCCTCTATATCATAAGTTAATTGTTAGTCATAGAGTTTCCGGTTGCATCGGAATTATTAGAAATTAGGAGACGGCTTGGCCGTTTCCCTACAATTAATCTGGCGTAGGGAAACGGCACTGCCGTCTCCTCTATATCATAAATCAACAGTTAACAGTTAACAGTTAACAGTTAACTATTACTTTTTCAACAAGTCCTGAATTGGTTTGCTAATCCAGTTGAATCCAACTTTTATTTGGTGGTCAAATGTGGGCATCCGATAGAGATAGGCTAGGCGGCGAGCAATGTGTGCTAGTTGTCCGTCGAGTTTGATTCCTAAACCTGTGAGGGTGGCGTTGTCTATTCCTAATGTCATCATTTCTCCTAGCGGCTGGTAGCGGAAAGGTAGTAATGGACGATCGCTCAGGGATGCCCAAATGTTCCAGGCGGTGTAGTCGGCTTGCTGGAATGCTGTTTGAGCGGTGGAGGGGACTTTTTGACCGGTTGCATCGTGACATTCTGCTATGTCTCCCAAGGCAAATATGTCGGGATGGTCGATAATTTGCATCTGCGGATTCACTATTAGTTGACCGCGACGGTTTTGTTTGAGGGGTAGCGATCGCACTGCTTGACTAACTTTAGTTCCTACTGTCCACAATACTATGTCTACGGGGAGAACGTCTAATTGTCCTTTGTAGACTAAGGATATGGTGTCGGATTCGACCGCCTCTACTGATGTTTCTAAGTCGATCCACACTTTGCGCTTTTCTAGTGCTTTGTTGGCGGCTTCGCGGTTGAACTCTGGCGATGTCTGCAGAATTGTGTTGCTTTGTTCGACTAACCGGATGCGGCCTTTGTCTCCGAGTCGATCGGCTAATTTACAAGCTAATTCTACTCCCGAATAACCGGCGCCGACGATCGCCACCCGAATTTTGTCGGTATTGCTGGATTCGAGAAACCGCAGTCTTTCTTCCAAGCTGTAGGCGTCCTTGAGGGTGCGGAACGAATAAGCGTATTCAACGGCTCCTCTTACCATATCGAGAGGGGTTTCGCCGCCTAAAGCTAAAACGAGGCGATCGCACGGAATTTCTGGCCCGTCGCGTAACTGCACTCGCTTCTGGTCTAAGTCGATGCCTGAGACGGTGCCTTGACAAAAGCGCACGCCTGTGTTTTCCAATAGTTCGGCAAACGGCGGGGCGATTTCCCAGGTTTGGAGTTCACCGGTGAGGAGTTCGTACAGCAGGGGAACGAACAGGAAGCGATCGCGCCGATCGACTAGGACTATTTCGGGTTTTTCGGCTTTGGAGAAGGGTAACTGACTCAAGCGCAGGGCTGTGTAGAGTCCGCCGAAGCCTCCGCCGAGAATGCAAATCCGGGGTTGTTGTTGAGTCATGGTTTTTGTTTGAGGGCGATCGATAGCAAGGCAACTTCTCTTATTCTAACGAGAGTGGGGAATTGGGGAAGTGGCAGCGGGGGGAGATAGTCTAATGGTGTAATGGGGAGAGAGCATCTGTAAAGTTTGCCACCAAGTATTTTTTGTTACACTGCGAGCTTAAGAGTTCGCCAGATCAAAAGTAAAACACAGATGATCCCAATGGAGATCGGGGGAGAGGGGGAGATGGGGAGAATAGTCCGATGGGGAAAGAGAAAGATAGTCTCAAGGGGAGAATCGGAAAAATATTTCCCGAACATCCATGGGTTAAATCCCTTAAATCCGTTATCAAATCCCTTGGCGAACGACCTTCTGCGTTCTACATAATATCTTTGATTAGCTTTACCTATTAACCAGAATAAAATTTTTTGAATGTTAGTCCAAGTAATTTTGTACTATATTAGTTGATAGCGGATTATTGTCCCAATTAAATTCATTTTTTATACAGGCATCTACTCTAACACTTGCCCCCACACTCACAAGTGACTAAATTATGCAAACTTCCTCGAATTCTTCTAAATTTAATAACGGCGATCGCCATAACGAAGACCACTCAGCTTTGTTAAGCAGCGAAGCACGCTATAAAAACTTAGTAGCTAATATTCCCGGTGCTGTCTATCGCTGTACCTGCGAGGGTACGGGCGACGGCCGATTCACAACACGGACAATGGGGTTTTTGAGCGAGGCAATTCAAGAAATATCAGGCTATCCATCTTCTGATTTTATCAACGATCGCGTCCGTTCTTTTGCCAGCATTATCCATCCTCAAGACTGCAAAAATGTGGATGCTGCTGTCCAAAAAAGTGTAGCAACAAAAACTCCGTACATTCTTGAATACCGTATTGTCCGGGCTGACGGTGAAATTAGCTGGGTTTGCGAAAAAGGCCGATCTGTTGGCGGCGAGGTAAATGAGGCTAGAGGAAAACAAGAGGGACAAGGGGAAATTGAGGGGTTTTTGTCTGCTGCTGATTCGCCGATTTCGCCCGCAAATTTTCAGTCGCGGGTTTTTTATATCGACGGAGTGATTTGGGATATTACGGAGCGCAAACAAGCTGAGGAAAAGCTGCGAAATACAGAAGATTTTCTGAATGCGGTACTGCAAAATCTGCCGATTAGCGTGTTTATCAAAGATGCTACGGAACAAAAATTTATTTATTGGAATAAAGCCAGCGAAAATTTATTTGGCTATTCCAGCGATGAAGTGCTTAATAACAATGCTGCTGATTTGTTGGAAGCAGAGGAGGCAAATTACTTGCAAACCCAAGATTTAGAAGTATTGGCTACGGGAAAATGTGTGGATTTGCCAGAACAAATTATTCAACTACCGCGCCGGGGAAAGCGGATTTTGCAGGCTAAAAAAGTTCCTTTGTTGGACATTTCCGGCGCGCCTAAGTACATTCTGGGTATTGCTCAAGATATTACGGAAAGTAAAAAAACTGAAACAGAATTGTTGCGGTTGGCGATCGTGGCTCAAAAAACGCAAAATGGTGTGATTATTACTGACGATCGAGGCTGTATTGAATGGGTGAATGAAGGGTTTACTCGGATTAGCGGTTACAAGCTAGAAGAAGTGCTGGGAAAAAAACCGGTTGATGTGCTGCAAGGCCCTCACACTGACCCGTTAACTATTGCTCAAATGCGATCGGCTTTGGCGACAGGTGAACCGTTTAATCAGGAAATTTACAATTACAGCAAGGATGGAAAAGGTTATTGGGTGGCGATGTCGATCGTGCCGATTTATCAAGAAACTGGGAAACTAGAAGGTTTTATTGCGGTAGAAACTGATATTACCGATCGCAAGCAAGCAGAGGCAACAGTGAGGGAGAGCGAGAGTTATTACCGCTGCATTGTCGAGACGGCTTCGGAGGGCGTTTGGATGTTTGACGCTGATAGCACCACGACTTTTGCTAACTCTCGGATGGCCGAAATGCTGGGGTATACTGTGGAGGAGATGCTGGGGCGATCGCTATTTGAGTTTATCGACGCCGAGGCGAGGGAAATAGCTGAAGGTTACGTAAAGCGCAGGCGACAAGGTATTCGGGAACGCCACGATTTTAAGTTTACTCGCTCTGATGGATCTCACTTGTGGGCGATCGTCTCAGCGACACCGATGTTCGATGACAAAGGCGAATTTTCAGGTGTTTTGCGGATGATTACCGATATTAGCGATCGCAAACAAGCCGAAGCCGAACTGCGACAAACTCTCCAAGAATTAGAATTTGAAAAATTTGCATTAGATGAATCTGCGATCGTCTCGAATACCGACGAATTCGGTGCCATTACCTATGTCAATAACCAATTTTGCGAGCTCTTTAAATACAATCGAGAAGACTTGATCGGCAAAACCCACAGACTTGTCAATTCAGCTTATCATTCACCGGATTTTTTCAAGCATCTTTGGTCTACCATTCGCCAAGGAAATGTTTGGCGGGGAGAGATGAAAAATCAAGCTAAAGATGGCACATTATTCTGGTTGGATACAACTATTGTACCTTGCTTAAATTCTAACGGAGAACCCCATCAATATGTAGCAATTCGCAAAGATATTACCGATCGCAAACAAGCAGAAGAAGCAGTGCGCCTTTCGGAAAGTCAATTGAGGAATAAAAATGAAGAACTTGCCAAAGCGCTGCGGGACGTGCACAAAACTCAAAGCCTGATGGTTCAAAATGAAAAAATGGTGAGTTTGGGGCAGTTAGTAGCTGGTGTAGCTCACGAAATCAACAATCCAGTTAGCTTTATTTACGGCAACGTCATGCACGCTGACGATTACTTTAAAGACTTGCTAAAAATGGTGCAACTTTACCAGCAGGAATATCCTCAACCAACAGCAGTAATTCAACAAGAGATAGAGGATATAGATTTGCATTTTCTGCTCAAAGATTTGCCAAAACTGTTAACATCAATGAAAATGGGAGCCGAGCGAATTCGTCAAATTGTGCTGTCGCTGAAGAATTTCTCGCGATTGGATGAAGCCGAACAAAAACAGGTTGACATTCACGAAGGGATTGACAGCACTTTGTTGATTTTGCAGCACAGGTTAAAAGAAACGGCAGGACATCCGAAAATTACCCTAGTCAAAGAGTTCGGTGATTTGCCTCGCGTACAGTGTTATGCCGGACAGTTGAATCAGGTTTTTATGAATATTATCGGTAATGCAATAGATGCTTTGGAAGAAGCAATGGACACGGGACATTGGGCAGATGGGGAACCTGCGCCTATTCCTTCTTGTCCTTCGCCGACGCTGCGGATTTGTACTGATGTAAAATACGAACGGGATGCTGTTGCGGATGATTCTATTGGGAATGCTTCTCATATTGTGATTCGGATTGCTGACAACGGGCCGGGGATTCCGCCAGAGGTTCATCAAAGGCTGTTCGATCCGTTTTTTACTACGAAAGAACCCGGTAAAGGTACGGGTTTGGGGTTGTCTATCAGCTATCAAATTGTGGTAGAAAAGCACGGCGGTGAGCTTAAATGTCATTCTGCACCGGGTCAAGGTACGGAATTTGCGATCGAGATTCCTGTCGCTAGAAGTCAGTAGTCAGTAGTCAGTAGTCAGTAGTCAGTAGTCAGTAGTCAACAGTTAACAGTTAACAGTCATTAGTCATTAGTCATTAGTCATTAGTCATTAGTCATTAGTCATTAGTCATTAGTCATTAGTCATTAGTCAACAGTCAACAGTCAACATTCAACAGTCAACAGTTAACCTATGAATTACAAGGTAATTTACGACGGCAATTGCAATCTCTGCGTCACCTTGGTGCAGTTACTGGAAAACTTAGATGGAGGGCAGAATTTTGAATATATTTCTATGCAAGATTTAGAGGGATTAGATCGCTTTGGGATCGCTACCGATGACTGCGAAATGGGGATGATTTTGATAGATTCACAGAATCTAGAAAAACGCTGGCAAGGTAGCGATGCGGCGGAGGAAATCGGGCGGATATTGCCTGCTGGTGAGGTGTTTGTGGCGGCTTACCGCGCTATGCCGGGGATGAAGTGGATGGGCGATCGCCTGTACGAACAAGTCCGCGATAACCGCTATACTTTGTTTGGCAAGCGATCGACAACGTACAAATCTGTTTATGCAGTTGGCTGTAGGGCGATCGAGAATTGCGACAATCCCGACTTAAAATCCGGTTCGTAGTGAGGACTTTAGTTTTTTCCATCGAGGATAATTTAATTTAATACGGACTAAAGTCCTCACTACAAGCCTTAATAAGGACTAAAGTCCTTACTATAAGCCTGATTTATGATGTGTAATTAACCAGAAATTAATATTAGCTATTAAACAAATTGAATATCTCGCGGCAAAAGTGTTTGAGCTTTTCGGCAGACTCCGCAACAGGTTCAGTTTCACCCACAAAATCCCAATTTTCCACCGTAGAAAAGCGCCACTGCTGACCGCTATGATCGTAACCGGCTGCCTCAACTCCGATCGCCCGCCGAGATCCTTCGACTGGATCTTGGTAAAATCGGATTTGAATCAGGATGCTGCGGCTTTGCAAGTAGCGGCTTCTACCGGGAAAATGGAAGCCAATGTCGATGGAATCTGGATCGACAAGTTCCCTGGTATCCCGATCGTTCATCCAAGGTTTCAAATCGACTTTCACATCCGGGAATTCCGATTTGAATAAATTAACAACCGCAGCAATTTTGCTAGCTAATTCTATATTTCTGGCTTGTTCGGCAGCGTTCACTAGAAAAACTCCTATCAAATACAGTTATGACATCATTTAGCTAATAATGTAACTGCATATTGCCTGCTTTAAACGGTAAACTGTGGACTCTTTGATAGATTACAGTTCGCGATTGCACAGGTGGCCAGAAACCGGTTTTTTTTACGAAAAGACGTGTTATAGCCGAGAATTCAGGTAAAAACCCGGTTTCTTTTGTATTGATGCGTCCAATCTGCTGTATTTTCCCACGCTACATAAATTTTAGTCGATCGACATTTGCGATCGCAAATTGGGTACCTCCACGAAACACAGATTTGCAACTGGGTTTACCGCCGCGGGTTTCTTGCACGCTTTGGCCGCTGATAGACAGCCCCAAACCCTTACCCTTTCTGACTCCTTTGGTAGTAAACCAGCAGTCAAATATTTTCGCCCTCACCTCCGCTGACATCCCTTGGTAGGGTTATAGCAGTTCGCTCAAAAAATGAGGTGTTTAGCGATCGATCCTTCAATATACTTCTTGCATAAATCATCGATTACATCAACCGCCGATTCAAGGCAGATACCACACAGATGTAACGCAGATTTTTTAGATTATATCGTTTCCGGTTGCATCGTCAGGTGATTTAACCGGCGCTAGAACACAGAGTACACAGAGTCCGAGAATATAGATCTGAATCATTCCGATGAAGAGAGGATTTGATATTATTTGTAGCTATTATAGCAATCCCTCTCTTCATCAGAATAGTAAATTCACTGTTAACTGTTAACCGTTAACTGTTAACAGTTAACATCATGAGGATTGCAACCGCAATTGATATTAAAAGAGGTACGCTCAAAATATTTTGCCTGCCCTGCACCAGACGAAAATTAAGATTATTTTCGGGATAATTTTACTCGGTGACTACGGTAACTTCACGGTATTCTGCAAGAGATTTGGTATCCGGCAAAATACGCACGCGGGCGAATTTTAAACCGCTGACTCCTTGCAGTGATTCTACCATCCCCGTCTGAACTTTTGCCTCTACCCAACCTTCCCGTGACAAGTAGCGCAAGTATTGTTGGTATTCTTCCCATTCGTCTTCGGTTGAATAAACTACGGTTAGCATTCCCGATTGGGTAATGCGCTGTTTTGCATCTTGGTCAACGGCTTTTTCTATCCGCTTTTTGACGAGTTCGTAGCGGATGTCGCGGGTGCCTTTGACATCGAACATTTTTTCGGTGTTTTCGTTGTGAAAAATGTCGATGGTTGTATTCTGTACTAAGACTAAATGGGCGAGTTCCATGTTAATTTGACACTCGGCCTGCAGGCGAAAAACTGTGCGGGCACAGTCACAAATTGCTCGCAGTTGTTCGTAGCGCAAACTGTGCAAATGAAACGGGCTGAATTTGGGATCGATCGACTTTCCGACATAAATCATGTGATCGATGCCGTCGGTGCATTCGATGTCGCAGTAGTGGGGGATGATTTGCTGCATTTTTTCTTGCCAGCGGGCCCAGATTTCTTGAAGTTTAGTGCCGATTAGGTTCAACATTTGATCGTAGCGGGTACGATCGCTATAAACGCAATTGTGTTCGTTGTCGCAGGCGGCTCGGTAAGCTTCAACTGCTACCAGAACCGTGGGCCCGCACTGTACAAAGTAGTCAAAATATACTTCTAAACGCTCGTTTAAATACTCGGCTGCTCGCACTTCCATATCGACTGTTACTTTTTCTTTTAAATGCTCGATGTAGTCGAGCAAGTCGAGCCGCATTTGCTCGCCTAGGTGGGTAGTTTGTGTTTGGCAAACGGCATCGGCTATGGCTAAACCCAAGCGGAATTGTTCGAGCAAATCTGTTTGAATTGCTCGGTTTCTTTCGTCGCTGGAACCGCGAATGTCGGAAATTCCGTACAGGGGATGAACCTCTGCAAAGACGATCGTCTCTGGGGGCAGTCCCCAACTGCGCCTTTCTGCTTCTTGGGCGAACCGCCACTCGACTGCGGGGTGGATGTTGTGAATGTTGGTAAACCGCTGCTGCATGGCTTGCCGCAGCGCTGCAATGAAGGCGGGAATGAGTTCTTGGGCGTGTTGAGCGTCGATGTTGTTGAACTGGTTGGGCCGATCGCACAGCAGCCCCACCACGCCCAAAATCCGCAGCCCGCACCCCTCGCGGGTGACAGATTTGACGGCTAGGGGCACGAGGAGCATCGATCGAGTCCCCATTTTTCGCAAAGCTCGATCGCACTCGGTTTCGCATTCCCGGCGCAAGTCTGGCACGTTCCAAACTTGATTTGCTGCGGTAGCCTTAAAAAAGTGAGAAGCTTCTAGGGATTGCATTGAATAAACAATCGGCTGCAAATTTTGGTCATCTTTGGCAACTAATAGCTGTGCCTGTTCGCCGTCGGGGCGCAGCAGCAAAGTGCCGTCAGCATGGAAGAGCGATCGCAAACACCGATCGATTCTCTCAAATTTATCTGGCCGCAGCATCGAATTGCGATCGATCAATAACTGAGTCAGCCGCCGTATTTGCTCCTGCACCGTGACATCAACACCTTCTAGCAGCAACAAACCTTCCACCAGGTAATTATCTAAATTTAGTCGATCGGCTAAATTTGCCAGTTGATTCGGCTGCATCAGCCAAGCTTCCAATTCTGCAAGAGGCATTAATTTTAAACGAACATCGGCAAATTCATCTATTTTTGAGTCAATTCGAGTAATTTTTAACTGTTCCGAACCCAACCAAAATTCAATAAATTTAGGTTCGCGGTGTTTGGGATTTTTCATACTCGCCGTGAGAGGTTCATCTAGCAGCCGCAAACTGTCAAGGTCAATTTGATAAAATTGCTTAAACACCCAATGCAAAAGGTGACGGCGGTACAATTGCTCTGCCATTTTGACATCCCCATCCTCGAACAGTTCCAGCAAACTGATGCCAGCTTCTGCAAACCAACCGTTATTAGATTGAGTTACCAAGGGCGTGCCCTCCCAACCCGCCAAGCGGCAAAATGCCGCGTTACCATAACGTATGGCAAAAGTTCCCGGTTCCATGACTGCGATTAAAACGCGGCGATCGCCGAGAAATTGAAACAGTCGCTCTAAATCTTGTTTCCACGTTTTCAAGCCTTCAATTTCAGCAGATTTACTGGGTACTTGGGCCGCCAAAGCTTCGAGTAGCTGTTCCATGCTTGGTTCGCTTGACATCTTGTCACTGTCTTGCTCTGTTTGAGCGATACTTGCGGTTGACCGTGATTTTACGGAGTTATTGTTGTTTTGAGGGGAAGGCGATTTAGGAGTAGACATAAGCAAAACACCTGAAAGCAGTGGATTTTGTTAAAAAATGAGCGAACGGCGATTTAGAGCGAATGTAAAGAACTTAGATCTTGTTTGTAAAGTTTGTGTATTGGTCTCGGAAACTGGGTGTATTTTCGGAGGATCGCTCCAAAAACTTTTACTTTTCTTGACAAACAACCTCTGAGTCTCGACGTTATAGGTGATATTAACGTGTTTGCGGGCTGACGGGTAACACCCATTATAGGCGGTGAGCCGTAGCGGATCCTGTCAGCGACTAATGCTATTTGACTCCTCGGCGAAATAGCAGCTTTGGGTTGAACGAGGCACAGCCTTGGCAATTTAAAATTGTAATTAGTAATTGATGATTTGCCAATTGCCATCAATTATTGAGTCTATTGAAGGAATATAAAATAAAATAGCCTTGCTATTTGTCAATGATTTAATTAAAATATATAATGTAAATATTAACATTTTGGCAAGGACATACTTATGGCTTTGACGATTAACAATCTCATCGGTGATTTGACTGGATTTCCTGTATTTGCTGGTGGCGGCCCGCGTTTTTTGGCATTCGCTACACCAGATGAGATTGACGTAGAAGAGGGAAATTTATCGTCTTTTCCCTGGGGAGTTTGGGGACTAGACGGCAACGATACCATAGCAGGTTCGTCGGATTCTAACGAACGGCTGCTAGGAAATAATGGGGATGATATTATCGGCGGTGGCGAGGGAAATGATATCATTTACGGCGGCAAAGAGAACGATCGCCTGGATGGAAATGATGGCAACGATTTAGTTAGGGGCGACGCGGGAAACGACATTATTTTTGGAGGGTCTGGAAACGATGTCCTGCGGGGAGGGCAAGGAGACGACGATTTAGACGGCAATGATGGCAACGATTTCTTGGTGGGCGATCGGGGAATTGACGTGCTCACGGGAGGCCCCGGTGCTGATATATTGGTGCTCAGAAGCAACGACGAAGGATTTGGAGTCAATGCAGCCGATGTCATTACAGATTTTAATTTTGAGGAAGGCGATCGCATCGGTTTGACTGACGGTTTAACAGAACTAGACCTCCTCTTCACTGATGACAATCTGATTGCTTACGATAACGACGGAATTATTGATGATATGGTGATTCGCAATCGAAGAGACGGACGGATTTTGGGGGTGGTTTTAAACACGGATAACTTTGAGCTTCTCGGTTCCTTTGAAGAAGCCAGTCCGTTTGCTTTGGCAATTAACGGTACTCAGTTCCAGTTTTTGGCTTAGTTTTTGGTAGGCGGATTTGATGGGCGATCGAGCTATTTATTGAGTAGAGCGAAGCTAAGGATCGCTGGCGCTAATAAATCTTTTCCGCAGTCCAAAAGTCCGGCAGGGAATTAATTCCCTGTCTCACAGCTTAAGTTCTCTAAAAGAGGAATGAGGATTTGTTTGATTAATAATTACTTGTCAAATTAACCATCAATTACTAATAGTTTAATCCTAAATTCAAAATCTAAAATTTGTACCCTCGCGACTTGACTGATGCGGTTATTGTCCTAGTTGACAAATGTATGTGCTGGGAATATTAGAAATTGACCATATTATTCCCAAAGCAGTGGGTGGCACCGACGCTGAAGAAAACCTCTGGCTGGCCTGCAGTCTGTGCAATAATTACAAAGGAACCCAAACAGACGCATTAGATTCAGTCACGCAAACGAGCGTTACGTTGTTTAACCCGCGCACTCAGCAATAGTCGGATCGTTTTGCTTGGAGTGAAGAAGGTACAGAAATTCGAGGAGTTACAGACTGCTGTCGCGCGACAGTCACAGCACTACAACTAAACAATAATATTGCTGTCACCGTTAGGCGTCAGTGGGAGTGCTGGCTGGCACCCGCCAACAGAATAAAACAAAAATTAGTGGAAAATTGCCAGCGGTTAAAAAATACAAACATCAAACTACCCATGAGGGCAGAAACCGGGTTTTTTACACGATGCTGTGGGTGACAAGAAATATTTTCATAAAAAACCCGGTTTCTTGAGTTGATCGTGCGTTTGGGACTCTTTCAGCAAACATCAATCCAAAAACCCCCATTTAGCCCTAAAATAAAAAAGACTGACTAGCCAACAAAGCCCTATGTTTGAAGCCCTTGCCGATCGACTCGAATCCACCTGGAAAAAACTGCGCGGACAGAATAAAATCTCCGAGAGCAACATCCAAGAAGCCATCAAAGAAGTCCGCCGCGCCCTCCTGGAAGCCGATGTCAACCTCCAAGTCGTCAAAAACTTTGTCGGAGAGGTAACGGCCAAAGCACAAGGGGCAGAAGTCGTTTCAGGCGTCCGTCCCGACCAACAATTCATCAAAATCGTCCACGACGAACTCGTCCGCGTCATGGGGGAAACCAACGTACCCCTCGCCACCGCCGAATCCGCGCCCACCGTCATCCTGATGGCGGGTTTGCAAGGAACCGGGAAAACCACGGCCACCGCCAAACTAGCCCTGCACCTCCGCAAGCAAAATCTTACCGCACTGCTAGTCGCCACCGACATTTATCGACCAGCGGCGATCGACCAATTGCTTACCCTCGGTAAACAAATCGACGTACCAGTATTTGAATTAGGCAAAGATACCGATCCCGTAGAAATCGCCCGCCAAGGGCTCGAACGCGGCAAAGAACTAGGCGTAGATACCATCATCATCGACACAGCAGGCCGCCTGCAAATCGACCAAGAAATGATGGCAGAATTGGTTCGCATCAAACAAACAGTACAACCCCATGAAACGCTGTTAGTTGTTGATGCCATGACCGGCCAAGAAGCCGCAAATTTAACCCGCACCTTTCACGAACAAATCGGGATTACCGGTGCAATCCTCACCAAATTAGACGGCGACAGCCGCGGCGGTGCAGCCTTATCCGTGCGCCAAATATCCGGCGCGCCGATTAAATTTGTCGGCGTAGGCGAAAAAGTGGAAGCCTTGCAACCATTTTATCCCGATCGCATGGCATCGAGAATACTTGGCATGGGCGATGTCTTGACGCTAGTCGAAAAAGCGCAAGAAGAATTCGACATCGCCGACGCCGAGAAAATGCAAGAGAAAATGCTCACGGCAAAGTTTGACTTTACCGACTTTCTCAAACAAACCAGACTGTTAAAAAATATGGGTTCCCTCGGCGGCATCATGAAAATGATTCCGGGGATGAACAAACTCTCAGACGAACAAATGCGGCAGGGAGAAGTGCAGCTAAAACGCACCGAAGCCATGATTAATTCAATGACAATTGAAGAACGCCGCAATCCCGAACTTTTAGCAAGTTCTCCATCCCGTCGCCGCCGTATAGGAAAAGGCGCAGGCTACGCCGAAAATGACGTAACAAAACTCGTCAGCGACTTCCAAAAAATGCGTACCATGATGCAGCAAATGAGTCAAGGCAACTTTGCAGGAATGGGAGGAATGCCGGGAATGCCAGGAATGGGAGGAATGCCGGGAATGCCGGGAATGGGCGGCCAGAAGAAAAAGAAAAAGAACAAGCCTAAAAAAGGTTTTGGTCAGTTGTAATCGAAGGAAGAGGGAAGAAGCAAGAAGGAAAAAGGAAAAAGTAGAAACCGTAGGGTGCGTCGCTATTGATAATCTGCAAGTCAGCTTAAAAATATGACAGCGACGCACCATCCCAAATACCCTAGGGTGCCTCCCTATCAACAATCTATCTTCTTCCTGATTCTTCCTTCGTGTCCTAGCGCTGGCGCGCCGCTTCGCGTACTGCGTCTTCGCGGTTCAATAATCTACTCTAAAAACAGGCTGCTAAACACTTTGAATTGCTTGTCTGATTTCGCGCATGGCTTGAAGGTGATTTTCCATATTGATACACCGCGCCAATAGTACAATATCTAAGTCTGGGAGAACACAAGAGCGATCGACCTCTGCATATTCATCAGCCCCCAACGAATACATACGAAGTGCGCCATTTTCCCAAAACCAAACTTCAGGAATTTCCAGGCGTTTGTAAGCCTCTAACTTATTAATCCCACCGCTAGTCACCACCACTTCCACCACCAAATCAGGATGTTCTCGGTTAGCCCCCAATTCGTAAGACAAATCCGCTTCTCGCTTCACCCTTCCAGTTTCACTTTCTAGTGTCACCGAGCCCGTTGGCGTAAAATCAATCCCTGTGGATTCTAAATACAGATTCACTAGCGTTGAAATCCGTTCTTTAACAATTTGATGTTTTCTTCCAGAAATACGTCTAATCTCCAATACCCCATCTAAAAACGACAATCTCACCCCCGGACGCGAGAGCAACTGTTCAACAGCTTTAAACTCTCTCCAGCTCAGTCCGTCAATTAAGATAGGTTTATCGAGTAATTCTAACTTTTCTAAAGTTGTCGTCATCCCAACCGCTCCTTACTCAATCCCATCTTAATTATATCTGCGTTCACCTGCGTTCATCTGCCCACATCTGCGGTTGCAATTCTATTTACTTTCCAAAATTCCCTTATTTTCATCCGGCACAAACTCCGTAACAACTTGGCCGCCGCCACCGTCACCCTTAACAATCACAGTTTGATTTTTAAGCTCTCCCGCCGCCCTCGGCCCAGTCAAATTAAACACCGGATTTAGTTGCTTGTAAACCACATTTCCTTCTGCGTCAAAAGTTTGGTTAGTTAAATACCACGTTACGCGATCGGTATTTAATTGAGATTGACGTTTTTCCCCAATTCCTACCACATTTCCAGTTAAATAAAAAATCTTTTTCTCTAAATCTCCCCGCCCCCGATCCCCAGTCATTGTCACCTTTTCCACCCGGTGAAAAACCTTCACAGGCCCGGGCGATACCACAGATTGAGCCGGAAAATTCCAACTCATCAAACTACTTTCTATTTGCAGCGGCGGGTCTGATGGCATTAATTGAGCGTTTTTCGTTAAGGTCGCAATCTTGGTTTTTAAGTCTACATCTACCTGGTCAGCAAAACCGCTGTCTGTTACTTTTTTATCTTTATATCTATCAATTTGAGTCGGTTGGTCGCTGTTGATTTTTTGTTGCTCGACAAACCACACTAAGTGCTCGGTACGCAGTTGCAAAACCGGATCTTTCACGTTCGCCACCACAGAACCGAATAACTCCATCCTCTTCGCCCTACTGAAAACCCGCGCTTCCTTCGCTGAAGCTGTCACCTGTTTGTTCTCTCCGGTCAAATTATTGCGAACAACTAAAACATCTTCCTTCGGTCGCCACTCTAGCTCGTTTCCCCGCAATACCAAGCCATTTTTTAGGTCAGTAGCGACGATGTTACCTTTGATAAAAACCTGATTTCCTTCCTGAAATACCTGCCCGGTATCTCCCTGAATGTCGTATATTTCTTTGCCATCCTGAAACAATTTTCCCACTGGTTTCTGAACGTCAACTGTCTTTTGGTCTTTGCTGTAAACGGCAGTTTTTGAGTTAACTTTCCAGAAGGTTTCGCCCTTTTCGTTTGCTTGTTCTAGGGTTACTTTGTTCAATGTTAAACTGCTGTTTGCCTGCTGAGCGGTTTTGAGATCGTCCGCTAATTTGTTATTTTGAGTTTCTTGGGGAGCAGCACAAGCACTAATCCCCAAAATCAATGCTGCTAAAAATAGCAGCACGAATTTTGGGGATTTGAGATGGGAATTTTGAGATTGGAGATTAATCATTGGTAATCGATAATTGGGCGGAGCAAAGCGGAGGGATTGGTAATTGATAATTGGTAATTGGTAATTGGTAGTTGGCTAATTAAAAACACTAAATCAAAAATTAAAAATGTTTTATACTTTATCTAAATTTTTAACTTCTTATTTTTAATGATTCCACCCCTTACCTATTACC
>NZ_JADEWT010000002.1 GCF_015207505.1 Tychonema sp. LEGE 06208
GAATTGTGGGTAAGCCTATAAGCTGTTGCTCATATAGATTGTGTATGGCGATGGAGGGGGAGAGGGGGAGAGGGGGAGAGGATTTGACGATTTTTTATGATCGTCAAAATATACAATGTTTATTTGCACAACATCTTAACCTCAATAATTTTTTAAATTTTGTGACTGTACTTTATGATAATTTACTCGGTTTGTGTTGTGCTGGACTGCTGGCGATCGCTCTGGCGGGTTGCGGACAAGCAAAGCAAAAGGTGCAGAATTTGCCTCCGAGTCTGCCTCCGCTGCCTCAAGACGCCTTGTTGCAAGTATACTTCAATCAGTCCCTCACTTCTAATTATACAGAGCCTTATCGCGCGCAAACTAGACCTGGGGATGATTTAGAAAAGTTGGTCGCCGAGGCAGTAGCCAGTGCTGGATCGACAGTAGATGTAGCGGTTCAAGAGTTTCGCTTGCCCGGTATTGCGCGACAAATGGCCGATCGCGCGCGATCGGGCATTAAAGTCAGATTAATAGTCGAACATCTGTATACACGCCCTTGGAGCGATTATACAACCCTAGAGTTAGCGAAATTACCCGAACGAGATCGCGATCGTTACAACGAATTCGTCCAACTTGCCGATACCAATAAAGACGGCAAATTAAGCCCCGAAGAAATCAAACAAAACGATGCTTTAGTAATTGTCAAAAATGCGGGAATTCCTGTCATTGACGATACTGCTGACGGCAGTAAAGGCAGCGGTTTGATGCACCACAAATTTGTAGTCATTGATAACAAAACAGTAATCGTAACTTCTGCTAATTTTACAACCAGCGATATCCACGGCGATTTCAAAACAGCAGCAAGTCGCGGCAATGCCAACAATTTATTAAAAATTGCCAGCCCTGAATTAGCAAAAATATTTACTCAAGAATTTAACATCATGTGGGGTGACGGGCCCGGAGGTAAACCGGACAGCAAATTTGGCATCAAAAAACCGTTTCGCTCTGTCCAAAAAGTAATAGTAGGAAATGCGACTGTTGCGGTGCAATTTTCGCCGACGAGTGCGACTTTGCCTTGGGAAAACAGCGTCAATAGTTTGATTAACAAAAAATTGGGCAGTGCGAAAAAGTCGGTGGATTTGGCACTGTTTGTATTTTCGGCTCAGCGGTTGTCAAATACTCTGGAAATTACCGCTAGGGGGGGTGTTGCGGTGCGAGCTTTGATTGACTCAAATTTCATTTATCGCCCTTACAGCGAAGGTTTAGACATGATGGGGGGGACTTTGATGCAAGATTGCCGCTGGGAAGCTGACAATCGCCCGTGGAGAAAGCCGCTGACTACGGTGGGGGTGCCGCTGTTACCAATGGGCGATCGCCTGCACCACAAGTTCGGCGTTATCGACGGAAATACGGTGCTTACAGGTTCTCACAACTGGAGTGAGGCTGCAAATCACGGGAATGATGAGACGCTGCTGGCGATCGAGAGTCCGATAGTTGCCGCCCATTTTGAGCGGGAGTTCGATCGGCTTTACAAAGGTGCAATCTTGGGAATTCCCCACCGCATCAAAAAGAAAATCGACGCTAAGAAACAAGAATGCGATTCACTACAAGCAGCCTCAAAATCTGCGAATGCTAAACCTCAAATTGCAGGAAAAAAGTTAGTTAATTTGAATGCAGCCACTAAACAAGAATTAGAAACCTTACCGGGAGTAGGCCCGAAGTTAGCGGAAAAAATTATTGCAGCGCGAGAAAAACAGCCTTTCGAGTCTTGGGAGGATGTCGAAAGGTTGCAGGGAGTCGGAAGAAAGACAGCGGACAAATGGCGCGATTTAGTCGCATTTTAAAAGGATTTAGTCGCATCTTCAAGATCGGACGACAATTATTGATTCAACCTGCGCCGGCAGGTTTTGTATAGGCGCGAATTATATTCGCCGTCCTATCTGCCAGCAATGATTGATTCAAGTAATGGGGTGAAAGTAAAATGCCGATGCTAACACAATATATGTTGCTAAAAGCAGCACTCCTTCCAGCCAATTAGAGCGCCCGTCGAGACTGATTAGATTAGCTATTGTTACCGCGATCGCAACTGCGACTACTTCAAACGGACTAAAGTTTAAATCCATCGGCTGATGAATCACTAATCCAATAATCACCAATATCGGCGCTACCAGCAAAGCCACTAGCAAACTCGAACCCATCGCGACAGAAACTGACAAATCCATATTGTTTTTCATCGCAACTCCCACCGCAGTTACATATTCGGCCGCGCCGCCCACAATCGGCAACAGAATAACTCCTGTAAACAGCGGTGTTAATCCCAATCCTTTGGTTGTTTCTTCGACAACGCCCACGAAAATTTCTGATTCAAAAGCAACGGCAACAGTTGAGGCAACTAACACCCCTACCCACAGCCACAAATTCGGTTTGTGCGCTGTAGGTTCATCGGTATTTTGAGGATTTTCTGACTCTAGTTCGACTAACCCAACATCGTAAAGATAGCTGTGAGTTTTTAAGGAAAATAGCAGAGTTAGGGCGTAAACTGCAATTAGGACGATCGCAGTTATTAACGAAAGATTCTGAATGGCTGCTGGTTCCACTCCGTTTGAGGTGTAAATCACCATCGCCGGCAGCAGAATTGCAATCACCGCTAAAGTCATTGTGGAACCGTTCACCCGCGCGATGACTGGCTTAAATTCTTGTTCTTTGTACTTTAGTCCTCCTAGCAGCATGGACAATCCCATAACTAATAGCAAGTTGCTGATAATTGTGCCGGTGATGCTGGCTTTTACAATGTCAATCAAGCCTGCTTTCAGGGCAACTATGGCAATAATTAATTCCGTAGCATTGCCGAAGACTGCATTTAATAAGCCGCCTATGGATGGCCCTGTGACGATCGCCACTTCTTCTGTTGCTGTGCTCAACCAAATCGCCAGAGGTATAATACCTAAAGCGGATGTGATAAAAACTGCCAGGGAACCCCAGTGCAAATACTCAGCGGCAATGGAAATGGGGATGAAAACTAACAGGACTATGGAAAGAATTTTTTTGATTGACATAGGAACTCGGATGGTGTAAAGAAGGGTGAGGTCGAGTTGTCGGGGCGATCGCAAAATTGATTTTACACTATTCAACTATTCTCTGACAATTCTGGTGGCGAGTGCGATCCATAATTGGGAATTTTTAACCGCAAATGCACGCAGATCGAGGCAGATTGAATATAATAGAGTTATATCGACATCGGTGAAAAGATATGTCTCAATCTGTAGTGCCAGTTGTTGAATCAAAGCAAATTGATACTTCACCCACCTTAACCTTTGAAGAATACCGATTTTATCAAACTGATTCCGATCTACAATATGAACTGTACAAAGGCAAATTAATTCCGATGCCAACCGCAACAGTTTTACATATCAAAATTTGCGAATATTTAGTTTACAAATTGCAGCGTTACCTAGCTGAACACAATCTTGAATTAGTAGCAAAAACAGGTTTAGGAGTAAGAACAGAAGAAGATACTTCTCGGATTCCTGATGTAGTTGTTTGCACTCAAAGTCTTTTGGAACAAGCTGCTGCTAGGCGTGGTGCAGGCATCCTCGATTTTGAGGAAAAGCCCCTGTTAGTTATAGAGGTAGTGAGTCAAAATCGGCGCGCCGATTACGTGATTAAACGAGCTGAGTACGAACTAGCTAACGTGCCCGAATATATCATTGTTGACCCTACACCTAACAAAGAATTGGTGCGAGTCTTAGCCTTTCCTGAAGGGGAAGACATCTATACCCAGACTGATTTTAGGGCGGAGCAACAAATGGTATCTGTAGTATTTCCCAATCTGACATTATCAGTGAATGAAATACTGTCTCCGCCATTAGTTGAAGGGTTGATTAAAGCAGAACAAGCTCGGTTCCACGAACTTGAGCAGCAAGCTGCGGTGGAGCGCCAACGGGCTGATGAGCATGGCCAACGGGCTGAAAGATTGGCGGCGAGGTTGCGAGAATTAGGAGTAGATCCCGATCGCATTTAGGAGCTTCGATGACCCAGAAGTTATGAGTTAATTGTTATTAGTTAGATTAAATCCGCGCTGCATCGGAATTATTCAGATATCTATTCTATTCATCTGCGTGAATCCGCGTCAATCGTTTGTCATCTACGGTGAAGAAATTCTCTTTTTTTGACCGCAGATACAGGCAGATTAACACAGATTAACGCAGATGAGTTAGATATATTCCGGTTGCACAGTCCTTGATTGTTGACACTTTTTTGCGTCCGTGACTGCGATCGATCGCGCTTGATACTGTGCAACTATTCAACCCAACGCACCCGCACAAAATGAGCTTCGCGTCCCCAGAAGTCATGACTTACAGTAATATCAACCACACTCAAATTAAACGGAATAGCAGTTGTGACGTAACGCTGAGCCAGAGAACCCGCGTCAGGAGCTAACTGAGCCGCAGCCGCAGCCGCAGCACCCAAACCTAAAAGTTGCAGGATGGGCCCTTTCGGCAGGGCTAAATTGATACCGACAGCAAGTCCAGCAGTCAGTAGCATTGCCACGGACAAATTGGTGCCGCAGCGGGGATGTACGGCTAAATCCCACTCTCCGCCAGCAATCCGGTGCAAAGCTTCGTCCACTGCGCGGCGCAACTGTGCGATGTCAACGTGACCGTAAAGATAAAATCCTTCGTCTGTGGACATCCCGCCCAATAACTGATTATCGGCTTTTGCTGCCGCCGCAGGGCCAGATTGACTGAGTACCCAAACGGTAGCGTGTTCTAAAGCATGAACTTGACGCACAGTCAAGATTTGCTTCAAACCGGGCACGAAATCGAGTTGACGCAACAAGTCAGCATCTTGAGTCGGCTGCGGGGCAAAGTCGAAAGGAAACTCGTTAGCGCGATCGGAAGCAGAAGCAGTATTTGTCGTCATTTCAAAACAGCTCCACTAATATCAGATATTAAATTTTAGGGTTGAACGCGCTTGCCTGCGCGAAACTCTCCTGAAAACCGTCTGCCTTTAGCATCTGTAATTACTCCTCTACCGTGAGGGAGTCCCTTACGCAGTTCGCCTTGGTAGCGAATGCCGTTTGGGAAACTGCAACTACCTTTGCCGTCTAGCTGTTCGTTAAAAAACTGACCGTCGCAGCGGGTGCCGTCAGTGCGGGTGAAGACTCCCCGACCAAACGGGTTTCCTGCGAAAAACTGTCCGGCGTAGCGATCGCCGTTAGCAAAGATAAATTGCCCTTGGCCGTGCGGCTGACTGCTAGCGGCCCCCCCGCCAATTTGTTCGACAATTTGAAATGTTCCCCGGTAGCGATCGCCATTGGCAAAAATAGCTTCTCCCCTAACGATCAGACCGTTGCGGAACTCTCCCACCATGCGGGCATCGCTGGCGAACAGAAACACGCCTTGACCGTTGGGCACGCCGTTACGAAACAGTCCTTCATAGCGATCGCCATTCGAGTAGACGTATATTCCTTGTCCCTGGGGTCTGCCGCTGACGAAATTTCCTTGATAATTGTCACCATTCGAGTAGTTGCACTTGACTTGACCGTTCGGGGGAGAGCCTTCGCAAACGGGAGGGCGGGTTTGGTCTGATGCTGGCTCCGCCAATGAGGGCTGAGTGCTGGCTACCAACGAGAGGTATCCTACCCCCGAACTAACCAACATCAGGATTCCAAGTTTTTGAATTGAGCGAAGCATCAATGTTCTCAATTTTCGTTCCAAGGATTGAGGTAAATTTTTCATTTCACAGAGTTCTGGGCAACTTGGGGAGATTTTTCTCCCACAATTTTGGACACCTCTACACCGTTTTCTTCTAAAACCACAACAGGCTCGATTCCAGATTTGAAATCAACTCGTTTGATCAGCACCTGCCCGCTGGCAATCCGCTGTCCTACTTTGATATATCGACTGGTTGGCTCGTTAGGTGCTTTCACAATTACCAGTATGTCATTACCAACTCTGACTACGCCACTAACTTCAACTCCTCTGGCATTGTCTGTCGAAGGCGGAGGCGGTGGGGGTGCTGGAGTCGGTGGGGGCGGTGGTGGGTTTGGGTCTTGCCAAGAGGGCGGTGGCGTTAATCCTGGCAACTGGGGCAGACCGGGCAGTTCTCTGGTAGCGATGTTAGGAATTGTGGGAGGGCTGGGCGGGCGAGCCGCGATCGCTGGCGATCGTCCCGGTGAGGCTCCCGGTCGTCCCGGTGAGGTTCCCGGTCGTCCCGGTGAGGCTCCCGGTCGTCCCGGTGAGGTTCCCGGTCGTCCGGTAGTGCCTGTTGGGAAGCCCGGTATAGATGGCAGTCCGGGTATAGATGAGGCGGGAACTCCTGCTATGTCTGGGGAGCCTGCCGGTCTAGTTCCGGGGCGTCCGGGGCCCGCTGGCTGCCGTCCGGTGCTACCTGTTGGGAAGCCCGGTATAGATGGCAGTCCGGGTATAGATGCCGGATCTCCTGCTATGCCTGGGGAGCCTGCCGGTCTGGCTCCGGGGCGTCCCGGTCTGGCTCCGGGGCGTCCGGGGGCTGCTTGGGGACGCGCTGAAATTGGCGGTCTCCATTGGGGTAAGGAGGTTAACGGCAGGTTGGGAACACTCGACACCTGTACGGGGGTTTGAGATTGGGGAAGTTGGGCAATTTCACCGCCGCCCGGTGTGCTATTGCGCTGTGCTGGTGTCCACTGAGGCGGATTTCTCTCGTCTGGCAGCTTGGGCAGACTTGGCACTTGTCTGGCTGGCAGGGTTGGAAGTTCGTTGCCGCCCACGCCACCGTCTATTTTGAGCGGTTGAGGAGGAAGGACTGAGAATGGGTCGTTTCCTAAGCCCGGGATTGTGGTCTGTGGAATTCCCGTCCCGTTTACAATAGCTCCAGATGCTGTCTTTTTGCCTTGGATGTCTGCTTGAGCTTGTCTGGCCCGTTCGTCGGGGTTTGTAGATCGGATCAAGCCGGGGGGCTGGGCCGCGACTACGGGAGAAGGAAATGTCTGAGCTCCAGGACTGGGACTGGCGGAGGCGCCGGGAGTTCCGGGAGCGTTGGTGGCCGGTGACGGAGATGCTGCACCGGGAGTGGGAGTTGGACTGGGAGTGTTGCCGCCGCCGTCGCCGCCGCATCCTGCAGTCCAGAAAGCCAACATTCCTATAGTTGCAAAATATAAAAGTTTACGCATTGCCGATCGCCCTAAACGCCTGACTTTTAAGTGATCCAAATGACTAGCGACTTTGCTGCCATTTGCGGTTTTAAGTTTACCTGTGTTTGATGGTATGCGATCGCTTTTAAATTGCCAAGTTTTCCCGACGATCTGATGTTGCAGCGGGCGCTAGGTTTTCGGGAGCGGGTTAGGATATCAATGGCGGTCTTCTTTCGACATACTTAAATTACTAAAGGCATTTTATGGTGGCAAAAGTTTTTTCCAAGGGGATTTGGCGATCGGGCATTGTTTCTGCTGCTGTTTTGACCGCAGTTGGCTTAGTAGGAGGTGGCGAACTGCATTCTCCTTCACATCCGGCGGCATTTTCAACAAAACTTGAGAAACCGGGTTTATTGATGAAAAACCTAGAAGATCGGGCGCTCCCGCAGCGTGAAACCAATGCGATCGCATTGGTGTCGGATCGGAGTTACCAGCAGCTCGATCGCACTTTCACACCAGGCTCGATCGCCACAACTGGCAATGTGTACTCTCAGTTTCGCCGAGGCCCGTCAAATCGCGTCCAACCGCCGGCATCTCCATCTGCCAATCCAAAGGTATTTCAAGCTAAAATCAAGCGCCGCGATGGTGGAACGCCGGTGATTGACGTGGTATTTAACGGTGACAAGACTTTTGAGATGATTGTCGATACGGGGGCCAGTGGCACTTTGATTACTCAGCGGATGGCTGCTGTACTGGGAGTGAGGCCGGTACGCACCGTCAGGGCGGGGATCGCTGACGGTAGCGTTGTCGAGTTTCCGATCGGCTTAGTGCGATCGATTCGGGTTGGAGGTGCTGCGCTCCAAAATGTCGAAGTGGCGATCGCCAAACAAATGCCAATTGGTCTACTCGGTCACGATTTCTTTGGCAATTACGATGTGAAAATTAAAAAAGATGTTGTAGAATTTTATGTCCGCTGAGAGCGAGCCGATGCGGAAACCGATAGTCGATCGACTCCTGTAAAATTATTCGCAGCCCCCTCAAAGCTGTTTTATAGCAATTAGATTGAGGTATCGATCGAT
Organism: Tychonema sp. LEGE 06208; assembly: GCF_015207505.1. Lineage (GTDB taxonomy): Bacteria > Cyanobacteriota > Cyanobacteriia > Cyanobacteriales > Microcoleaceae > Microcoleus. The sequence goes on from NZ_JADEWT010000002.1 coordinate 8,173, forward strand.
CAATTCCCCAATCCATCAATCTAAAATCTAAAATAGACGGGCTTCTCATTTTGTTGATATACCGGTTCTCAAGCGTGGTGAGGATAGCCCAATTCCCAATCCCTCCGCTTCGCGCTCGCCCAATCCCTCCGCTTCGCGCTCGCCCTGCGCGGGCCAATCCCTCCGCTTCGCTCCGCCCAATTCCCAACTCCCTGCGCGGGCCAATTCCCAATGCCCTGCGCGGGCCGATGCCCGATAGTACCTCATCGCTAGAACCCCTATAAAAGCTATATTTATTTCTTGAGGCAGTAGTCAAACGCCGCCAAGTGTGGTACTTTATTGAGTGTTTGCAGAGCCGTAGACCGTTGAACTATTTCTGAAAATCCGGTCGCAAAAGCACGGCGGCTGTTGGTGAGATCGGTAACAGTCTCAGACTTTGGATTCAAAATTGTTCCACGCAAGACAATTCGCCAATCAGGTCGAAATCAGTTCCCAAAATGCTGCATCTGAGGGAATTTAGGTTGGCTTTGTTGGGCCAAAGCGTAGAAAGTATGTAAACTGATTTGCGGAAGATGTTCCCCAAACTCGGAACTCATGACGATCGAGAAATTAGTTATTGTAAATAAGGTATTCGCATGGCACAAACGTCTGTATCTCCTGTAGTGCTGATTATTCTCGATGGCTGGGGTTATCGCGAACAAAAAGACGGAAATGCGATCGCCGCGGCGAACACGCCCGTAATGGACAGTCTCTGGGCCGCTTATCCCAGAACTCTGATTAGAACATCGGGCCGCGCAGTAGGGCTTCCTGACGGGCAAATGGGCAACTCCGAAGTCGGTCACTTGAATCTGGGCGCGGGCCGCGTGGTTCCTCAAGAGTTGGTGCGGATCTCGGATGCTGTCGAAGATGGTTCTTTGCTAGACAACCGCGCCCTACTTAAACTTTGCTCCGAAGTCCGCAGTCGGGGCGGCAAATTGCACCTGACTGGTCTTTGTTCCGAGGGCGGGGTTCACTCGCACCTGAGTCACATTTTGGGTTTGCTAAAGCTAGCAAAGGCCCAGGGAATTTCTGAAGTTTGCATTCACGCCATTACTGACGGCCGGGATACTACTCCGAAAGAGGGCGTGGAAGCTCTCGGCAAGATTCAAGGTTATATCGAACAGGTGGGAATTGGTCGGATTGCTACCATCAGCGGCCGCTATTACGCGATGGACAGGGACAAACGCTGGGATCGGGTGCAGCGTGCCTATGAGGTGATGACGATTGAGGGCGCGCCTGATGGTCGATCGGCAGTTGATGTGTTGCAAGCATCCTATGCGGTCGGATTGACCGACGAGTTTGCACTTCCGACTCGGATTGCTCCGGGCGCGGTGGCATCCGGCGATGGGATGATTTTTTTCAATTTTCGCCCGGACAGGGCTAGAGAATTGACTCAGGCCTTTGTAGCGCCGGATTTTAAGGGGTTTGAACGGCATTTAATTGAGCCGCTCAGTTTTGCGACTTTTACTCAGTACGACCCGAAGTTGTCGGTGTTGGTGGCTTTTGAACCGCAGAATTTGGACAATATTCTGGGCGAGGTGATTTCTCGTCACGGTTTGCGGCAGTTGCGGATGGCGGAAACTGAAAAGTACGCTCACGTAACTTATTTTTTTAATGGGGGTCTGGAAGAGCCTTTTCCGGGGGAAGACCGCGAGTTGGTGCAGAGCCCGATGGTGGCGACTTACGATACGGCACCGGAGATGTCGGCGGCCCTGGTGACTGATGTGGCGCTGGCTGCTTTGTCTAAGCGGATTTATTCGTTTGTGGTGCTTAACTACGCTAACCCGGATATGGTTGGTCATACGGGGATGATGGGTGCGACGATAATTGCGATCGAAACTGTGGATAAATGTTTGGGGCGGCTGTTGACTGGCATTAATAAGGCTGGGGGTACGGCAATTATTATTGCTGACCACGGCAATGCTGAGTTGATGTTCGATGAGAATGGCAATCCTTGGACGGCTCACACTACTAACCCCGTGCCGTTTATTCTGGTAGAAGGCGAAGGTGTGCAAATTCCGGCTCACGGCACTGATGTTCCTCTGAGGGAGGACGGTTGTTTGGCTGATATTGCGCCGACTATTCTGGATCTGTTGAGGTTGCCTCAGCCGCCGGAAATGACCGGACGTTCTATGATTGAACCGGCTGATTTTGAAGTTCGCGCCAATCGCACTCCGGTGCGGGTGCGACTGTAGCAGGTGTCAGGTTAAGGCTGAAAACCCTTGATAAGTCTGGTTTGTAGCCAAGGCCCGCTCCCCCTCGCATCCCCCGGATAGTCGGGGGACTTTGAGAAGAATCCTGTCCCCCCCCTTCTTAAGCTACGGTGTACACACATCTCTGTGTAGAACCAAAATCCTCGGAGATCCCCCTAAATCCTCCTTAGGTCGGGGGACTTTGAGAAGAATCCTGTCCCCCCCTTATTAAGCTATGCTAGGGGGATCGGGCTTCGGGTAAAAGCGAGATTTCTCAAGGTTTTCAGGGTTAAATTGGCACGATGAAAGGCAGTGCCGTGTCTAACCGAGGTTGTGCGCGATCGACCGAATTTGATATCATAATAAATTACTGATTACTAATTACCAATTACCCCCCCCGATTATGAATATTGTTTCTCTGTTACAAATGATCTGGTCTTTGTCTGCTCTAGGACTTGTGGTTTTGGTGTTGCTGCACAGCCCTAAAGGCGATGGTATTGGAGGGATTGGCGGACAAGCTCAATTGTTTACTAGCGCTAAGAGTGCGGAAACGACTCTGAATCGCATTACTTGGGGTTTGTGTATTGTTTTTATGGGTTTGACTGTAATCTTGAGTGCTGGTTGGTTGACTCCTGCGTCGTAAGATGAGGATTTTTAACCGCAAATAAACGCAGATTGACGCAGATATAAATGTGAGATAGTTTGCATTAATCTGCGTTTATTTGTGTTTATCTCCGGGCGGAACAATGCGGTTGTGGAAAGTTAGGATCAAAAATCGATTGCGGGCTGGTTTGGGATTGGCTTTATGTTGTTTTAGCCTGATAATTTTTAGTCAGGTTAATACTCCTGCTGCTAGTGTTTCTATTCTGGAGAATAGTTGGCCTGCTCCACAGGTTCACCCTTTGCCGCCAATGCTGGAAAATTGGCAGGATTCAACAAATAGCGGTGATTATTTCGATCGGGTTAAGCCACCGAATGTTGGTCATTTGCTGTGGTCGAAGTTCCCGATTCAGGTTTATGTTGAGCGTCCCGCTGATGCTAATAAGTCTGAAGAATGGATGAGCGCTGTGTTGGATGTTGTGCGGGAATGGGGCGTTTATTTACCTTTGGAGGTGGTGGATAGTTCGGAGGTAGCTGATATTACAATTTTACGTCGGGCTCCGCCTTTGCGTCAAGGGGTTTTGCGATCGCGCTCTGGGGAATCTACCTATAAATTGTACACCCGTCAAGATGGTGATAAAACTGTTTTATCTCACCGATTTTCGGTTTATTTGAATCCCAATCAAGTGGGTAAGTATGTTGCGGCGACGGCGCGACACGAGTTGGGCCACGCCTTGGGAATTTGGGGCCACAGTTCGATGGAGACTGATGTGCTTTATTTTTCTCAGGTACGCAATCCTCCGCCTATTTCTGCGAGGGATGTTAATACTTTGAAGCGGGTTTATCAGCAGCCAACTCGGTTGGGGTGGGAATTGTAGTTTAAACCACAAATTCCCGGCTCTTGGAAATCGCGTCTACACAAACGAAGTCCACCTGCGTGGACTAAGAGAAGATTCCGATTAGTTATTCATAGCAAAGAGAAGAAAGATGAAAGATGAAGCTTTTGGAATTGTGCCAGTTTTTGCGACAGAAACTGATAGTTTGTTTTTGTTGATTCAACATCAAGCCGGACATTGGGCGTTTCCTAAAGGTCACGCAAATCCGGGGGAATCAGCGCTAGAAACTGCGAAGCGGGAGTTTGAGGAGGAAACTGGCATCCGCGATTGTGAAGTGCTGGAGGAGCCTAGTTTTGTGGAACGTTATTCCTTTGTTAAGGAAGGGAAGCCTAGTTCTGTGCAACATTATTCCTCTGCGAAGGAAGGAGAATCAATTGAAAAAACTGTTACTTACTTTTTGGCTTTTGTAAGTTCAATGGAAGTTCAGTTGCAAGTAGAGGAAGTTCAAAATTCGGCCTGGAGTTCCTTTGAGGATGCAGTTAAGCTGATTACTTTTGATGGGAATCGGCAGATTTTGAGGGAAGTTAAAGCATTTTTGGACGATAAAAAAAATAGTTAATATCAAATCCGGTTATCTAAGCATAATTAAGTTTACAGTCAGGACTTTAGTTCTCTTTTAAAACTTTAATTCGCTAAGGGCTGAAGTCCTGAATGCAAACAAATTGTTCTGTTAGATACCCGACTTCTTGAAGAAGTCGGGTATCTATAGCAATCCTAAATGATTGTCTGTAGGGACACGGCATTGCCGTCTCCCGGACACGGCACTGCCGTGTCCCTACAGATGGATTTTGGGGAAATCACATTTATGTTCGCCGCACGTGATAATGATTTAGGATTGCTATAGGTATTATGTGAGATTATTTGTGGGTTTTCTGGGTTTTGGCGTGATGTTCTAGGCGAGCGAAAACGTTGTAGGCATCGGGCCCTGGATTGCCGTGTTCGACTGCGCCGTCGATGGGGCCGTCGATGGCTTTCCAAGCTGGAATTCCGCCTTTTAGTTCGGCTACTTTTCTAAAGCCGGCGGCGCGGAGAAGATTGGCGGCTTCTGCTGTTTGTGCGTCGGTTTCGCCGTAGATGTAGATGTCGCGAACGGTTTCTAGACTAGATTTTGCGCGCTCTACTAATTCGTCAATTGGCATCGGTACTGCGCCGGTAATGCGACTTTTGTTGAAGCTTTCAAAATCGCGCGCGTCGATGATTGTGAGTCCTGGTTCGCCCCAATCTAAACGGGCTTTGAGGTCGTGGCTGGATACTTGGGCTCTTAAAGCGGGAGGGGTGGAAGTAAGGTCGGGAAGTTTTTCTTTGATGTCGGCAATTTGGTCGGGAATAGTTTTCATAGGAAAAGAATTGTTCACTGTTTTGATTGCAATTGCAATGTAACGAGATGTGTAAGTTGAATGCGTCTTTCTAAAGGCATAATCGGGTATTTAACTAAAGTCGCAGTTGAGTTGAATTGTTGGTGGTTGACTGCTGTTGGGAACGCTATATTTGTTGAGTTTGTTAACCTGTTCCGGCCCGGCTGCGGATTGTTTTGATTGAAAAGTGCGATTTTATACCAGTTGTTTAAAACTATGCTAAAAAAGAAATTTTGTGTTTTTTTACTTTGTTGTTGAGGTGCGGATCTACTCGAAAAGTCGATGGACTGTGGGGATTTATTGCGGTATCCGCAGCCTGGGAATTCTCTGGTATGAATTTTGAAAATTGGTATTGTTTGCAGCGGATGTTTTGAAGTGCGATCGCCCTTTTGGTTGAGCATTGTATCAAATGATGACACTTTGGTCAATCCTAATTATTTTAAAATGAAAATTGCTGGATGCTGTGGGCGGTATGGTGCGCTATTTTGCTGAACAATTGAGATGTTTTTCTGCAAAATTTCTGGTAAGATTTGATACTAACAATAGGTATTTAAAGGTATGGATATGTCTGAAAACAGTGAAATTGCGGTGTCTAAAACTTTGACACCGGAACAGCAGGCGGTTTGGGATGCAAAGGCGAAGGTTCGGGTGCTGCTGAATTTGTGGGATTTGGGCGGTGGGAAGATGCAGGTTAAAAAGGGGGAGTTGACTAAGCGGATTGTTCGCACTAATGAGACGAGTCAGAGATATCTGGGAGTGCTCGGTGAGTTGCAAGAAGCTGGGGCGATCGAGTATTCGCTGGTAAATCGGGTGACGCTGGTGGAGTTGAGTGCGAAGGGGAAACAAGTTTTGGCGGATGGCTTGAAAAGTCCCGATTCTCTGTTTGAGTTTGATGGTTCTCAAATCGGTACTCGGCTGGGAAATGCTTTGTTGAAGTGGATTCGGCATCAGGATGGTGCGGCGGGTGTTGGGGTTGAGGCGGGGAAAGGGGATGTAGGGGCGATCGCATCCTATGAAGATTTTAAGGTTGTGGCGATCGATGTGTATGACACCTTGAACCGGGATTATAACTTAGACGATTTAGTGCCGATTTATCGGATGCGGCGGGCGATGGGAGAAAGGATTGGGCGATCGCAATTCAACGAGTGGCTGTTGGAAATGCAGGCTAATGATGTTTTCCAGCTAATGGCAGGAGAAACGCAAGACATCACCCCAGATAAACGTGAAGACTCAATCACCATTCCTGGTGGTGCATTGCGTTACTACGCCAAGCGTTTGAATTCATAAAATTGCCCTCAATCTTTTTGTGTTTCGTTAACCTCACACCCGATAACCATGAACAATATACCAGTTTCCCCAATAGAAACCCTGAATGCTGCAATCCAAAATCACAATCCATTTAGCAAAGCTGGCATTGTCAAAGAACAAGATATTTGGGGAAAAGGGTTCCCCGATATTCCCACTCTAAATGCTCACGCTTCCGATGCCATTTTTCAGGCTGTTGAAAAAGTACAGACAAGTCAATCCAGCCAAGAAAAGGTGACTTCACTGGTATTAACTGCTCAACAGGGAGTGGGAAAAAGCCACATTTTAAGTCGCACTCGCCACAGACTAGAAAGCAATGGTGGTGCTTTGTTCGTTTATGCCAGTGTTAATAATTACACTGACTTAAATTTGATAAAATACCAATTTCAGCAAACTTTAGCTAACAGTTTGAGTCACACAGGCAGCCAAAGCGTCATGCAATGGCAGGAAATAGCGGCAGCAATGGCAAACGAAGGTTTCAAAGCTATCAATTCTGCTTCACAGAATCTTTCTCCTCAAGAACTGATAGACCGATTTGACAGAGTATGTGCTAGTTGGGCAACTAAAAATAAGAATTTCATGAACACCCTGACTAAGCAAGTTCTCAAAACAAAATCAAAGGCAGATCCTTATATTGTTCGAGCTGTTTTGTGGACTTTATCAGAATCTGAAACACCTTTTGCTATCAAATGGTTATCTGGTGAAGAGTTAGATAAATCTAAAGCTGAGGAATTAGGATTGCCGGCTAATTCCGGCAAGACTAATCAGGACAGAGAAGCAGAATCTCTGAATAATGTCCAGCAAATTTTAAACTTGGTGAGTTACTACAGTCCTGTAATCATTTGTTTTGATGAAATAGATGTCAATACAAGTTGTAGAGATGATGGCTTGACAACACCGCAGGTAATTGCGGATTTAGTTAAGCGTTTGTATGATACTCTCGAACACTCCGATCTCGGTCAAGGTTTGGTTATTATCACAGTGATGATGCCCTATACATGGACAGACACAGTTAACGTAATGTCTGGCGGTATACCGGATCGAGTTTCAACATATACGCAGCGAAAACCAATCGATTTAAAATACTTAAATGGTGACTCTCTAGTTGATTTAGTCGGACTATGGTTGCAAGATTTTTATCAGGTCAGAAATTTAAATCCTCCTCATCCGGTCTACCCATTTGAGGAAACTCAACTGAGAGAACATGGTAGAGGTAAGCCAACTGTACGCGAAGCTTTGAACTGGTGTGCAGAGAATTTTCAAGTTTTCATGCCTCCAATGCCTGAACTTCCAGAAGATCCTATTGAGCGGTTTGAGTTTGCTTTAACCAAAGAACTTGAGGCAGACATTAGAGAGGAGATGGAGGATAATTCCACAATTGCTCAGGCTATTTACTTTGGCTTTGAAACCTTGAAAGGTCAGACAATTGACAAGGTAACAGTTGATGACATTACTGCTGAGATTAAACCAAAGGCAAAAAATGCGGGTTGGATCGGATTCAAGATAATTGGCACTGAAAACGGAAAAGCTATCAAGATTGGTGTGGCAATTATCCAAACTTCTCAATCTGAATTAGTTGCTGCATTAAAGCGCTTAATTGATTATCAGACCTTTGATTTGACGCGCGGTTGTTTAGTACGTTCCCAATCCAAAATAGAAAATATCAAGAAAACTTCTAAAGCCTACAAGCTACTAGAGGAACTCGTATCAGTAGAAAAAGGCGGTGAGATCGTGTATTTGGTTGAAGAGCAAATAAAACCGCTGATGGCTCTCCGTGCTGTTTGTAAAAAATGCCGAGATTATAATTTAACAGAAGACCAGGTTTTTGAGTTCATATCTCAGAAGCACCTCACTTTTGAGAATCCTTTACTGCGGGAAATTTTGAGCGATCCCTCCGGTGAAATGCCTGTCGTTGACGATGAAGATGAAAGCCTACTTTTAGAAGACATTTTCAACCCTCCCAGTAGTGATGATACAGATGATGGGGATCTAAGTGACCTATTTAGTTAACCATGAGCAAATCAATTTTGCTTCAAACAGCTCTGGCTTTACCAAATCCAGATATTGAAGCTTTAATCCAAGGACGAATGATTGCAGCTATGCCTCGGATGTTTCTGAATCCGGGGCGGACATTTGCTTTGTATCCAACCGATAATTCTAATATGCCCTTGATGAAACCTAAGCAAATGAGCTTGTTTTCAGAGTCAGGGCAATTAGAACTCCCCCTGGTAGTTTTAGATAAAGTTTCGATCAAAGCTTGGGCTAGGTGCGAATTGTGCCAAATGGTGAACGATGGTGAATCGTTAGAGGCTTTGTCGCGGTTAACAGTCTGGAAAACAGAGGCATTACAGCAAATTCTCCAGCAGCGTCCTTTTATTTTTGTAGCTTACCTGCGGGTTTATCTGCTGCCTCAGCCGCTGGAAATGCCAGTGCATCCCAGCGGCAATTTTGTATCTTTGCCAAAATCCCTAAATGTTACTGATTCAACGCCAGTGTTGAGCGAGTCTATCTTTGCCAAACGCCGTCAACAACTGGAAAAACTAGAGCCTCCTGAACATCCAGAATTGGAAGAGTTGCAAAGTGCATTAGTGCATTTATCCACCACCAACCCAAAAGCCAAACAACTAGACGCAGAAATCAAAATATTTCTAGGTTGGAGTAGCGACAAGCCTGTAAAACCAATCAAACCGGATTTAGCTTGGATAAATACCATAGCAGCTTTGGGAAATCGCACCAAAGAACTAGATACAAATAAAAGCAACTATCAAGCAGGAACAGACTTTGAAATTGTAGTGCGCGATAGCCTTGAGTTTTTGGGATTTACCATAGATTATGCTCACAAAGGTGGTGCTGGTGGCTTAGATTTATTATGCTCCAAACCTTACCCCTTAGTTGGCGAGTGCAAAGCCGGTAAAAAAATCCCTAACGATACAGCAGTTCAATTGCTGAATTTAGGAACGCTACGGCTCAAAGATAAAGAAATACTCGCAAAAGCAACTAAGTTGATTATTGGCCCTGGCGTTCCAACTACTCAACTTATGGATGCAGCAAAAGTACACGGTATGGCAATTATGAACCCTGAGACGCTTGAAAAACTGGTTAAACTTCAAAGCAACTATCCTAACTCCGTGGACTTATTTAAACTGAAAGAATACTTAAAACCGGGACAATCTGATGATGAAGTTGCTAAATATATTGAGCAAGTTGAACAAGAAATTAAAGTGCGATCGCACGTTCTTTCTATTCTGAAAAAGTATCACGAAATTTCTGGTTCTGAACGAGCAAGTGTCGATGCTCTTAGCGGTGCGTATTCTATGTCTAACCCACCCAAGAAGTTGTCCCGCGAAGAGTTGCACGAAATGTTAGTAGAACTTTCTTCTCCGCTGACAGGTTATGCAGGACGAATTAAAGGCGAGAGTTTAGGGCGCGATCGCTTTTATTTCCTGCGCGATTTGCAATTAGATGATTGAGACTAAAAAAGAGCGATTCCCTACCCTACGGGGAACGGGAACTCCTTCGGAGAACGGGATAGCTTTGCACGCGGGTACTTCATCCAATTTCCTACACAGTATCAGGATCTACGCCCAACTCCCGCAACCTCGCCGCCAATCTTTCAGCTTTCTGCAATTGAGCTTGTTCTGCCTTAATTAACCCTTCCACCAATGGCGGATCTAAAATTTCATTGACTGATAATCTCAGATTGGGAAATACTACAGATACCATTTCTTCACCCGGCAAGTAATTTACCTCTGTATAAATGTCATCACCTTCGAGAAATGCCATAACTCGCACCCGTTGTCTGTTTTCTGTTGGGTCAACAATTACATATTCCGGTACGTTAGCTAGTTGGTACTCTCCTCGTTTAGTTATATAATCTGCCCGCCGATCTTGGCTGACCACTTCTATTACTACTAACGGCGTTTCATCAAAGCCAAGGATGCCGGAACCGGGTCTTGCAAGAGCTTGTTCCCACAAACTTTGAGTGCAGACAACTACATCGGGAATGCGGGATGTAGCATCTTCTGTTCTCACTCCTACAGAAGTTTTTACTACTAAATCGAGATTGTGTTCAGCGAGATAACGCTGTAATTTGTAAACCCAAAATTCGCAGATGCTTGTGTGTAATGCGCTAGCCGTTGCCATCGGGATTAATTTGCCTTTGTACAGTTCATATTTTACATCAGGATCTCCTTGATAAACTCGGTATTCTTCAAAGGTTAAAGTTGGGGAAGTATCAATTTTCTGGTCGAGTACAACTGGGGCGATCGATTGAGACATAGGTTTTGATATTAGTTGGCCTTGATACATTTCCTATTGTAGATCGGATTACCATTTGGGCGATCGCCTCAACAAGGCTGTAGCTGCCTCGCTGTCGAGAGGTTTAGAGAAAAAGTACCCCTGACCGTACTCGCAGCCGATCGCCCGCATTTGAGCCAATTGCACGGCGGTTTCCACACCTTCTGCCACTACCTCCATCCCCAAACTGCGGGCCAGCATGACGATCGCCCGCACGATTTCCAAATTTTCCCCAGCAGAGCCGATGCGGCCGATAAAAGAGCGATCGACCTTCAAAATATTAATCGGGAATTTGTGCAAATAACTCAGAGACGAATAACCAGTACCGAAATCATCAATACACAACCCGATTCCCAACTCTCTCAACTGCGAAAGCATAGCCGCCGCCGCTTCCCCATCTGCCATCACCACAGTCTCAGTAATCTCCAACTTCAAACAGCGAGCATCAACACCAGTTTTCTGCAAAACTTGCTTCATTTGCTCGATCGAATCGGTTGCCGAAAACTGTCTTCCCGAAAGATTTACAGCTACTGTCAGACGCGAATTGTCAGCAGGTAAATTCAAACTTTGCCACTGAATAATTTGGCGACAGCTTTCATTCAAAACCCACAAACCCAAAGGCATAATTAAGCCTGTTTCCTCAGCCATCGCAATAAATTCCATCGGGGAAACCAAACCCCGTTCCGGGTGCAACCAGCGCACCAGCGCCTCAAATCCAATAACAGAGCCGCTTTTTAAACAAACTATGGGCTGATAATAAACAGTAAAAGGACATTCCAATTTAAGAGGAGGAGCCAATTGTGATTTCAAACGATCCCGCCGGCGATCGATTTCGCATACAGGCGAATTTTCCCCCACCAGCCCACCTGCAAAATTCACAATTGAATATGTCAAATTCAGTTCTTCAACCGACTGCCGCAAATCGTGTTCCAAGTGCATCAAAGCCACAGCCCGAGTGTGCATCGCACTGGTAAACACTTCGTAGCGAGCTTTACCGAGAGCTTTGGCGCGGTACATCGCAATATCAGCATCGCGCAAAATATCTCCAGGTAACTGATATTTTTCGGTACTCAAAGCAATGCCGATACTAGCAGTAATTAAAACTTTATGACCTTCTAAATAAAGCGGTCGTTCGATCGCCCTGAGAATTTCCTTTGCTTGGGCGATGGCCTCATCAACACCGTGAATTTCCTCCAGCAAAATCACAAACTCATCTCCTCCCAGACGAGCCGCCGTATCGCCCGGTCGCAAACAAGTCAAGAGACGGCGGGCTACAGCCACCAACAGCCGATCGCCCGTACCGTGTCCCTGGCTGTCATTAATCACCTTAAACCTGTCCAAATCCAGAAACAGCACCGCAAACTGATAGTTCGGATGCCGTTTGACGCGGGCAAAAGCTTGCCCCAACCTGTCAGTCAACAAAGCGCGGTTCGGCAACTCCGTCAGCGCGTCGTGCAAAGCATCGTGCAACAATTGGTCTTCAGCCGCCTTGCGCTCAGTCACGTCGTGACAGTTGACGACAATTCCCCGCACCGAAGGTTCCGCGAGCAAATTCGTCGCCACCGCTTCCAAAACGCACCAGAAACCGTCCTTGTGCCACACTCGGTATTCCGCCAATCCCATACCAACCCTCGGCATTTCGATGACACCTTGGAAAACTTGAGCCACCATCGGCAATTCGTCAGGGTGAATCAAATCAAATACAGAGCGGCCGAGCACTTCCGCCGTCGGGTAGCCCAAAATCCGCTCGGCGGAAGGAGAAACATAGCGGCAAAAGCCTTTTTCGTCCAGAATTACAATAATGTCTCTAGCATTTTCAATCAGCGAGCGAAAACGCTTCTCGCTTTGCCGCAGTTCTTGTTCCGTGCGCTTGCGATCGGTAATGTCGGTATTCAGGTAAATCAGACCGACAATTTTCCCCGTGGGGTCTTTAATAGCATCGGCCCGCAGCAGCACTTGCACAATTTCGCCACTTTTTGTGCGGTTGGTAACTTCACCAGACCAAGAATAACCTTGGGCGATCGTGTCCAGTACCTCCCTAGCGACGGCGGGGTCTACAAAAACTGTCGGTATACCTCCAGCGAGTTTCAATTCCTCTGCGGTGTCCCATTCAAATAGCTGAGAAAACGCTGGATTTTGATAAATGTGAGTGCCGTTGGCATCGCTCATGCCGATCGCGTCGCTCGAACTTTCCACCGCCTTGCGAGTCAGCACCAGAGCTTCTTCTGCTTGCTTGCGCTCGGTAATGTCAATCCCTACCAGACAAGCTGCATTCCCCCGATCGTACTTTTGAGCGACAATCAAATAATGTCCCGCCGACTGTCCGCCGTCGGTTTTCACCTTAGCGCTGAGTTCTTTAATCGCTTCCGTAGCGTCGCCGGCAAAAAACTCCACCACAAAAGAATGAAAATCCTCACTCGCGCCCAGAAAACCGATATCTTGACCGACAAAAGCCGAGGGCGGCAAACCGTGCAGTTTGGCTAGGTGCTGGTTAACCCCCAAATAGTGCAAATCCGAGCTAATCCAAGACACTGTTCCCGGAACTGCTTCCAAAATCGTTTGCAGTTGGTCGTTAGCTTGCTGCAAAGCTTCCTGTACTTCTATGCGTTCGGACAAGTCCGACTGAACGGCTACGAAGTGAGTCAATTTACCGCTGTCGTCTCGCAGGGGATATAGGAACAATTTGTTCCAAAAAGGAGTGCCGTCTTTACGATAATTTTTGATTGTTGTCTGGATTTCTCGACCTTGGCGCAAGGCCTCGCGGATCTTAGCTACGGTAGTGCGATCGGTATCGGAACCTTGCAAAAATCGGCAGTTGCGCCCCAACACTTCATCGGCGCAGTAACCCGTGATCCGCTCAAAGGCAGGATTGCAATAAAGTATGGGACAGTCTGGTGCAATGGCATCAGCAATGATAATAGCGTTGCTAGTAACTGCCAAAGCTCGATCGCGCAGCCACAGTGGATCTGAGGCCGTATGGCGATCGGCCGCACTTTCCACTTCACCTAAATTAGAAATTGACTGGTTTTCCCGATCTCCCATCAGCCGAACTTTCAAGCAAACCTTTACAATTTCCGAGTTGTTTCTTACTTTAGCGTTTTTCTGGGTGCCCGCCACGTAAATTGTATCTTGGCGTTAAAATACGTAGGATTTCACCCAGCGTTGTGATACCAAGTTCATAAAGTAGCGCTAGATATTATCCCCCACCCCCCAAAACATCGGGGGGGCTAAGACTTCATCAGCACATCTTTATAAAAATAGTATTGGTTGTCTTTTCTAATGTTGGTGTTGCGCCATTAAAAAAATCACATCTTCGCGATCGCGCAGTGAAAAACCCTGAATTTCTCCCCCATCAAAACGACCAAGGATCAAAATCCCAGATGAAAAATGGCAGAAAATAAGTTAAACTTAGATGAGAACGGTTGAATCAAGATATCTAATGTGGCAGCGACACCCTTGGCCCGAAACAATTGAAGAGGCGATCGCCATTCAAGAACACCTCCGGCCATTGGTAATTACCGAAAATCAACTTGAGACAGTTCGGTATGTCGCAGGCGTAGATGTCGGCTACAACAGTGCAGACAGCCTATCGCTGGCGGCTGTCACAGTTCTGAGCTTTCCCGACTTGCAATTGCAGCAGCAGTCTGTGGTTCGCAGTCCTACAGCTTTTCCTTACATTCCCGGTTTCCTGTCTTTTCGAGAAGTGCCTGCAGTCCTGGATGCTTTAGAAAATATCAGTTTGAAACCAGATTTGATATTGTGCGATGGTCAAGGACTCGCTCACCCCCGCAGGTTCGGTCTTGCCTGCCATTTGGGAGTTTTGACAGGAATTGCGACGATCGGAGTTGCCAAAACTCGATTTATTGGAGAACATTCAGAAGTAGGACTCGAACGGGGCAGTTGGCAGCCCTTGCTGGAGGATGGCTCGATTTTAGGTGCGGCACTCAGGACGCAAACAGGGGTAAAACCGATTTATGTATCGATCGGTCACAGAATAAACTTGATAAGTGCGATCGAGTACGTCCTGTGCTGCACCCCAAGATACCGCTTGCCTGAAACCACTCGATCGGCCGATCGACTAACAGCGGAATAACTGGCAAACCCGGAAGGGCTAGGTGGATTTTGGCATTTTTCGCATTTTCGATGGGGGATTTGACTTGCAGCGCCGTGAATCACCGGAGATTGAACTCTTGTCTAAAATTTCGATCTCTCTAGGGGTGAAGTCGGAAAGCAAGTATCGATTTTTGGGTGGGAACACAAAAAAAGAAAAGTAAAAAGACCAAAAAAGTATCCGTCTTTAGACTTGAAATTTTTGAAGTGTCGCCCCCTTGTCGAAAAATCCTCTGAGTTTACCGCCAATCAGCTTTCGGTTCCATCCTTCTAGCGAACTAAAGAATGACTATACCTGAGAAAGAGGTATAAAAGTTGAGGGATTTATAGAATGATTGAAAGACGGTAAACTGCTTAAACATGGGCGGCTCTAATTACAGTGCCCGGGCGTGAACTATTTTTAGTTCACATTTGTAAATTACAAAACAGTCATTCTGTGACTTAAACCAACAGTTTAAATTCGCGCGATGGCGTTTGATAATTTACCGTCTGATATCTCACCACTGACTGGAAATACCAATTACAGTGGGAGGCGAAGGCGCGATCGAGCTAAAAAATCAGAAAAAACACAAGGAGACAGTCATGGCTGAGAAAAGCAAACGCGGATTCGCTTCTATGGATGCCGAAAAACAGCGCGCAATTGCTAGCAAAGGTGGAAAAGCTGCACACGCGAAAGGAACAGCCCACGAATTTACTTCGGAAGAAGCCAGACAAGCTGGTCAAAAAGGTGGTGAAGCTGTCAGTAGAAATCGGGAACACATGGCTCAAATTGGTCGAGAAGGTGGTAAGAAAAGCCGCAAGAGCGAAAGTTAATTCTCTTAAACCTTTGCCTGCAACGAAACGAGCAAACGCTCGCGTTTGAGGAAGTGGAGCGATCGAATTCCCGCAATCAGCGAGTTCGATCGCCACATCAAAAAATCGCAAACAGCGCCCCGCTTGACAACTGCAAAAACCCCGCAGCCATTAGTGATTAGCAAGCAATCGCCGGCAAATCAATAACAAAGCGCCAGTCGGGTGCAGAATTTTTCAGGAAAAAAAGCTGGCAAACTGCGCGATTCGATTTCTCAAACAAAGCCGATAGGAATACGAAAAGCCCCAAAGTAGGGGCTTTTTTGTTGAAGTTAACAAAATATTTTTTTACATCAAGTCCGATAGATTACCATAACAAAAACCGTACTGCGAACCTTACTAATTGCGGTTAATCTGCCGGAAATGATATCAGAGGTATACATTGGGCGATCGCCATTGTGACGTCAGAAACCGGGTTTCTTTGCAGATTTCTGATTGCCAAACCCAAAACTCGTCGTAGAAACCTGGCTTTTTTGCCCGATCGCGCGAGTCCAAAAACGAGCATAAGTGTTGATATAAATAGGTAAAATATTTTATATGTTCAGGAAACAATAGAATTATGATAAACCAGCTAACTTTAACATGGACAGAGGCTGGGGTGCGTCAAACTCAGACGATTCAACACGGACAGCCGAGCAAAAATCCGGGAACCGTAAGACTGGGGCGCGATCGGGCAAAATGCGATCTAGTATTGGACGATCGCAGCGTATCGGGACTTCACGTCGAAATATTTTTCGATCGAGAATTGCAAGAATATGCAGTGCGGAATTTGCGCCCCACCAATCCCCCGCTGGTAGACGGAAAAATTCTCGCCTCCGGCGAAGCAACATTGAGATCCGACAGCCGGATCCATTTAGGCCAAGTGCAAATCGATGTGGTGTCTGCGCCTGCGGTACAAGTAGCCGCGCCGCAGACAGTTTTGCTGTGCGGGCCCGCGGTTCCAAGTTCTTCCCCGCCGACAGGGCCTTCAAAATATGGTTTGCAGTGTCCCAAGTGCAGCCGCGTTTCGCCTTACGCGCAGTTGAGTGCGGGGTGTCCGTGGTGCGGTACTTCTCTGGCGGCGGCGATGAGTGTGGTGCTTTCTCCTTGATGGCTTTTGATTTTTGATTTTTGATTGTGGCGAGATTTTTAATTTTTGATTTGAGACAGAGGCTAGGGCGATCGCCGATGCTAGGATCTGGTACATCTGTGCTTTGCATTTGAGGTGCGATCGCTCTCAAAAAAACATCCTTTTTGCCATGTCCCAGATGCTCTCGCTAAAATCCTAGCGTTTCCCCCAGCTCATTTTCCCTTCAAAATCTCGCGGGTAAAGTGAACCGAAGCCGCCCACACTTAAATATATCCGCCCATTTACCTTACTCATACCAATTTTCCAAATTAATGCAACAGTATATGTAGGGTATGGATAAATCGACAATCTCTAAAAAAAAGTGACAATCTAATAGCGACGCACCTTAATACATTGGGTGAACTAAACAACCCTCCGTTTCACTGCGTCCAACAATTTTATTGTTGCAACATTTTTTCTAAATGGTATAAACCCGGTTTCTAGGGAAATATCGGGCCCAGCAACCAGAATATTTCTAGACGGACGGGGGGTCATAAACCGGTTTTTTTTTACCAAAAAGCGCGTTGTCACCCAGAGTAAGGGCAAAAAACCAGGTTTCTTGGGTTTTAATGCGTAATTCCTGCATAAGTCTACCGAACTGCGTAGTTTCTAACTCCCCGTGCCTCTAAAACTACTAAAGTTTGTGAGATCAGCTCTCATCTCAATTCCGGTTGCACTCATACATGATGTTAACTGTTAACGGTTAACAGTTAACAGTCAACAGTGAATTTACTATTCCGATGAAGAGAGAATTTGATATCAAACCAGAACCCTCAAATTCAAAAATCTTTTTTCACAGAAAGCTCAAAGCCGACGGCTAATGTTTAAAAAATCATCATAATGAATCCTCAACCCTTGCGCCTGCGACTGACTTGGAAAGACACAACTACCGGGGATTGTCACTCTCCGATACTCGACTTGCCGATCGCCTTGGGACGAATTTTTGAAGCTATGCCCGCCACAATCAACGGAAAACGAGTTTCTCGAATTGCCCTCAGCAGCAGTCAAATTTCTCGCTTTCACGGAGTCATTGCTACCGAAGGCGACAGTATCGTAATTACTGACACCGGCAGCCGCAACGGTACTTTTGTCAACGGTACCCGCCAAAATCGGTGCGTGCTGGCCAACGGGGATATGCTGCAAATCGGGCCCTACGCGATCGGCATTTCCTTTGCTGTGAACTCCGCAGAAATCCACTCTGTCAATTCTCACATTTTCTTTAACCCGCAGACCAATGGGCCAGACCCGTCGATCGCGCCGCCAATGGTGTCGCCACATCCTCAAACAGCTAGCAGCGGAGAATTTCCGCCGATCGCATTTTTGCAGGCGAATCAAATAACCATGCGATCGCTCCAATCGATGGGAATCCCTGTAGTCGAAGTTGATTGGGCCGCCGTTGGGGGCGGCTTGGGCAGCTTTATGTGGGTGGATTTGCTGAGAATTTGCGGCGTGAAAGTCGATCGAATTGCGGTTTTGGGCCTGGAAGAGCAGCCTTACGCCCGCTACCGCCGGTTATGCCTAAATTCTCAAATTCCGCTGCGGGAACGGCTGCGATCGAATTCTGACGCTTGCCCAGACAACATTTGGGGCTGGCCTCCCTATGCCCTGCGGGAAGCTTGGCAGGAATTGCTCAAAGGGCGGTTGATTGTATCGCTAAAGTTGATGTGGCAGGTGTTTGCGGAACCGACTTTTGCCGAAACTTATACGCCTCGCGCCGGAAATGTGTTTGATGCGATTGACAGGGAAACTCTGCGAATTGGGTGGAGTCAGATGTTTCGCTACGGGAGAGTGCGGGCCATTCGCAAAACAGATGACGGCAGGTACGCGATCGCTTATTCTCGATCGAATGCCGATCATCGCGATCGGGCTTTTTTAATCGCCAAATACGTACACTTAGCCACGGGCTATCCCGCCATTCAATTTTTACCGGATTTGCAAGCTTACCGCGAAAAAACCCAGGATTTTGAGTCGGTTGTCAACGCTTACGAAAACCACGACGGCGTTTACCAAAAATTGGAGGCCAGCGGCGGCAGCGTGTTAATTAGAGGCCGGGGAATTGTGGCTTCGCGCGTGGTGCAGCGGATTTACGAAGCGCGACAGCGGAACCGCAATATTCAAGTATTGCATTTGATGCGATCGCCCAAACCTCAAGGTAACAAATTTAAACTCGCTCAGCGAAGAGTCGAAAATCACTACGAATTTCAACCTTTCAACTGGCCCAAAGCCTGCTGGGGCGGCGAACTCCGCGTACTTTTAGAAAAAGCTCAACCAGAATTGCGCCCGCAATTGCTCGCAGACTGGGGCGGCACCACTACAGCCAACCGCAGCGACTGGCGGCGGATAGTCAAAGAAGGTTTAAGTCAAGGATGGTATCAAATTACCTTCGGCGAAGTCGAGCGAGTCGAGCGCGACATTCAAAACCGCACCGTGACGTACATTCAGGAAAAAGAACTCAAGGGGCAAATTAAGTTAGAAGCTGATTTTATTATTGATGCTACGGGTTTGGACGCTAAAGTAAAAACCAGTCCCCTGTTAAACGATTTGGTAGTTCAATACAATCTTCCCCTCAACAATTTGGGGCGGCTGAGCGTGCACAAAAATTTTGAAGTCCCCGAATTGCGTAACACTTCCCCCACCCACGGAGAAGGGCGAGTGTACGCAGCGGGCGCGATTACTTTGGGCGGGGCTTACGCGCCGGTAGACAGCTTTTTGGGCTTGCAATACGCCGCCCTGCGTTCTGTTGAAAGTCTGGCGGTTGACAGAGTTCCGGGTGTCGGCAAATTGAGCGTTTGGCGATCGTTCATGCAATGGTTAAAGTGGATTTTAAATAAATCTCCCGGCTAATTTGAAGAAGTCAGTAGTTATTGGTTATTGGTTATTAGTTATTGGTTATTAGTTATTGGTTATTGGTTATTTGTTATTTGTTATTGGTTATTGGTTATTTGTTATTGGTTATTGGTTATTGGTTATTTGTTATTGGTTATTGGTTATTGGTTATTGGTTATTGGTGATTGGTTATTTGTTAGCTCCAATGCCCAATGCCCAATCCCTCCGCTCCGCCCAATTCCCAATCCCTCCGCTTCGCTCCGCCCAATTCCCAATCCCTCCGCTTCGCTCCGCCCAATTCCCAATCCCTCCGCTTCGCTCCGCCCAATTCCCAATTCCTCCGCTTCGCTCCGCCCAATTCCCTGCGCGGGCCAATCCCTCCGCTTCGCTCCGCCCAATTCCCAATTCCCAATCCCTCCGCTTCGCTCCGCCCAATTCCCAATTCCCAATCCCTCCGCTTCGCTCCGCCCAATTCCCAATCCCTCCGCTTCGCTCCGCCCAATGCCCAATTCCCAATCCCTCCGCTTCGCTCCGCCCAATTCCCAATTCCCAATCCCTCCGCTTCGCTCCGCCCAATTCCCTGTTTGGCCAATCTAAAATATAAAATATAAAATCGCATGACTCCCACCCTATTCGGCCGCTGGCAAACTCGCTTACTGCTATTTGCAACCGTAGGCGTTTTAGTAACACTGCCCTTTTTTATGGGTTTAATGACAACCAAATCCGGCTCAATTTTTTTCTTAATTTTAGGCTATCTAGCAATTTTTGGCCTCGGCTGGGATGCCTTATATATCTATATCCAGCAGTTTCGCTGGGATCGAGATTGGCCCGGTGTATTTCAATTGCTCGCCGGGATTTGGGAAGCGCTTTTTGTGTTATTTTTAATCAAGATTATTGGTTTGCCGGGAATACCTGCCCAAGATTTTGACTTGGGAGCTTTTGCACTGCATTATAGTTTAGTGTGGCTGGCTATTTATCTAGCATCGCAAACACTAATGCGGATTTTGTTTCCCCACTGGCGTTTCCGAGGCGGACAGTGGTTTTAAGCATAGATTTGAATTGCGTATTTTTGTGATTTTAAGTAAAACCGCAGATATCAGGCAGATAAACACAGATAAACGCAGATGCTTTTTATGAGAGACAAGCGACTAAATACATTGCAAGTCTAGTGGTGATATTCGTTAGCCGGCTTTGCCGATTTTTTGACTGTCAAAGGTGCAGAATTTACAGGATTTATAGTAAGCTTTTTATTCAATAAATGGGATGATTTAATGCACTCTCTTCCTTGTATATTTTCGTTCTTTTCCGGTTCAGGATTCCTTGACCTCGGTTTTGAATTGAGCGGCTTTAATGTAGCGTATGTCAATGAAATTTTCCCACCTTTTATGCAAGCATACCGCTACTCTCGCCAGTGTCTGAATTTACCGCAGCCAGAATACGGACACTGCGAAGGAGAGGAAGCAGATGTGACTCGACTTATAGAGGGAAAACCAGCACTTCATTTGCGCGAATTGATGCAGGATGCCCGCAAGCATCACGATATTGTAGGATTTATTGCTGGGCCACCTTGTCCTGATTTTTCTATTGGTGGCAAAAACCGAGGTGGGGAAGGAGATAAAGGTCAACTTTCAGCTTCGTACATTGAATTGATTTGTCAGCAGCAGCCGGATTTCTTTTTGTTTGAAAATGTCAAAGGTTTGTGGAGAACTAAAAAACATAAGGCTTTTTACGACGAACTCAAGCTTAAGTTGGCTGATTCGGGATATGTTTTTGTGGAAAGGTTAATAAATGCGATCGAATACGGTGTCCCGCAAGATAGAGACAGGATTATTTTAATCGGTTTCCAAAAAGATATTGTTAAAAATATGGGTATTTATTTAGATAAAAATAGCCCGATGTTGCCTGAAAATTTATTTCCTTGGTCGAATCAGATATTATATCCAAAATCTGAAGTTTTTGCTTGTCCTTGGCCTGAAATAAATGCCTTTGCCAGCGATAGTTTTTTGCCTTGTCCTGATAGCATTCCGCAAGAGTTAACAGCACAGTTTTGGTTCCAAAAAAATGATGTTGCAAACCATCCTAATGCCCAACACTATTTTCAACCAAGAGCGGGAATTAAAAGATTTGCTGCTGTCGATGAGGGAGATGATTCTAAAAAATCTTACAAGCGTTTGCACCGGTGGCGCTATTCGCCGACTGCTTGTTACGGCAATAACGAAGTTCACTTGCACCCCTACAAAGTTCGCAGGCTTTCTGTTGCAGAAACACTGGCTATTCAGTCTCTGCCCAAAGAGTTTGCACTGCCAGAAAATATGACTTTAACTAATATGTTTAAAACGGTGGGTAATGGAGTTCCTTACTTAGCTTCCCAAGGAATTGCTAAAACAATTTTACATTTTTTGGATTCTAAATAATATAGTAGTCTATCAAAATTACCCTCGGTAATTGGGTTTGTAGTGAGGGCTTGAGTCCTCAGAAAAAGAGAGGACTAAAGTCTTCACTACAAACGATTTCGAGCGTGGGTGAATTAACTGGAGATGATATTATCCACAAAAGTGTTATAATAGTTGGTTGAGCTTGAAAACCTAGATTTTTTATTTGCCTGCAATTCGCCATGACTGTTAAACCCCGCCGCTATCACATCACTACTTTCGGATGCCAGATGAATAAAGCCGACTCGGAACGGATGGCCGGCATTCTGGAAAATATGGGCTTTGAGTTTTCGGAAGACCCTAACGACGCTAGCTTGATTCTCTACAATACTTGCACGATTCGCGACAATGCCGAACAAAGAGTTTATTCTAACCTGGGAAGGCAGGCTCATCGCAAGCGCAAAGAACCTGGTTTGACTTTAGTTGTGGCTGGATGCGTGGCGCAGCAGGAAGGTGAAGCGCTGCTTCGCAGAGTGCCGGAATTGGACTTAGTAATGGGGCCACAACACGCTAACCGACTTGAAGATTTGCTGGAAGAAGTTTTTCAGGGAAATCAAGTTGTGGCGACTGAAGCTGTTGAGATTATGGAGGATATTACTAAGCCTCGTCGTGATAGTAAGGTGACTGCTTGGGTGAATGTAATTTATGGCTGCAATGAACGCTGCACTTATTGTGTTGTGCCGAATGTTCGCGGGGTTGAACAGTCACGAATGCCGGAGGCTATTCGGGCGGAAATAGAGGAGTTGGGCCGTCAAGGTTACAAGGAAGTGACTTTGTTGGGGCAGAATATTGATGCTTACGGGCGCGATTTGCCGGGGACGAAACCGGATGGCAGCAACCAGCATACTTTGACGGATTTGCTTTATTTTGTGCAGGATGTTCCTGGGGTCGATCGCCTCAGATTTGCTACTAGCCACCCGCGCTATTTTAATGAAAGATTGATTAAGGCTTGTGCGGAGTTGCCGCAGGTTTGCGAACATTTTCACGTGCCTTTTCAGTCTGGAGATAATGATATTTTGAAGGCGATGTCGCGGGGTTATACTCAGGAGAAGTACCGCCGCATTGTTGATATGATTCGCGGTTATATGCCGGATGCTTCGATTACTGC
This sequence comes from Tychonema sp. LEGE 06208, assembly GCF_015207505.1. Classification (GTDB taxonomy): domain Bacteria; phylum Cyanobacteriota; class Cyanobacteriia; order Cyanobacteriales; family Microcoleaceae; genus Microcoleus. Next base: position 31,268 of record NZ_JADEWT010000002.1, read on the forward strand.
TGATGCGATTGTGGGTTTTCCTGGGGAGACGGAGGCGCAGTTTGAGAAGACTCTGAAGTTGATCGAAGATGTTGGTTTTGATTTGGTGAATACGGCGGCTTATTCGCCTCGTCCGGGAACGCCGGCTGCTTTGTGGGAAAATCAGTTGAGTGAGGAGGTGAAGGCCGATCGCCTGCAACGAATCAATCATGTAGTCACAACAACGGCTATGGAACGATCGCAGCGCTATTTCGGACGTACTGAGGAGGTTTTGGTGGAAGTTCAGAATCTTAAGGATTCAAGTCAGGTGATGGGACGCACTCGCGGCAATCGTCTCACTTTTTTTAAGGGCGATATTGCACAGTTGGCGGGGAAAATTGTGCGGGTTAAAATTACAGATATTCGCGCTTTTAGTTTGACTGGAGAAATGCTGTAAGGGTTTTGACAGAACTTGTGCAAGACCTCTATTATGTTGTAGGGGCCCCGCAAGCACCTGAGATAAAGATTATAGCAATCCTCGCATCAGTTTTGTAATTTATTGTAGGGCTGTTCCCTTTGAAAATCCCCGGTTAATCAGGGGTAGGCACGGGGCGCTACCCCCTACAAGTTTTGCGAATCATTTAGGATTGCTATAGTGCGATCGAGAGGAATGCAAGTCCTCATTTAAATTAACAAAAAAGGGTTTAAATTCATGACACCAAGTTCAGAATTCGACGAACAACAGTCTGCTTCACAAGCTGATTTGCCGCAGCCAAACGAAGAGGGAGAATATACAAGAACTTCGCACCAATATTGGGAAGTGGTAGATTCTGACCCGAACGGTCTCAACTGCCGCATGGGATCTCATTCGATTCGGGAAATTGAAGATCCGGGGAGCAAGATAGATTTAAATATTGGCAGTTGGCCTGTTGTTGGTACTTTGAAACAAGGGCAGAATTTTGAAATTTATCTCGGCCCTAGCGGATTGGGGGTTTTGTATGACGATCGACATCAACCTTGGTTTTTTGTGGCAAAAAGTGAGGGTGTCGGGGGGCCGAGTAATTGTTTTGTTCGGGCTCGCAGCAGTTTTGTGAAACCTATACAGCCGGAGTAGTCTGTATAGTTTATCTTGGCTAGAGATGGTTTACTTTCTAACAAAATATATTTTTTAACCGCAGAGGGCGCAGAGAACACAGAGGAAGAGTGGGAGGGAAGGGATCGGCGGTTTGTTTCTGCGTTGGCTGCGCTAAGTGCGTGTATATTTGTCAAAAAGTACCGGGAGTATTGAAAAATGACGAAGATGCGGATCGGGTTACTCTTCGGCGGGCGATCGGGCGAACATGAAGTTTCGATTAGTTCGGCGCGGGCGATCGCCCGCGCCCTCGCTGCTGATGCAAATGCCTCTAAATACGAAGTTCTGCCCTTTTACATCCAAAAAGACGGCCGCTGGCTGTCGGGCGCGACACCACAACAAGTTTTAGAAACAGGAAAATCTCTGGAAATAGAGTCGCAAACAGCACAAGGAGAACCCGAAAACTCTGCTTTGTCTTCTCCACAACCGCAATTTCCTAATTTTAATTCCGTAGATGTTTGGTTCCCGGTTTTGCACGGGCCCAACGGTGAAGACGGTACGGTGCAAGGGTTGCTTAAATTATTGCAAATTCCTTTTGTCGGTTCCGGGGTTTTGGGATCGGCGCTGGGAATGGATAAAATTGCGATGAAAATGGCTTTTGCTCAAGTTGGTTTGCCGCAGGTAAAATATGTCGCTGTCAACCGTTCCGATATTTGGTCTAATCCTTGCGTTTTCCCCAAACTGTGCGACAAAATTGAGGAAAGTTTGGGTTATCCTTGCTTTGTAAAACCCGCGAATTTGGGTTCGTCTGTGGGAATTTCTAAGGCTCGATCGCGCGCTGAATTAGAAGCGGCCCTCGACAGCGCTGCCAGCTACGACAGGCGGATAATTGTGGAAGCGGGTGTGGTGGCTAGAGAGTTAGAATGTGCGGTTTTGGGCAATGACAACCCAAAAGCTTCTACGGTGGGAGAAATTACTTTTAAAAGCGATTTCTACGACTATGAAACTAAATATGCTGAGGGACAATCCGATTGCTCAATCCCGGCAAAAGTTAGCGATGCGATCGCCTCGCAAATTCAAGAAATGGCAGTTCAAGCGTTTTTGGCTGTAGACGCAGCCGGTTTAGCGCGAGTAGATTTTTTCTACATTGAATCGACGGGAGAAGTTTTGATTAATGAAATTAATACTTTCCCAGGTTTTACAGCTACCAGTATGTATCCTCAAATGTGGGCGGCGGACGGCATTCCTTTTCCAGAATTAGTAGATTGTTTAATTCAATTAGCTCTCGAACGGCACGGGAAAAAAGGTTGAATCGCGAGTCGCTATCCTGTTTTGGTAGCAACAGCAAAAAGTAAGTTATTCCGCAGGTAATATATTTATACTGGCGGAAACGATATAAGATGGTTCTGGCAGGCAATGCCTGCCAGCAGCTCAATTTCTGCGGCTGGTCGAGCAACTGATGATTTTCTGCAGGCTGGTATAAATAAATTCAACATAAAATGGTTGACCCAGAACCGCGAATAGCAGTGTCAATCTCGCATCAGGCATCTCCAATTTTAACTGGGTTAACTTAGATGAGACGTTTCACTCAACTGTCGCATTGGTGGACTTACGGATTGTTCTTTCCGCTAACGGTACTCAACTGCTGGTTAGCGCTGCTGGTTTTTGAATATTTTCGGGCCCTGATTACCGTTTTGGTAGTCGCTACAGTGTTCTCTTTTTTGCTAGATTATCCGGTGCGCTTTCTCCGCAGATATGGTTTGAAGCGCGATCGGGCAGTTTTGTCGGTATTGTTTTTGACTTTACTGATATTAGTGGTTTTAACTATCACTCTGGCTCCTATTTTGCTCAATCAAGTCACTGAACTCGCCACGAGGCTGCCAACTTGGATAGTTTCTGGGACGCAACAGATTGAAGCATTTAACAAGTGGGTGGAAAATCGAAATCTCCGCATTGATATTACCAGTTTAACTGCTCAATTGAACGATCGACTTTCAGCTCAATTGCAGTTTCTCACGGGCGAAATCCTCAAATTTGGTTTGGGTGCGGCAGACAGTGCCGTGAATTTTCTCCTGACAATAGTCCTGACATTTTACTTGCTCTTGCACGGCGATCGCCTGTGGGAAGGATTATTTAAGTGGCTACCTTCCAAACTGAGCTTGCAATTGCGGCTGTTGCTGGCGCGAAGTTTCCACAACTACTTCGTCGGCCAAGCAACTTTGGCGGGTTTGATGGGACTATCGATGACTGTGGCTTTTTTAATTTTACGAGTTCCCTTCGGCTTGCTGTTCGGTTTGGGTGTGGGTGTAATGACGATGATTCCCTTCGGGGCACCTTTTAGTATTTGCGTTGTCAGTTTGCTGATTACATTAAACAACTTTTGGCTTGGTGTCACAGTTTTAGCTGTTGCTACCATAATCGATCAAGTCATTGAAAGCGGGGTCGCTCCTCGGTTATTAGGCGGTTTTATCGGCTTGAATCCCGTGTGGATTTTAGTGTCGCTGCTAATAGGGGTGAAAGTTGCGGGATTAGCAGGTTTGATAGTTGCGGTGCCGATGGCCGGTTTTATTAAGAATGCTGTTGATGCTTGGGAAATTTCTAGGCACAAATCGATGGAAATTGATGAGGTTAATGCTATTGAACCTATGGAGCAATAATACTATTTTAGATTTGAGATTTTAAAATTGGGAACGATCTCGCAGCCCGTAAAATAACCCCGATCGCCTTTGCAGTCAAGACTCAGGTTTTGACTGCAAACTAATTTAATTGCAGTCGCGACCGCTAAGTTGACAAAACTGATTCGATGAAGATTTCTTCCGAGAAAATACGGAATATGCGGGTCGGCTACCGTAGTATGTATTATCGCATTTAGGTGGCAATTGGCCAGTGCTGACAAAAGATCGCCCTTGCAAACAGCAATCAGCCATTAGCCGGGTACAGTCCGGTTTCTACCCCACCCTGTAGGGTAAACCCTACCAGGCAAGTAGATCTAACAAATGCTTGAATTAAAATTATAGAGCATTGAGTTGTAAGTTAGTTACACGGTAGTGCTAAAAATGCAAAACGATAATTATAAGTCTCGCCCATTTTCCAACCATATCAATACTATGTCAAGCAAAAATATGCCTAATCAAACTCAGCTTTCTCGCAAGTTTTCTATGCCCAAAAAACTTGCTTTTTTATCTCTAATTTTGATCGGCTCCACCGCAACTGTCGGCTGCAATGCCCTAACTTCTTCACTTCCCGGCTCTTCTAACGCCATCAAAGCTGAACCTGCAAATGCTGCATCGCCAATCTCAGGATTCCCGGCAAATATACTGCCTTCTCAAGACTCAAATTTTGTGAGTAAAGTGGTGCAGGAGGTCGGGCCTGCAGTGGTGCGAATCGATTCTTCTCGCACGGTGAAAACCCAACAGCCTGATGTTTTGAACGATCCGTTTTTCCGGCGCTTTTTCGGGCCGGACTCTCAGGTACCGCAGGGAAATCGGGTAGAACGAGGCTCCGGTTCGGGTTTTGTTTTTGGTTCCGACGGTCGCATTTTGACTAATGCTCACGTTGTTGACGGTGCCGATACGGTGACGGTAAAACTGAAGGACGGTCGCGAATTTGTGGGCAAAGTTTTAGGGGTAGATACAGTTACTGATGTGGCTGTTGTGAAAATTGAAGCTAACAATTTGCCTGTGGTGAGTTTGGGCAAATCTGAAGAGTTACTGCCGGGAGAATGGGCGATCGCGATCGGCAATCCCCTCGGTTTGGACAATACCGTGACTGTGGGGATTATTAGCGCTACAGGCCGTTCTAGCGCCGATGTCGGCGTTCCCGACAAGCGCGTCAGCTTTATTCAAACCGATGCCGCCATCAATCCCGGCAACTCCGGTGGCCCGTTGCTGAACCAGCGCGGTCAAGTTATTGGCATGAATACGGCGATTATTCAAGGTGCCCAAGGATTGGGTTTTGCGATTCCGATCGATCGGGCGCAACAAATTGCCGACCAATTAGTAAGCACCGGAAAAGCCGAACATCCTTATCTCGGCGTTCGGATGTTGAGCATTACCCCCCAAATCAAGGCAGAATTCAATAAAAATCCCAACCCTAAATTGAAGCTGACTGACGATAAAGGCGTGTTAGTTCTGGGAGTTGCGAAAGATTCTCCGGCCTCACAAGCGGGAGTTCGCGTTGCCGACGTGATTAAGAAAATTAACGGTTCAGAAGTAACTGATGCTGGCAGCGTACAGCAAATTGTCGAAAAAAGTAAAGTAGGCACTGATATGCAGCTTGAGTTGAGTCGCGGCGGGCAACCGGTGACTGTGGCGGTGAAAGCTGGTGCTTTTCCGGCCGATATGAAGCAGTAGAATGGTTGATATTTCAGGTTGAGTTAAGCCAGGGATTTTAGGTCTCTGGCTTAACTTTTAAGCTTTTTCGAGGGGCGGGTTTATAACATTTCTGGCAAAAGATAAGGGATTGACCGATCGATCGCTCAATCCATCAATCCCCCAATCTGTAATTTCAACTTGTAACTTACCTTTTTGACAAAGGCTATAAACGGAGAGGGAGGGATTCGAACCCTCGTTAAGTTGCCCTAAACACACTTTCCAGGCGTGCGCCTTCAACCGCTCGGCCACCTCTCCAGGACTAAATTTATTCATTTAGCCACAGCTAAACTATCTTAGCAGAACAAATCAGATTTGGGAAGGGGTAAGGGCATAAATTTGTTGTTTAATGTGGGTAGGGTGTCACGCGGGGCGGATAGAATTCTCCTCGCCGTAGCGCAAACCCATTGATATCAAGGATTTTGCCTGCCAAACCCGAATCTAAAATCTAAAATCTAAAATCTAAAATTCCATGACTCGTTCTTACACCATTAAAATTCATAACAGACAGACAGGCGATCGCCACACAGTGCGAGTACCCGAAGACCGCTACATCCTCCAAAGCGCGGAAAACCAAGGAGTAGAATTGCCTTTTTCCTGTCGCAACGGCGCTTGTACCGCCTGTGCGGTGCGCGTCAAGTCGGGGGAACTGCACCAGCCTGAAGCAATGGGGCTTTCTGTGGAACTGCAAAAAGAAGGTTATGCTTTGCTGTGCGTCTGCTATCCCCGTTCTAACATTGAGGTAGAGACGCAAGACGAAGACGAAGTTTATGAATTGCAATTTGGTCGCTATTTCGGTAAAGGTAAGGTTAGAGTTGGTTTGCCCTTGGATGAAGAATGATCTCAAATCCGGTAGCGGAATTATACCAGAGCGAGCCGATCGCGGGCGAGACATCACTACAAGGGAAAATTTATTACGAAACAGAAAACTTTTATTTTCCCTGCCAAAGTATAGCTTCCCTCAATTGCCAATTGCCAATTCCCCATTCCCAATTAATAATGCTGCTTTATCGGTTATGTGCGATCGCCCTTTGCGTGTTGTTAGCTAGCTGCCAAAAACCAGAAATGCCCCAAGGTACGATCGCCAAAGTAGAAAGAATCCTCAGCGGGCAAACAATCGAAGTTATCAGCACAGCCGACAAAATCGCCTTATTAGAACAAATCAGACTGATTGGTATTGATGCACCAGATTTTCAACAGCAACCTTGGGGAGAAGCAGCCAAACAAAGATTAGAACAACTAATTGGGGGGAAACAAGTATTGTTAGAATCCGACATCGCAGAAAAAGACCAGTTCGATCGCAAATTAGCTTATTTGTGGCAAGATGGAATTTTGCTCAACGAACAGCTAGTCAAAGAAGGTTATGTTTTGGCATCAGGGCGATCGCGCAACACGAAATATCAACAGCGACTCCTAAACGCTCAAGAATGGGCGAGACTCATGGGTAAAGGCCTGTGGAATCCAGAACGAGCTTTGCGCCAAACACCCGCAGAATTTCGTCAACAAAATCAGTAGTCAGTAGTCAGTAGTCAGTAGTCAGTAGTCAGTTGTCAGTAGTCAGTTGTTAGTTGTCAGTAGTTATTGGTTATTGGTTATTGGTTATTGGTTATTGGTTATTGGTTGTTATTAGCTATTAGTTATTGGCGATCGGCAAATGGTGATTAGTCACAGACTAAAAGCTCTTCAGTTATTACTAATAACTCATGAGCAATGATTTCCTTCTTCCTGATGACGTTGGACGGAAAGCTCGGCAGGGACAGCAAAACATGACTAATAACAACCAACAACTCACAAATGACAAATAACAAATAACAACTAACAAGCAACAACTAACAAATGACAAATAACAAATAACAACTAAGAAGCAACAACTAACAAATGACAAACAATCAACTGCAAAACTACTTAGAAATAGCCACCGAAGCAGCCCTAGCCGCCGGTGCCGTCCTGCAATCTTTCTGCGGTAAATTAGAAAATATTCAAGAAAAAGGCCGATCGGGCGATTTAGTCACAGAAGCCGACAAAGCATCAGAAGCCGTCATCTTAGAAATTCTCGGCCGCCACGTACCCGAACACGCCATCCTCGCGGAAGAATCGGGTTCATTAGGGAATGCAGCTAGCAAATACCTGTGGGCGATCGACCCTTTGGACGGTACAACCAATTATGCTCACCAATATCCTTTTTACGCCGTGTCGATCGGACTTTTAATCGACGGCATACCACAAATCGGCGTAATTTACGACCCTTCTCATAACGAATTGTTTCGGGCTGGCAAAGGATTGGGGGCGACTTGCAACCGGCGGGCGATCGCAGTTTCGCAAAGCTCAGAATTGAGAAACAGCTTGCTAGTGACCGGCTTTGCCTACGACCGGCGCTCCACAGCAGATAATAACTATGCCGAATTCTGTCACCTCACCCACCTCACCCAAGGCGTGCGGCGCAGCGGTTCCGCAGCCCTAGACCTAGCACATACAGCCTGCGGGCGATTGGACGGATACTGGGAACGGGGACTCTCCCCTTGGGACGTAGCAGCCGGCGTACTCATCGTCTCCGAAGCCGGAGGTCAAGTTACAGCCTATGATGGCGGTGCCTTTGAGATGAACTCTGGTCGAGTTTTGGCCACCAACGGCAAAATACACGCCGAACTAAGCGGTGCACTGCTGTCAGTTCCTCCCTTATCTTCATGGAAGTAGCGTTTCGACAGCAAGGGATCGGGGGTAATACGGGGGTCACAACCCCTTAAGTCAAGCTACATTAAAGGATAGTGAAAAGCCAGGAAAGCGAGAGTAAAAGTTATGTCTTTTGAAATGACAAAAGGGTTGTTCAAGTACGATTTTACGGATCAGCACGCAATTTTGGGAGTTCCTTTAGACGCCGAGTTTAACGACATCCGCAAGCGCTACATGAAAATTGCCCGACGCTTGCATTCGGATACTTGCTCTTTTGAAAGCCAAGCCGATAAAGATTGGGCCAACCAATTTTTGTCAAAAGTGGTCAATCCGGCCTACAATAAATTCTCCAAAGAAAGCGATCGCAAAGAATACAGCTTGCTGTTAGCAGCCATTGGTAAGCGTGTCCTTAAAGAACAAGGAAAAATGCACATCGAAAGTGCCGCAGCTAAAGAGTTAACTACCGCTAAAAATTTGGAAGAAGCTTACAAAACAGCAGTGGGTAAACTAGCTCTCAAGCAGTACGAATCTGTTGAGGAAACGCAAGAGGCGATCGCTCAAATTAGCGAACTAAACATGGTTTATTTGCTGCGAAAAGAACGGCTTGGCGGTGGGGATGGAACCAGTTCGCCCACAAAAACAGCAACCCCACCAACTAACACCGCAACAAAACCAGCAGCAGCAAAACCAGCAGCAACAAAACCAGCAGCAACACCCCCAGCAGCAGCAACCCCAGCAGCAGCAACCCCAGCGCCACCTCCGCCACCCAGAGCCCCAGTAGACTCGGTGGCTGACGGATCTTGCCGCCGAGCTCAAGGATTTATGGACAGCAAAAATTACGCTAAAGCAAGTTTGGAGTTGAGAGAAGCCCTGAAGCGCGATCCAAAACACAGCAAGGCTCACGCTATGTTAGCAATGTGTTACCTCGAACAAAATCAAGCGACAATGGCGAAACTTGAGATGAACAAAGCTTTGGCATCAAATCCTGAAGAACCGACGGCTTTGGAGGTTAAGAAAAAGCTCGAACAAGCTGCCTCAAAAGCCAAAAAAGGTGATGACAAACCAGGATTTTTTGCAAGTTTGTTTAGCGGGAAGAAGAAGTGAGAAATTGTGAGTTGTGAGTCAGGAATATTTAGAAATTGGTAAACTGCTCAGCAGTGAAGCGATCTTGCTCAAAAGCATCAAGAGTTGGTGATATCACATCCGATCGCACTGACGGGGAAAATGATTATTCCCATGCAAACCACAACGCCATCACGCCTTAATTTGTTAAAGTCGAGGGTTAAGCTTGCCTGCTTCGACTTTAACACCGTCCCCTAAAGCTAAGCTTCTAAGCCCAATCTAAAATCTCAAATCTAAAATCGATATGACACCTTAATTTGTTAAAGTCGAATGTTAGGCTTGCCACGTTCGACTTTAACACCGTCCCTAAAGCTAAGCTTCTAAGCCCAATCTAAAAATCTAAAGTCTAAACTCTAAAATTGATATGGTTCACCAACCCCCATCCGGTGCAAGAGATTTATTGCCCCTTGACGTTGCTCAAAAAATTTCGATCGAACGGCGCTTGCAGCAGGTGTTTCACCGCTGGGGCTATCACCGGATTATTACCTCTACTCTAGAAAGGCTGGAGACATTGATGGCTGGGGGCGCGATCGACCGATCGACCTTAATTCAACTCCAAGATGCCGAAGATGGAGAACTCGGCTTGCGGCCAGAATTGACAGCATCCATCGCCAGGGCGGCTGCGATGCGGATGTCCGGGACGCGCTGGCAGCCCCAGCGCCTCTACTACAACGCCAACGTCTTCCGCAAAGGAACAGATACGGGTTCCGGCGGGCAACAGGAGTTCTATCAAGCCGGGGTAGAACTCCTCGGCGCGGGGGGAAGCGTTGCGGATGCGGAAGTGCTGCTGCTGCTGTCTGAGTGCTTGCAAAACCTAGAAATTGATGACTGGCATTTGGTGCTGGGAGAAGCGGGCTTGACAGCAACATTGCTAGAACCGTTTGCGCCAAACCTGCGGCAAAAAGTGCGCCACGCGATCGCCAATCTCGATCGAATAGCCTTGGAAACCTTGCCGCTTTCTGACGAATTGCGAGAAAGAGCTCTGCTGTTGTTTGACCTGCGCGGCCGCCCAGAAGATGTATTGGAGATTGTGGCGAAGCTGGATTTAGATGTAGCGCAGCAAGCCGCATTAAATGAACTCAAAAGTGCGATCGAACTGCTGGAAAAATGTCAAGCCAAAATCCCCAATTTAAAATCTCACATCCACCTCGATTTGAGTTTAATTCAAACCTTTGACTACTACACTGGAATAGTGTTTGAAGTTGTCAGCAGCAGCAAAAGCGGACAGCGAGTTTTAGGACAAGGCGGGCGGTACGATCGACTGTTGGGACTCTTCGATCCCCAAGGCCAAAACTCCCCCGGCATCGGGTTTTGTCTGAATATCGAAGATTTGCACCAAGTATTGCTAACAGAGGGTCAATTGCCCGCAGAGACACCAGCCAGCGAATGGTTGATCGTGCCTCAAACTCCTGAAGCAGCCGCAGCAGCCTTTGATTATGCCCGCAAACTCAGAGAGTCCAGTCCCCCAATCCGGGTAGAGATAGATTTAGAGAATAGGGAAAACGAAGAGGCGGCCAGGGAATACGCGCGCGATCGTAGAATTGGTCAAATTGCCTGGATAAATGCCGAAGGCGCTGCAACAATTGAAACAGTAAACTAAGCTCGATTGTCAAGCTAACTCCTAACATCACGTCCCCCCAATTAGTTATAACAAAGACGGTTAGTAGTGCGGACTTGAGTCCGCAAAAAACAGGTTCATAGTGCGGACTTGAGTCCGCAAAAAACAGGTTCGTAGTGAGGACTTTAGTCAGCCAAAAACCATCTTGACCAAAGTCATCACAACGAACCAATTGTATTGTTGTAATTAGACAGACATGATATAATGTCAAATCTAAAAACTAAAAACTAAAATCTAAAATAGAAACATGGCACACACTATCGTTACAAATATTTGCGAGGGAGTAGCTGATTGTGTCGGCGCTTGTCCGGTAGCTTGCATTCACCCAGGCCCTGGCAAAAACGTCAAAGGAACCGATTGGTATTGGATTGATTTTGATACCTGCATAGACTGCGGCATTTGTTTGCAAGTCTGTCCAGTCGAAAATGCGATCGTCCCAGACGAACGGCCCGAATTGCAGCAAACACCAACTTGATAGCAATCACCCGTAATATCGTTGACCGTTGCATCGTCAGGTGATTTAACCGGCGCTAGAACACAGAGGACACAGAGAGAGAATAGAGATATGAATACAGGACGATGCTACCGGATTTGATATAAGGCGTGGAGTGCACACCCTACAGTTACAAATTATGCGTACATTGTACACATAGATAAACCGATAGGGTGTGCACTGCCCACCATAGATTCACGAATTATACACACACTTACATCAACTCCTTCTCTTCCCTTCTCCTCTCTTCCTTCGCGTCCTTAGCGCCTTCGCGGTTCATTAAAAAAAAGCCTAAAATAAAATGCAAAAAATCGCACTTACCCCCGAACACCTGTTATCAATCCGCACCCACGGCGAAAGCGCTTATCCAGAAGAATGCTGCGGTTTATTGTTAGGTACGATCGCAAAAAGTGTGAAAACTGTAGTAGAAGTTGTGCCGACTGACAACGCTTGGAGTGCCGAAGCTGAAGAGAATTGGCCAGAACAAAAAGAATTGACAGAACAACGCAGATATGCTATTAGACCTGAAGATATGTTGCGGGCGATGAAACACGCGCGCGATCGCAATTTAGACATCATCGGCATATACCATTCTCACACGGATTGTCCGGCAGTGCCCTCGGAGTGCGATCGCACATTGGCATGGGCCCAATACTCATACATCATAGTGTCCGTCCGACAAGGCAGTTCACAAGACCTCCGCAGTTGGAGTCTCGACTCCGAGGGCTACTTTCAAGCAGAGGAAATTGTCGCAGTCGAACCGACTCAGATTAAGAAATAGTTAGTAAAAATAACAAACACGCAAAAATGCGAAAAATTTAGATAGGATATAATTCAAAATCGGCCTATAACAGAATATCATGCTAAATCCTAATCTGGACGAGATCCAGCTCAACAAACAAGAATACGAACGCTACTCTCGCCACCTCATCCTCCCAGAAGTTGGATTGGAAGGGCAGAAGCGCCTCAAAGCAGCCAGCGTACTCTGCATCGGTACGGGAGGACTCGGTTCGCCGCTGTTGCTGTATTTAGCAGCCGCTGGTGTTGGCCGCATTGGGATTGTAGACTTTGATGTTGTAGACCATTCCAACTTGCAGCGCCAAGTAATCCACGGCACTTCTTGGGTTGGGAAACTGAAGATTGAGTCGGCGAAAAATCGGATTTTAGAAATTAATCCTTTTTGTCAAGTTGATTTGTACGAGACTCACGTTAGTTCCGAAAATGCGATCGCCATTGCCACTCCCTACGATATCATCATCGACGGCACGGACAACTTCCCGACTCGCTATTTGATGAACGACGTTGCAGTCCTGTTAAACAAACCCAACATCTACGGTTCCATCTTCCGATTTGAAGGACAAGCCACAGTTTTCAACTACCAAGGCGGCCCAAATTACCGCGATTTGTACCCCGAACCCCCCCCTCCAGGGATGGTTCCTTCCTGTGCCGAAGGTGGCGTTTTAGGCGTTTTGTGCGGCATTATCGGTTCTATCCAAGCAACGGAAGCTATCAAAATTATCTTGGGTCAAGGCACAACATTGAGCGGCAGATTGTTGCTTTACAATGCCCTAGAAATGACATTCCGCGAATTGAAACTGCGACCGAATCCAGTGCGCCCCGTAATTGAAAAATTAATCGATTACGAACAATTCTGCGGCATTCCTCAAGCTAAAGCCCAGGAAGCGCAAGAACAACAGCAAATTCCTGAGATGACTGTCACCGAACTTAAAAAGTTAATCGATAGCGGTGCGAAGGATTTTGTACTGTTAGATGTTCGCAATCCCAACGAGTATCAAATTGCTCAAATTCCTGGGTCAGTTTTGGTGCCTTTACCAGATATCGAACACGGCGAAGGTGTTGCAAAAGTCAAGGAATTGTTGAACGGGCATCGCTTGATTGCACACTGCAAAATGGGCGGGCGTTCTGCGAAGGCCTTGGGCCTTTTGAAGGAAGCGGGAATTGAGGGGATTAATGTTAAGGGCGGGATTAATGCTTGGAGTCAAGAAGTAGATTCGTCTGTTCCTCAATATTAAGCTCAATCTTGTTGTGGGGCGGGTAATTTGCCCGCCCCACTGCGAACCGTTTTTGTGATGGTAATCGATCGGATATGATATGAGAAGGTCGATCGACCTTCCAAATCCCCAATCCCAGATAGCCAAATATTTCCCCGCCATAACTCAAGGAAATTAAGAGCAATTCAACAGCAATCTTATTTAATCAAATACGCTCAGTCGCAAAGCTTTAGCTATTTGTTTCAATAGAAATAAGCCGCCGACAGAATTTCCCTCCCGATCTAGGGGCGGACTGTAACAGCCGATCGCACCTTCGCCCGGAATTACCGAAAGCATTGCCCCGCTAACTCCCGACTTGGCCGGCAGTCCCACCCGCAGCGCAAAACGACCGGATGCTTCATACAAACCGCAAGTAGCCATCAGCGCTTTGACAGTGCGGCAGTTTTCCCAAAGTGCTTCGTCACTCTTTACCAACACCATTCCCAGCTTAGCCAAATCCTCCACAGTTCCCGACAAACAACAAACTCGATTGTAGGTTGCTAAGGCTATTTTCGGCGTTTTGCAGATAACCAAATTTGAGCATTGCTAAGGCGAGCTCCCGATTATTTTGATTCCGCTTTTGATTGACTGAATCCAGCATTAACTCGTCAACAAATAACTGACTGTTTGCTTGTTGGTTCAGCCAAGTTCGCAAGTTTTGACAGCGCGCCACAGCATTGTTACCGGGAATCAGAGACGCTAGGGCGATCGCCCCGCTATTAATCATCGGATTTCTCGGCTTTCCTCCATCTATTTCCACTTGAGTCAGCGAATTGAAAGGCATTTCCGAAGGATCGCAGCCCACGCAGTCAAAAACCGTTTTTTCGCCCAATTCGCACAGCAAATAAAGCAGCACCAAAGGCTTGACTGCGCTCATCAGCGGGAATGTTTTAGCAATGCTGCCCCAGCTCAAAATGTTACCGTCAATTGCCCGAATTTGCACGGCAAACCATTCTCTTTCGGGTTCCGCAAGCAGAGGTACGTATGCGGGGACTTGACCGGATTTACTGCGATTAATTGCCTCTTTTGCCCAAGCGGCCAGTTGTTCTGGTTGCAGGGAAGATAGTTTGCTAGTGGATTTTTTCACTGTCGATTAGTCCGTAGGCGCAAATAAACCGCAGAGTGTAAAGCTATCACAGCAGCCAGCGAAAGATCCGTTGCGCTCGATCGGGAAACACCTATGTATTGTCAAACTTCATCACCTACATTTGGATCGTTTGAGATTTTAGATTAACAGTCCGATCGCGCTTTCGATACTATTTTCAAAAAAACAATGCAACTGCAGGCAAACTTTAAACCCTTATGCAGTCTGTCATTTCCAATCTTATATTGAAACTATCAAAATAAAAATTATCTCAGCCAGAAATCAGTTTCTTAAAATAATTACGCCACTTGAGGTATTGCCAGAAACACGGTTACTTACGCGATCCCAAGCAAGCTCTGCTGTAAGCGTATTGACATTTTCATCGGCGCGGAGATAATAAATTTATTGACAATTTTTGAGAAAAAATCTGTCTTTGCATAAAAACCTCTCTTTCACCCAGATATATAATAAGCAGCTTGGCTGACAGCGCTGTGACCCACAACCAACCAGCAGTAACTTGAAACGCCTTCAGGTTCTTCTGTTTAATCCCCAGCCAGGGGCGGGGTGCATATTTAACTTAACTCAGAAAGAGTTCGCGGAATCCGGCCCGGAAAACCCCCGAACCTTTAAGAATGATTACCCAACCCGATTCACCAAAACCAGGATCAAACAATGCCAGAAGCAGCAAAAGCAGAAGAAGCACCAAAACCCGCTCCCCTGACTTTTAAGGGCGTGTGCAAAGACGGAGTTCTCAAAGGCAAAGAAATCGAGGGCTTATTAGACATCAAAATCAACGTTTCATCTATCAAATCCCCAGAAGCGCCAGCCCCTAAAAAATCCGAGTGGGAAGCGCCTATATTTTGGGTCGTGTTCTTGTTAACTGCCAACTTTGCCGTCGGCGACCCCGCAGGACTCAGAAATTACAGCTCCCCACAAAGGCGTCATTCTCAGGAGATGTTAAACCAATCTGGGGAGCAGTCGCTGTTGCCTCAGAAAAACACCAGCAACTCGCCACTTTAGGCTCTGGGAGCCTGCCAGCCACGCATATAGTAATAAAAAGACCCGAAATATTCATCGAATACTCGCGTCGTAGTTACCAAAGCTTCTGCATTAGGCAGAAAATCTGCCGCGTCTAAGCGCAGTCTCGATTTCCCTCCTGACACGGGCTGGTAAGTGTAGAAGTCGGTAGCTCTGGGAATCACCTGGATACCCATATTTGCAAAAGCTAGGCTGGCACGGCGCATCTGAATCGCAGATGTTACCAGGATTACTTTACGCCCAACGCCGCGGCTGTCGAGGATTTTTCTCACTTCCTCGGCGCTGGTGCGTATGTTGCGGCCGTTATCGTCGAGAACGATACTGGTGCGCGGCACGCCCATGTTGGTGGCCAGCAAAGTCTTGATATCCTTAGCTTCGCCAGTAGAATTCTGTAAATCTGCTCTGGGCGCGGCGGTAACAATCACCAAAGGTGCTAATTGTTTTTTGTACAAAACGGCAGCGTAGGGCAGGCGATTGCCTGTCTCTGCCATTTGAATCGCTTCTTGGTTGGCGGTGTGGCCGTTAGTCGTTCCCTTACCGAGGAGGACGATCGCCGCTGCTGTTTCGTCGCAGCAAACTGTGCGAGCAGCCGCATCCCGTTCAGCTTGATCGGCGAACCAGTAAGCGACAACTGGCATACTCGAAAGAATCAAAACTAGCAGTGCTGCCAGGATCATTCTCGGTGCCGGGTTGCGGATACCTCCGTTAGTAATCAGCGCCGATGCAATCACCAGCAGGGTGATCGAAAAACCAAGCGGCTTAAAGAAGAAGGCTATGAGGCCGAAAATCGCTGCTCCGACTGGCGTGTCTGGCGCGAAAAAAGCCAGGAACAAAAGGCTGATCAGCAGCAAAACGCGCAGCCTGTCTATTAACGGATTGTCTTTGCCTCCTGATTGATCCCACCACGATTTGATCAGTGAGAAGAGGAGGAATAGAAATAGAATGCGAGCTAAAAGTTCTGGCATCTTGCAATATTCTGTGTCTTCATAAATTAGTACGGAAGTCTGGAAACGATCGCGCATTTAGCTGCGCGAGGAAATACTGGTATCGGTGGTTTTTAATTTTTGCCAATAACCCAGTCCGATCGCATTTCTCAGAAAGGTTCGATTCCCCTCAGCTCTCAACTATTGGTTGCAGGCTGCAAGCCCGCTACTTCCAGTCAATCGATTGAAGAATTGAATAATTTTAGATTTTAGATGGACTCCACAGATAAATCTGGGAGCTGGCACTTCGCTCTAAAATGTTAGGATCTCCAAACAAGATAGTCGGGACACGGTACCCGTTTTGGGGCGGGTTACAGATTGCTGAGAGTTAATTGGTAATTGATAATTGGTAATGGTTGATTGGTAATTGCTAATGGAGCGAGCCAGCAGCCTGTAAAATTGGTAATTCCAGCCTGCTTTCTGCTGCCTGCTATTTTCCCATTATCTGTTACCCATTTACCAATCCCAATTTATAGGCGTTTCAGTTGATTCCGAATTGCCTGCGTTACCGTTTGAATTACTTTAACACGAGCATAATACTTGTTATCGGCCGCAATTAGCGTCCAGGGAGCTGTCGGCGTGCTGGTGCGCTGAATCATTTGATTTACCGCCACTTCATAATAATTCCACTTTTCTCGATTCCGCCAATCTTCTTGAGTGAGTTTGTATTGTTTAAATGGATTATTTTGTCGGTCTGTAAACCGCTTTAGTTCCTCGTCGGGACTGATGTGCAGCCAGAATTTAACTAAGAGACAACCGAAACTGGTGAGTTGCTCCTCAAATTCGTTGATTTCCTGGTAAGCTCGACGCCATTCGAGTTCGGTGGCAAATCCTTCGACTCGTTCGACGAGCACTCTACCATACCAACTGCGATCGTAAATGCTGATTTTACCAGCAGTCGGCAACTCCCGCCAGAAGCGCCAGAGATAGTGGTGAGCTTTTTCTTCCTCCGTCGGGGCCGCAAAGGCATTGACGGTATAGCTGCGGGGGTCTAGGATGTCCGTCAAACGTTTGATCGCACCTCCTTTACCGGCCGCATCCCAACCTTCAAACAGCACTAACACGGGGATTTCCTTTTCGTGGATACTTTGTTGCAGTTGGCCAAAACTCGTTTGTGCTTCGCGAAGTTCGTGTTTGTATTCCTCTGGCGACAAGGATAGAGTTAAATCTACTTGGGCGAGCAAGTCTGGTTCGGTGGGTTGCAACTTTTCTTGAGGTGGCAGTTTCAGGGGTGCAGATTGCGCTGGCTGTGTGTCTAAGGCTTCTGTAATTTTGGCTGCCATTTGCGTTAAAACTTTGACTCTCGCCCACCGCTGACAGTCGCCTTCTACTAGCGTCCAAGGTGCCGGGCCGGTGCCGGTTTGAGTTATCATTTCTTCGGCTAAAGTTGTGTATTCTTGATATTTTTTGGCTTGTTTCCAATCTTCCGGCCGCACTCGCCAAGCTTGTAAAGTATCGTCTTCTAGTTTTTTGAGCCGATGTTTGAGTTCTTTTTTGCTCAGATGAATCCAAAATTTGGCAATTGCCGCGCCGTCGTTTACCATCATTCGCTCGAAGGCGTTGATTTGTCTGATGATTGTCGGTACTTCGGCCTCGGAGACTCTCTCGAACAACCGGTCTTCTAAAAGATGAGTGTACCAACTGTGATAAAAAAAGCCAATCCGACCGCGGGCTGGGAGTTTCTGCCAAAACCGCCACAGAAAAGGATAGTCCATTTCTACCTCTGACGGCGGCCAAATCGGGTGAACGGTAAAGCCGCGCGGGTCCATGTAACCCACCATTTTTTTGACGAGTGCGCCTTTGCCCGCAGCGGCCCAGCCTTCGAGTACGATGATTACGGGCATTTTTTTTTCCCAGCAGGTTTGTTGGAGCGATCGCAACTGCTGCATTAAAACTTCTATTTTGGCCTCATAGGTTTCTTTATCCAGCGAAATATCTAAATCGAGGTTGTCAAGCATATTTACCTCACACAAATCCCAGAAAGCAGTTTAACGTCAGTTTAACGTTCGGATAAAGTTAAATCTTCAAGTCTGGCAAAAAGTTATCAAAACTATACTTACGAACGCTTCAAAGCGCGCTGCTTCTGCCGTCTCAACCAGGATCGGGCTAATACTAACAAAACTCCCCTCAGATCGAACTTGCCAAAAAAAACCTGAGCGGTTATAGTTGACTTAGGGAACTTTTTAAGAACTTCAACTGTTCCCCTCGCCCGATCGGGTGAGTTAAAAGAAGCAGCAACAAATTCTTGAAAGAGGATTTGTTGTAAGATAGAGCAAAAGTAAAAATTAACTACCCGGTGGGGGTGAAAACTTCTTTACTTAGCTGCATTAAATTTATTTAAACAACAGTTACTTAAGCACCAGCTTTGATAACTGCGAGGACGCTCCTTGCAAAGGTTGGGCGTTCCTCTGACCACAGACTCCAATAAAAAAAACCGCCCAAATGGGCTAACCAATTTTTATGATTGCGCTATGAGATAAAACCTGAAAGCCTGGGTGATATAAACAGGTTTATGAGTTTTATCAACATCATTCTCTAATACTAAAATCAGTTGAGGTGCGGACTGCTGCCGCCCCAAAAAAACATTGATTTATTGTGTAACAGGCTTTCTGACTTGTTACACCCTAAATTAATTTATTGTGGAACAGCCATCTTGACTATTGTTGACATTTGTGCAAAATGTCAGAATTACTGTACTCATTTGCCAATACCGATTAACAGGAACATTCCGAAATTACGGATTGTAAGTTTTTTATGAATATCTTGACAACACGCTCATACAAGGGCGAAAGTGACTGGTGCGCGATCGCAAATTTAATCGATGATTGCGAAACAGTCGATCGACTAGGCGAAGAAGTTTCAGCAACTGAACTAAAGCTGATCCTTGACGCCCCCCAACTCGACAAAGCCCGAGATGTCCAATTGTGGGAAGACGGTAACTGCAAACTCATCGGTTTGGCACTGTTAGATATGCCAGATTCCACCGATGAAATAGAAGCTTGTCTCTGGTTTTACGTGCATCCAAATGTACGCGGTGAAGGCTTAGAAAAAGACATAATTAAATGGGGAGAAACACGCCTGGGCGAAGTAGGAAAAAAACGCAATTTGCCCGCCAAATTGCACACCTACAGCCGTGAGGATAAAACCGATCTGATGCTGCTGTTAGAGAAACAGGGCTTTGAAGTCGATCGCTATTTTCTCACAATGGCGCGATCGCTCGCCGAACCCATTCCCACACCCGAATTTCCCGCAGACTTTGCCCTGACACACGTATCGGGAGAACAAGACATCCAACCCTGGGTAGAAATGTTCAACCAGTCATTTATCGATCACTGGAACCACCACGATTTAACTGCCGAAATCGTGCGCTACTGGATGCAAGACGAAAATTATCAGCCGGAATTAGATTTAATTGCTGTTTCGGGCGATCGTAAATTTGCAGCTTTCTGCGACTGTCAAATCAAACCCCAAAAAAACCCCCGCAGCGGCACAAAAGACGGCTGGATTGAATTATTGGGAACGCGGCGCGACTTTCGGAAAATGGGTTTAGGAAAAGCAATGTTGTTAGCCGGATTGCACACCTTAAAAGCAGCGGGTGCAAATACCGCTAAACTCAGCGTCGATGCTGACAGTTTGACAGGCGCGACAAAGCTTTATAAATCAGTCGGTTTCCGCCCGATGGAAACTTGGCAATCGTGGGCAAAAGCCGTCTAAACTGATACTTATATCAATTCCGGTTGCATCGGAATAATAAAATCGAGTCAACAGTCAACAGTCAACAGTCAGTAGGGGCGGTGGATGGTGCGGGCCCGCCCTCTTAACAGTCAACAGTCAACAGTCAACAGTCAACAGTTACCAGGAAGAGCCTGGTAATGCAGATGCTTTGGCTATCTCGGCGCGAACAATTTTGTAGGGTTCGTGGATAGTGCGGGCCAATCCTCCCTTGTCTGTGTCATTGTTCGCTTTGTTTCGTCACCTCGACATAAATATGTTCTAAACGCACCGGATACCGAGCGATCGAATAAATAGAAATCCCATCAAAAAGCAAAATAATCTCTTTTAATTCCAAACGTTCCGGCAGCCAAAAAGCCAAATCGCTACCGTAGCGGCGGGGAATGAAACCGTATTTTGCAGCGCGGGCGATCGCCTTTTCTTCCTCCGCAGTTTTAACAACAATAATTTCCTGAGCCGGAATCAGTTTTTGCAACTCCTCCAAACTGCCCTCAGCCACAATACTACCATTCTTTAAAATTCCAATTCTTTGACACAAACGCTCAGCCTCATCCAACAAATGAGTAGTCAGCAAAATTGTAATACCTTCCGATTGCAAGCGCTGAATCAACTCCCAGATTTCATAACGAGCCTCAATATCTAAACCCGTTGTCGGTTCATCTAAAATTACTAATTTAGGCTGGTGTACCAAAGCCACCGCAATATTCAAACGGCGCTGCATCCCTCCGCTCAAAGTTTCCACCGGACTTTGAGCTCTATCAGTCAAATTTACAGCCTTTAAACATTGTTCAACTTGATAGCGGCGCTGCTTCCGGTCTAAAGCGTAAATTTGAGCAAAAAAATTGAGATTTTCTTCGCAGCTAAGGCTTTTGTAAAGCAAATTTTCCTGTGGCGCTACACCTATTAACAATTTAGTAGACTCCGAAACAGGTTCGCCATTGATAGAAACTTTGCCGCTGTCAGCATTTAGCAAACTGCATAAAATATTGATAGTTGTAGTTTTTCCCGCCCCGTTTGGCCCGAGCAAACCGTAAATTTCTCCAGTTTGAATGTGCAGTGTTAAATCTTTAAGCACTGAACGCCGGCCGTAGGATTTATTGAGCTTTTCTATTTGCAGCAAAATTTTACATCTCCTTAAGTTTAATAGTACGATCGCACAGAGTTAGCTAGAAACCCGGTTTTTTACGACAAATACTGCGCTTTCGCCCACAAATTCAGTAAAAAACCCGGTTTATTCGGTCTTACTTAAAGTCTTCTTTCCACTCTCAACATCCGCCGATAAGACATCCATCCGCCTCCGAGCATTAAAATAGCAAAAATAAACAAAAACCAGAAGTGCGATTCAATATCAGCAAAATCTTTGCCGCCAGCCCATACACCCATCAGCGCTTCGTTCATGTGATAAATTGGATTGTACTGGGCGATATCCAGCAGAGTTTGGGGAAAAAGCGAAGCAGGCAAAAATGCCCCTCCTAAAATTAACAAAGGAACGCCGAAAGCCGCTACTAGCGAGTTGACATCTTCAGTGCGCCTCGCAAACTGCGTGCCGAGAATAAAGCCGACTCCTACGTAAGATATAATACTCAGTAAAATAATCGCGCATCCTAATAGAATAGAGCCTTGAAATTGTGCTCCGAAAAAAGAGGCGATCGCATATACTAAGATTACCTGACCGATGCCGATACAACTGTGAGCCAGAAAAATTCCTAAAAAGTAAGAAGTGCCGCTCAAGGGGGAAATAAACAAGCGTTTGAGAGTGTGCTGTTCTCGCTCTGAAACCACCGTTGCTACGCTGCCGCCGAGACAGCTAAAAAATAAAGCCGCTCCTACTAAACTTGCAGGTGCGGCACTTTCAAAGGCTTTGTCTGTAGTGAGATTAGCCCGTTCTTTTAAAATTAAAGCGTTAATTAGCAAGATAGAAATTGGGAAAATACTCCACAATACTAAGCTGCGCCGCCGTCTTCCCAATTCAATTAAAATTCGCTGCGCTACTGCGAGGGTTTCGTACCAGTATTTCATAGAGTTTTTATTAGCATTGTTAGAACTAGAAATTGATAGTGAGCCAGAAAAAAAACTTACAATCAAAAGGGTTCGTAGTGAGGACTTTAGTCCGCATCAAGAAGGACTAAAGTCCTCACTACAAACCTTATTGATGGTGTTAAATTTACCTGACATTATATGACAATTGATAACGACACCACGGCATATTATATCGCGTCCGGTATATTAAAAACGATAAAACTGCTTCGTAGTGCAGACTTTAGTCCGCACTACTAACCAATCATTTTTGTTACGGCAATCAACCGGACACGATATTTTACCATATAAAGATCAATAATTTTAAATATTAATAAAAAACCCGCCCGCGCGGGTTTTTTGATTCAATCGGACTCGGTTTTAACTCTTCACTTTCTGTCGCTGCGCTCATTTAATACTAAAGTTCGTACCTCGATAGCATCCTTGAAAAGAAGTTAAACTTGTGCGGTTTATCTGTTCCAATTTGGTGACTAGAGAGTCATTTTCGCTACTTTCAGGAGTAGCATTCCACTTGTAGATAAAGTTGCCGATATGCTCTCCGGTTTCTTCGTAACTGTGCTCTTCTATGGGAATTCCAGAAACTCCAGAAACAGTTTGGTTGTGGTATCCGTTAACAATGATTTTCTCGATAACTGCTCCGGGTTCTACATTCAGGTTCCAGTTAATCGGTTCGTAGGCAGAAAGTGCAAGAATTATTGGCTTGTTTCGGCGTTCTACTTTGACTTCAATAGTGCTTTTCGCTCTTTTTCCGTTCCCGTGAGCGGCATTTGCTTCGTAAACCCCGATTAAGTGAAGCTCTTTATTTCCCTTTGACGAACCGACATAAGATGAAAAATCGTCGGAACCGCCAATCCCGCAGTTGGCGCTAGAACTAATTGGGGAAATAAAAGTTGTTTTTTCGGCTAGTTTCTGTTGCACCGCCGGGACAACCCAGAGTCCGGTTCCGACTCCTAAAGCACCTATCAAAGCGGCTGCGATGCCGAAAGGAATGGCGTTTGTCAGGTTGCGAAAGGCTTTTTTGGCGGTTAGTTTAGATAGCGTTTGCTGCCACGTTTCAGGGTTTGGTAGCGAACTCTGGCCGCCATCGAGACAAGCTAACAAAGCTAAACTTTCCGGCTGTTCGAGCAGATTCTGCACTGCTTTCTCTTCGCCGGCGTAGAGAATTCTAGTTTCTCTGTCTAAAAGCAGCCAGTAGCGATCGCCCTCACCGAAGTTGTATTCTCGTACAGCAGGCTGAACTAAATCGTGCTGCAAAAACACCAGCCAAGCCATATTATTGCCGGTGCCGACTGTTTTGCCGTCGCTGGAAATAATTTGGTCGATGTCTGGTTCCCAACCCCAGGCTACCCAGCGGCTATCTCCTCGATAACCAAGGGATTTTTCCAGTTGCGGGTGAGCAGTTATTTCTAAGCGTTGAACTAAGTTTGACACAATAGGTATCCTCAAGCGCGTGAAGCGAAGCTATCCTGTTCGCGAAGCGTTCCCGAAGGGTAGGGAATCGGCACTTCAATGTCTTAGCTTAACTCATCCCAGGCAGTTCAAAAAGTGCCCGTGCCATTGCCATTTCCACCGTTTGGAGACAAATTGTTGCTCCGGGGAGTGATATTCGGCGAAGTTCCCGGATTGAGATTACTGGGAGTGGTATTCGGCGAAGTTCCAGGATTGAGATTACTGGGAGTGATATTCGGCGAAGTTCCCGGATTGAGATTATTGGGAGTGGTATTCGGCGAAGTTCCCGGATTGAGATTACTGGGAGTGATATTCGGCGAAGTTCCCGGATTGAGATTGTTGGGATTGGCGGGATTGGGCGAAGTTCCCGGATTGAGATTGTTGGGATTGGCGGGATTGGGCGAAGTTCCCGGATTGAGATTGTTGGGATTGGCGGGATTGGCGGGATTGGCGGGATTGGCGGGATTGGCGGGATTGGCGGGATTGGCGGGATTGGCACTCCCAGGAGTAGTTATGGGAGTGCCCACAGCATCTCTCGTGACGCTGTTGGGGTTCGGGGCTGCAGCCGGATTACTTACGTTGCGGTTGTTTGCAGGAGCATTGGCGGGGTTGCCGGCGGCGGGAGCCGTTTTTTGGGGCTCGGCGTTGGTGCCGCACAATCTGACTAAATCAAAAGTTGTACCGCTTGGGGTTTCGATGAAGCAAACCGGCACGTCTACTCGGGGGTTTGAGGCTCTGGGAAAGTTGCCTGCGTCCACCATCGGGCGGCTAAAGGCAGCTTCAGCCATTAGTGGGGTTAAAGCAGCCGATAGAGCGACTGTTATTTGTAATAATTTCATCAGCTTTTCCTCAAATTTTGCTTTTTATTGCTCTAGTATTGCCGATAAACTGCAAAGTGTCCTGAGTCTAAAAGCCGATATTTTCGATCGCTCTTTCTTAGGCGGCTCATTTTGGCTGCAACATTTGGCGCACGCAGAAAAATGATTCGGCGGTTCAAACCGCCAGAAAGTCAAACAAAGATGATCCGGCGGTTGAAACGCGGAAGAGTCAAACAAAGTCGGCGCAGGCCGACTGGTTGATCAACATGATCCGGCGGTTGAAACCGCGTCTACAGAAACAAAGTCGGCCTGCGCCGACTGGTTCATAAAGGGTATCCAAAACCCGGATTTGGTATGACAACTAACAACTAACTACTAACCACTGACCACTGACAACTAACAACTGACTATTTAGTACCGAATGCGCGGGTCAATATAAGCATTCAAAACATCAATTACAATGCTAGCAATTACCACAATCCCAGCAAAAAATACCACAATACCTTGAACAGTTGGATAATCCCGCAAACTAATCGCTTCGTAAAGGCGATTTGCCAGCCCCGGCCACGAAAAAGTAACCTCGGTTAAAATAGCGCCGCCCAACAGTGCAGCAAAAGTCAATCCTAAGACAGTAATCACCGGAATTAGCGCATTTTTCAGAGCGTGAGCCCATAAAATCTGAAATTCAGGAATGCCGCGAGCTCGGGCTGCTTCCACATAATCTGCTTGCAAAGTTTGCTTGAGATTCACCCTGACAATTCGCTCAAAAATGCCGCTCAAAAGAATGCCCAGCGTCAAACTCGGAAGTGCCAAATAATGCAAACTGGTGAGAAACTGACCCGGGTTAGCGCTCAGGAGACTGTCTACAGTGTAAAGTCCCGTGTAGCTTTGGGGGGCTCTTAATGTGACGGGAAAGCGGGTTCCCAAGGGAAACCAGCCCAACTGCACCGCGAAAATCAACTGCAAAACCATGCCAGCCCAAAAAGCCGGCAGCGAGTAAGTGATAATGCCAAACAAACGGCCTGCTGCATCGAAAATAGTGTTGGGGCGGGATGCTGCGAGGGAACCGATACTGATACCGACAATTAAAGCTATGGCCATGCTACACACTGCTAATTCCACTGTAGCGGGGAAATAATCTCCGATAATTTGCCAGACGGTTTGTCCGCGAGTGGTGATGGAGGTTCCCAAGTCGAAGCCCAACAAGTCTTTCATGTATTTAAGATATTGTTCCCACAGGGGTGCATCGAGGCCTAGTTGGGTTCGCATTGCTGCTTTGGCGGCGGCGGGAGCTCGCGAACCGAGAATTGCATCGATGGGGTCGCCCGGAGTGGCCCGCAGCAGCAAAAATACTGCTGTGGTGATTGTCCACAACATTAGCGGTGCTAGGAGTAGGCGGACAAAAATATAAGATTGCAGGGCTTTTGAACGAGACATAATATTTGGTTAGTTGTTATTGGTTATTGGTTAGTTGTTAGTTGTTAGTTGTTATTGGTCATTGGTTAGTTGTTGGTTATTGATTGTCGTTGTTGGTGGGTTATTAGTTATTGGTTGTCGTTGTTGCTTGTGGGTTATTAGCTACTGGTTGTTAATTGTTAGTTGTCAGTCGTTA
This sequence comes from Tychonema sp. LEGE 06208, assembly GCF_015207505.1. Classification (GTDB taxonomy): domain Bacteria; phylum Cyanobacteriota; class Cyanobacteriia; order Cyanobacteriales; family Microcoleaceae; genus Microcoleus. The sequence goes on from NZ_JADEWT010000002.1 coordinate 57,375, forward strand.
GTTGTTATTAGAAGTTGGTAATTTAGCATGGTTCCTTTCTTTCCTCTGATGACGTTAGACGTTCGATAGGGAATCACTAATAACTAGCAACCAATAACAGCCAACCAATAACCAATAACCAATAACTAACTAACTAATAACAACTAACCAACAACCAATAACAACTAACCAACAACCAATAACAACTAACCAATAACCAATAATTAATAACCAATAACAGCCAACCAACAACTAATGACTAATGACTAATGACCCATTTTCCTATTCGCCCAGCAGCGATTCAAATGCGGCTTGTAAAGACTTGATGTCGCCTACTCTGGCGACTAACAAGTTTTCGCTGCCGGCATCCTGCAACCTGTCCTTCCAATACTGGATGCTCTCGGAGTTGTGAAACCAGAAACTAATTACGGTGTCTACGACTCGATCGACATCCCAGCCGCGATAGGGAGAAACTATCTCTACGGATGCCACAAAGGAGTCGAGAGTGCACTTCCGGTTTCCCAAGTATTCTACACCGGACGGTTGCTGTTGTTGCAGCAATTCCTGCTGCTGGTTAAAAAATGATAAAGTTGGAGATACGCCCAGGATTTCAAATGTATAGTTCATGTCATCCTCCAGAAGTATTGTTTTGCTAAAAGGTCGTAGCGGAGCGGGGCGCAAGCGATCGTCCGTTTGTCAACTGTCAACAGTCTACTGTCTACTGTTCAACCTCTTTTGGCGCGATCGGGATTTGGCCCCCTTATTTTATTAATAGCAAATTTTTTAACAGGGGATTGTCAAATAACTTACATTTGTGATGGCTTGGTAGAAAAATTTAGAATCAATTTTTTATTCAGCAGGGACAAGGCTGGCGTTCGGCACCCGGAGAAAATGAGAGAATTGTAGATTTTAGACAATTTGAGGTTTGAGGTTAAATAATAATTGGGACCGATCGATCAATTAAGGGATCAAAGCTTGCCTGCAGTTGTATTATGTTTGATCGGGTGTGAGTTTTGGGCACCGTGTCCCCGATCGCGATCGGCGCATTCACACAAGTAGTGGCACAATTAATATTATAATTTTTTACAGTAGCTGTTGAAACCTCAACCAAGTTTTGAGCGGCAGGCCACGGCACTTCACTATTGGTGTGCAACTTGATAATTTATAATATCTAGGGCATCTTTTAATCGATAAACGATACGCAAACCTGGTAAGTGCAAGAATATTGATGTTATTGAAAAGTCTGAGCAGTGTTGTCTGATGAAAAGCTCGCCCAAGATGTCACTGAGCCTAGTTTTGTTGATACCCCTGGTGGTACAAATCTCCGTAGCAGTCGGCGTAACGGGATGGCTGTCGTTTCGCAACAGCCAGAAAACCGTCAATAACCTTGCTACTAGGTTGAGCTTGGAAGTCGCAGCCCGGACGAAAGAAAATTTCCGCAGTTTTGGGGATGTGTCTCACCTGTTTCTGCAAATGAATACTGCTGCGATCGCTTCGGGAAACTTAAACCCGGAAGATTTCCCCAATTTAGAGCGCTATTTGTGGAACCAGACCAAGCTGAGCGATCGAACTACAACCATTTACTACGGCGACGAACAGGGCAAATTCCTCTTGCTCAAACGCGAAGCCGAAGACTTAGTATACATCAGAGACGAATCAACCGCTCCCAACCGCCAAATTTATCGCCTCGACAGCCAGGGAAATCGCACAGAGCTAATTAAAACGGCCCCCTACGACCCCCGTACAAGACCGTGGTATCAAGCTGCCAAACAGTCAGGAAAAGCCAGTTGGTCTCCGATCTACGTCTTCACTGCAGCGCCAGTTCTGGGGATTACGCCGGTGATGCCCATCTACAACCAAACGGGCAGCCTGCAAGGGGTTCTGGCAATTGACTTGACTCTTTCTCAAATCAGCGATTTTCTCAAAAGAATCAAAATTAGCCCGTCGGGACAAGTTTTTGCGATCGAACGCAGCGGGGAAATAGTCGCCAGTTCCACGGACGAACTGCCCTTTGTCACAACCAAAGACGGACAAAAACGGCTGTTGGCGACACAAAGCAAAAATTTGCTCATTCGATCGGCATCCACATACTTGCAAAAACAATTTGGCAGTTTTACACAAATTAGCAGCCAAGGACAGTTTACCTTCGATTTAGACGGCAAACGTCAATTCATTACGGTCGCTCCCCTGCAAGACGGCCGCGGCCTCGATTGGCTGATCGTAGTGGTCATCCCGGAAGCAGACTTTATGGAGCAAATTAACGCCAACACTCGCACAACTATCTTATTGTGCTTTTTTGCCTTCATATTGGCGATCGCCCTGGGAATCTTCACCTCTCGCTGGGTTGTCCAACCGATTACCCGATTGCTAGAAGCTTCCAAAGCATTAACAAAAATGTCCGAATCCTCCGACTTCACATCCTCGGAATTAGACGGCGAAGTCGAAGTCAAAGGCATCAACGAACTCGGTCTTTTAGCTCAGTCTTTCAACCAGATGGCCAGACAATTGCGATCGTCTTTTGTCGCCCTAGAACAAACCAACTCCAATTTAGAACAGCGAGTAGCAGAGCGGACTGCCGAGCTCGAAGCCACCGAAGCAGAATTGCGGGCTTTGTTTGCAGCCATGAACGAATTAATTATAGTTTTGGACTCCACCGGCCGCTACTTGAAAATCGCGCCCACAAATATGTCTCTGCTATACAAACCAGCCGAAGAATTAGTGGGCAAAACTATCGGAGAAATGTTTCCGCAAGCTACAGCCGACAATTTTACCAGCCATATCCGAGCAGCTTTAGAGACTCAGCAAACTATCAGTATCGAGTACGATTTAACCATTGATGAACGCGAAGTTTGTTTTGCCGCCAGCATTTCGCCGCTGTCAGAAACATCCGTAATTTTGGTAGCCCGCGACATTACCGAAAAGAAGCGAGCCGAATCGCTGCGGCGGATGAGACAAAAACAATTGCTCACACAAAATACAGTTTTGGTAGAATTAGCCAGAAATAAAGTGCTATATCGAGGCAATTTGCAAGTAGCTTTGAGGCAAATCACTGAAGCTGCGGCTCGTACCTTAAATGCAGAAGGAGCAGGAGCTTGGTTGTACGATGAGGGCCGCTCGAAACTGCAATGTCTCGACCAATTTTGGTGCAGCAACCAGCAGCACTCCCAGGGTGTGGAAATCGCTGCAGCAGACTATCCAGCTTATTTTAAAGCTTTGGAAGAAGACCGGACGATCGCAGCCGACAACGCTCTCTCAGATATCAGAACTAGAGAATTAGCGACATCTTACTTTGCCGAAAACGGCATCACATCCACCTTAGATGCGCCAGTGCGACTGGGAGGCCAAACAGTCGGAGTTATCTGTATCGAACAGGTGGGAAGTGTTCGCCACTGGACAGTAGAAGAGCAAAATTTTGCTGCTTCCCTGGCAGATTTGGTATCATTGGCGATCGAAGCTAGCGATCGCGATCGAACACAAAACGCACTGCGTCAAGCAGAACAAAAATACCGCAGCATCTTTGAAAACGCAGTCGAAGGCATTTTTCAAACAACCCCAGAAGGCCGATTCTTGAGCGTCAACCCAGCTTTAGCCCGCATCTACGGCTACGCAACTCCCGAAGAATTGACATCAAATCTCACAAACATCAGACAGCAAGCTTACGTCAATCCTAAGCAGCGCCAGAAGTTTATGCAAGTGATGCAAGAATGCGGACAAATATCAGGATTTGAGTCAGAAGTTTACCGCGTTGACGGCAGCATAATTTGGATTTCTGAAAGCGCCCGCGCAGTGTGCAGCGCCGACGGTGAGGTACTCTACTACGAAGGCAGCGTCGAGGATATTAGCGATCGCAAAGTCTTTGAAAACGCCTTGCAAGTCGCCCTAGAAGCAGCCGAAGCCGCCTCCACCGCAAAAAGCGCATTTTTAGCAAACATGAGCCACGAACTGCGAACACCCCTCAATGCCATCATCGGATATAGCGAAATGCTGCAAGAAGAAACCGAAGAATTGGGCTATGACGAAATAACCCCAGATTTAGACAAAATCCGCACATCCGGCCGACACTTGCTGTCACTAATTAACGACATTCTCGATATTTCTAAAATCGAAGCCGGCCGCATGGATCTTTACTTAGAAACCTTCGACATCGCCGCCTTGATCGAAGAAGTAGCCGACACCGCCACCCCACTAATCGAAAAAAATAATAACACTTTAAACTTACAAGAAATTACCAATCTTGGCAGTATGTACGGTGACATTACCAAAGTGCGGCAGATTTTATTAAATTTGCTAAGCAATGCTGCCAAATTCACTCAAAACGGTACAATTACCCTCACCGCCAGCCGAGAAAACGCCCGCAACAACAGCGAAGCGATAGCAGAAAACCGTTCTGAAACGGCAGAAAATTCTGCCCAATCAAACTCCTCTAAAGAATTTTTAGTTTTTAATTGTACAGATACAGGAATTGGAATGAATCAAGACCAATTGCAGCACATTTTCCAACCCTTTACCCAAGCAGACGCTTCTACCACACGCAAGTACGGCGGTACAGGTTTGGGACTAGCAATCAGCCAGCGTTTTTGCTTAATGATGGGCGGCAATATTTCAGTAAACAGTCAAGTCGGCGTTGGTTCTACTTTTACCATCCGCTTACCTCTCAATACTTAAATAATTGGTTATTGGTTATTGGTTATTGGTTATTGGTTATTGGTTATTGGTTATTGGTTATTGGTTAGTGGTTAGTGGTTAGTGGTTATTGGTTAGTGGTTATTGGTTAGTGGTTAGTGGTTAGTGGTCATTAATATAATTCCGTAGGGCGCGTTCACCAACAATCTTTCCTTCACATCCCAAATATTAATAAACCCGCCCCCACACCGCGAATTATCTACATCAACCTTGAGAATTGAGATTATTTCGATTCATTCTTGGGGCGGAGGTGGGTTTTTCAGTTCTGGGATTTGATGATATAAATTTTGGTGAGCTCGCCCTACAAATAGGTTAATTCTTAATTACCAATTACCCATTACCCATTACCTTTGAATGCTTCTCGGATCGAGAGCATCCCGCAACCCATCCCCCAATAAATTGAACGCCAAAACTGTCAAAATAATCAGTGTCGCCGGAGGCCAAACTAACCAAGGCTGCAACACTAAAATTGAGGCATTTGTAGACAGAGATAGCAAATTTCCCCAAGAAGGATCGGGTTGTTGAATTCCCAAACCAATTAAACTCAAAACCGACTCCGCCACAATAAAACCCGGAACCGACAAAGTAGCAGAAATAATAACATAGGTTGCAGTTTGTGGCAAAACGTGGCGGACAATAATATAAATTGGATTCGCACCCATAGCCCGCGCCGCCTGTACGAATTCTCGCTGTTTTATTGACAGTACCTGACCGCGAATTACCCGTGCTAAACTCGCCCAACTGATAAATGAAGTAATCAGCACAATCAATATAAATCGCTGAGCACTTGTTAATCCGGGAGGGAGGACTGCTGCTAGGGCTACTAATAAATAAAGTCCGGGAATCGTCATCAATACTTCGGCGAATCGCATTAAAATACTGTCAATCCAACTGCCGAAATAACCGGATATTCCTCCGATTAACAATCCCAAGGGGAAAGAAATTGCTATACCAACTAAACCGATGCTGAGGCTAATTCGGCTACCGTGTACTAGGCGGCTGAATTGATCGCGAGCTTGTTCATCTGTGCCTAAAATATTGATTTTGGCTTGGCCGGTAGTTCCAAACAAGTGGATATTTAAAGGTAAAATCCCTAAAAACTTATAGGGAGAACCTTTGACAAACAAACCGACAGCAGAGGGTTTTTGCCAGTCTACAATTAGCTCGCGAGCGCCCGTATTCACGTCTACTGGGCCCTGAGTGGTCGGATAAACGTGAGGCCCGATAAATCGCCCGTCTTTGGTGCTTAAATGAATCTGAGTCGGCGGCAACAATGAACCGTTTAATTGAGAGTCGTAGGGGTCGTAGGGGGCCACAAATTCGGCAAAAAATGCGACTGTATAAAAAAACAACAATACCACTGCTCCCAGTCGAGCCAGAGGATTTTGCCTAAGATTTTGCCACCATTTCATAAGTTTTAGGTTTGAGATTTTAAGTTGGTTCGTAGTGAGGACTTTAGTCCTTTTAAAAGGTTCGTAGTCAGGATTTTAGGGCTTATTGAAAAGTTCGTAGTCAGGACTTTAGTGCTTCTTAAGAAACGAAGATTTTATAACTTAAACATCTGCCCAAATCCTATGTTTTCAGAAGCAGGGAGGTAAAGAGAAAGAGATGCAGAGCCTCCGAATCTGCATTACCAGGTAGAGCCTGGTAACGAGCAAGTTTTGCTTAAAAGGTTCGATCGTTCGGAATGCAAGTCCTTCTTAAATAAATCAGTAGCAAGGGCTGAATTCGTGACTGATAAAAACTTTACGGACAGAATTTTTTACTGCGAACCTTAGACTATTTTTCTTCATCTGGAACCAAAATTAGTTGAGTTTCACGATCCGTTGTTTGACTCAATTCCTCGCCGTTAAAAGGGTTGTAGAAAAACGAGCCTGTTTGCGGAGGCAATTTGGGATTGAGTAAGATTTCTACTATACTTTTGACAACGCCAGTTAGGGGAATGGCCAGGATAACTCCTAACAATCCTCCTACTCTACCTCCTAAGAGTAAAGCTGTGAAAATAATTACTGGGCTCAATCCGGTGAGATTCCCCATGATTCGGGGGGCGACTAAATTGTCTTTGATTTGCTGGAGACCGATCGCCACTGCCAACACTTGCAGCGCCAGCCACCAATCGATAAATGCTACAATTATAGTAACCGCTCCAATTCCAAGCGTCGCTCCGATAAACGGAATTATTTCCATCAATCCGATAAACACGGCAAACAACAGAAAAAACGGAACTTGCAGCCACGAAAAAGCGAGAGTTAGTCCGATCGCCATAAATAGTCCCAGCAGCAACTGTCCCGATACAAATCGTTGGAGGTTTCGCTGCAAAGTTTCGGTTAACACATAGCGAATATCTGGGGAAAAAATACTGGTCAAACCCTGCCACACTCTTTTACCGTCTAAGAGCATATAAAATGAAATTACCAGGATAAAGATTAAGTCGATAAACCAGTTAAAAGTACCTACGACTAAACCTAAACTTGTACTTGCGATCGCCTGTACTTGCTCCTGTACTTTCGCCGATAACTGCTGCTCCAATATTTGCACGTCGAAGGGCAAATTGCGATCGGCACTCCATGTTTGAAATTCACCTAACTGCTGCCGCGCCGACTCCAGCAAGTCCGGGAACCTTACCCCTAACTGACTCGCTTGGGTGAACACAGGCGGTACAATAGTTAAACCAATTACTAATACTAGCAAACCCGCAACTAAATAAACGAGCGCAGCAGCTACTCCCCGCGGCAAAAATACTTGAAGTCTTGCTACTGCATAATTTAATAAGAATGCAATCAGTCCGGCTGTCACTAAAATGCTGACCAGTTCCCCAACATAACTGATCGCAGTTAGGGTAAACCATCCCGTTACTAGCACTAGCAACCAAGTAATTAGCAACTGTTGGACGGGAGAAAAAACACTGTTCATTATGATTTTTGTCAATTAAACTGGTACAACTTTTTAGCCGATGTGCCTGATTTTAGCAATAATTCGTTCAAAATTAGGCTTAATTCTGTGAGGATCAGTTGGTGACGAGAAAATTGTTTTGCTACAGACAGGGCTGGCCCGATCGCCCGCAGGCTCCAAATCACGCTAATAATACTCGGCGAGGAACCCTGGGCGAATTAAATGTCGATCGCAACTCTCCGGCGATCGGCCAGCCGTCAAGTGAAATCGCCTCACACTCACCCAAAAGGAGGACGCGACATTACTAGCGCCCTCGGCTAAAATAAACTAAATATAAAAATTGCAATCTTTCTTTACAATTGAAAAAATCAAGGGCTCAAACCGGCGGGAGGAACTAAAGTGACCAATCAAGTTTTTTCAGAAGCGGAAGAAAAGCAACCGCTTCTCCCCGTGCAAAGCGGGCGCGACAAAAATTCAATAGCCGATGGGCCTGAAAGTGGAGTTTCAGACCGATCTAGCTGGCACTTTTCTGGTGAGGAAGATGAACGAGAAAGATCCCTAGAAGTTCCAGAAGATGGGGAACAATCAGAACTTGAGGAACCAGAAGAGCCGGAAATTGGGCCCAGCAAAAAAATCAGGTGGCCGACGGTGTTGGCGGGCGCGGGGATTGGCGTAGCTGCAACTCTGCTAGCGGTACACTTGACTGCTGGCCAGAAGAGCGCGAAACCGGCCGCTACAGCCCCAGCGGCTGCTCAACAGACGGCGGCCCAAACGGTGACAGTCGCGCCTGTGAAATCGGCCGATGTGGCTAAAACTCTCGAAGCGACGGGGACTGTGGCCCCCTACGATTTGCTGCCGGTATTGCCGCAAGCCAACGGCTTGCAAATCCAACAGGTTTTGGTGAAGGAAGGGGATGCGGTAGAAAAAAATCAGGTAATGGCGATTTTGGATGATTCGGTGGTGCGATCGCAAATTGCCGCAGCGGTGGCTAAAGGACAATCGGCCGATTCTACAGTAGACCAAGCGCAAGCTCAGGTGCAGCAAGCTCAATCAAGCCAAAAAGAAGCCCAAGCCGGTGTCGAACAGGCTCAAGCTGGCGTGGAAAAAGCCGTTGCTGACTTAGCGCAAGTTAAAACCGGTGTCGGCCAAGCCCAAGCAGGTGTCGAACAAGCTAAAGCTGGCGTGAATCAAGCTAAAGCGGGAATTGCTTCGGCCGAGGCTAAATTAACTCAAGCTCAAAGAGATGTAGAGCGTTTTTCCAATTTGGCGGCGCAGGGAGTAATCAGCCAACAAGATTTGGAACAGCGCAAAACCCAGCAAGAAACTGCTCTTCAAGATGTGAACAAAGCTAAGGCTGATTTGAATAAAGCTTTGGAAGAACAGAACAAAGCAGCGGAAGAAGTGCGATCGGCTAAAGCTAAAGTAGCTAATGGCGAAGCTAATATCAGTACGGCGCAAGCGGCCCTCAGCAGTGCCCGCGCTAAGGTGAATACGGCGGCCGCAACTGTCAGCAGCGCTAGAGCAAATGTGGGGAACAACGCAGCAAGTGTCCGCAGCAATGATGCCCAAATCCAACAGTTAGAAACTCAACTTTCACAAACGATCGTCCGAGCACCGGACAGCGGTATTGTTGCTGAAAGAATTGGTCGTGTTGGGGATGTTTCTTCGGGGAGTCAAAAACTATTTTCGATTATTCGCGGAAACAAGCTAGAACTGCAATTGAAAGTGCCGGAAACTCAGATTTCGCAAGTGCAGCCGGGAACAGCCGTGCAGATTACTTCAGATTCTGACAAGCGGATTAAGTTGTCGGGAATTGTGCGAGAGATTTCGCCGTTAGTTGACCCGCAAAATCGCCAAGCTACGGTGAAAATTGATTTGCCGCCAAGCGATTTTTTGCGATCGGGAATGTTTTTGCGCGCTTCGATTTCGACGGCGACGGAGCAAGGTTTGAAAGTTCCTGCTAAGGCTATTTTACCGCAGTCTGACGGCAGTTCTATTGTTTACAAACTTGTGGGCGAGGACAAGGTGCAGGCTCAGAAAGTGGTAGTTGGGGAGATTACTGGAGGGGCGGTTGGCGATTTGACGAAAGCTCAGGTTGAGATTAAAAAAGGGTTGAAAGCGGGCGATCGCGTGGTTATTGCTGGGGCTGGTTATCTGAAGGATGGCGATCGGGTAAAAGTTGTTAGTCAGTAGTCAGTTGTCAGTAGTCAGTTGTCAGTAGTCATTAGTCAGTAGTCATTAGTCATTAGTCATTAGTGCGATCGCGAACGTTATTAGTGAGTGGTTGTAGGGTGCATCAAGGCTAAATGTTTTCTCAGAGATTGCTGATTAACTTTATCCCTGACGCACCCTACGATTAGTTAATTAGTTTCTTCTTTCTTCCTTATTCCTTATTCCTTCTTTTCACCCGCTCAGCTTCGCCGAAGGGAATTATTCCTTCTTCCTGATGACGTTGGACAGAAAGCTCGGGGGAAGGGACAGCACTAATAACCAATAACCAACAACTAATAACCAATAACTAATAACTAATAACCAATAACCAACAACCAATAACCAACAACCAACAACTAACATTAAACAACCAACATTAAACACCTAATAACCAATAACTAATAACCAATAACTAATAACCAATAACTAATAACCAATAACTAATAACCAATAACCAACAACCAACAACCAATAACCAACAACCAACAACCAACAACCAACAACCAACAACCAACAACCAATAACCAATAACTAACAACTACTGACTACTGACTACTGACTTCTTCCCTTCTTCCCTTCTTCCCATTATGTCTTTCAATATTTCGGCTTGGTCGATCAAACAGCCAGTCCCCACGATTGTTCTATTCTTAATTCTGACAATCGGGGGTTTGGTATCATTTCCCGTTTTAGGCATTGATGATTCACCTAATATCGATATCCCTTCTGTTTCGATATCTGTCAGCCAACCGGGGGCAGATCCAGCAGAACTTGAATCTCAAGTTACGAAAAAAGTAGAAGATGCTGTGGCGGGCTTGGGGAATATTGACCACATTATTTCTACTGTTAATGATGGTTCTTCTAATACGACAGTTAACTTTTTGTTGGGTACAAATAGCGATCGCGCTACGAATGATGTCCGAAATGCGATCGCCCAAATTCGCCAAAACTTGCCGCAAGATATTAATGATCCCGTTGTCAAGCGGGTGGAATTTGCGGGTAGTTCCATTATGTCCTACGCCGTGGTTTCCGATCGCCAAACCGTAGAACAGTTAAGCGAATTAATCGACCAAAACATCAGCCGCGTCCTCCTATCCGTTAAAGGTGTCGCTCAAGTGCAGCGAATCGGAGGCAGAGACAAGGATGTTCGAGTTGATTTGAACCCGGAATTACTGCAAAGTCTCGGCATTACAGCTACCCAAGTTAACGACCAAATTCGCAATTTCAATATCAATCTTCCCGGTGGTAGAACTGAAATCGGCAATTCCGAGCAAACAGTCCGCACCCTCGGCAGTGCCAAAACTATCGAACAGTTGAAAGCTTATCAAATTACTTTGCCCAAAGGCGGTTTTGTGCCGCTTTCTAGTTTGGGAAAAGTTGACGAAGGCTATGCAGAAGCGCGTCAGGGCGCGCGGCTAAACAACAAACCCGTGGTGGCTTTTTCTATCCTCCGCAGCACCGGCAGCACTCTCGTGACTGTGGAAGAAGCAGTGCGGGAAGCTGTCAAGACAATGGAAACAACTTTGCCGCCGGATGTGAAGCTGGAACTTATTTATACCTTAGCAGATCACATCCGAGATTCTTATCAAGCTTCTGTGGATGCTTTAATTTTGGGGGCGGCTTTAGCGATTATTACTATTTTTATTTTTCTGCGGGATTGGCGGGCAACTTTGATTGCTGCTGTGGCTTTGCCGCTGTCGGTAATTCCTACTTTTGCTGTGCTGAGGATGGTGGGATATACGCTTAACAGCATGACTTTGTTGGCGCTGTCGCTGGTGGTTGGCATATTAGTTGATGATGCGATCGTCGAAATTGAAAATATCGAACGGCACGTCGGGATGGGGAAAACGGCTTATCAAGCTGCTTTGGATGCTTCGGCTGAAATTGGTTTAGCTGTCGTTGCTACGACGATGACAATTGTTTCGGTATTTGCACCGGTGGCTTTTATGCCGGGAATTCCGGGTCAGTTTTTTCGGCCTTTTGGGGTGACGGTTTCGGCATCGGTGTTATTTTCGCTGTTAGTAGCTAGAACCGTGACTCCGATGATGGCGGCTTATTTGTTTAAGGAGAAAGGGCATCATGAGGAACTCAAAAAAGACCAACTTTCTTATCAGTACCGCCGGCTTTTGACTTGGGCGCTGAAGCATCGGGCGATCGTCCTAATTTTAGGAATTGCTTTGTTTTTCGGCAGCGTTCAATTAATACCTTTCATTCCGACAGGGTTTATCGATCGCGATGATACCGGACTTTCTACTGTCTCGATCGAATTACCCCCCGGTTCCACCTTGCAGCAGACAGATTTAGCAGTGCAGGAAGCAACTAAATTATTGCTCGCCCACCCAGCCGTAGATAGCGTTTTGGAGACTGAAGGCGCTCCGACTGTCTCCGGGGGCGCGGGTGGCGGCGGAGGGGGCGCGGGTGGCGTAAATTCAGCCAGTCTGTACGTGAAATTAAAGCCGGCAGATCAACGGATCGGACAACAGAAGTTTGAGGAGGGAATGCGGCCGAAACTGCGGGATGTTCCGGGCGTGCGGCTGAGTTTTGCTCAAGGACGTGTGGGCGGTAGGAAGCAAATGTCGATCGTCCTCAAGAGCGAAAATGCGGAAGCTTTAACCAAAACTGCGGCATCTCTGACGCAACAAATGAAGCAAGTTCCAGGGCTGATTGAGGTAGAATCGAGCGCGAGTTTAGTGAAGCCGGAGATTTTGGTAAAACCCGATCCAATTAGGGCGGCGGATCAGGGTGTATCGGTGCAACAAATTGCTCGCACTGCATCTCTGGCAACAATTGGAGATGTTGATTCAAATCTGGCTAAATTTGATTTGGCTGACAGACAAATTCCAATTCATGTGATGTTAGCGCCGCAGTTTCGCAGCGATATCGAAACAATTAAGAACCTGCAGGTACCGGGAAAAAATAATACTTTAGTGCCGTTGAGGGCGGTGGCGGATATTGCTTTGGGTAGCGGGCCTTCTCAGATCGATCGCTACGACAGAGCCCGTCAAGTATCTGTAGAGGGCAATTTGTTGCAGGGTACGACTTTAGGAGAAGCTTCGGCGGCGGTAAAGAAACTGCCTGCAATGAATCCTTTACCTCCCGGTGTGGAACAGGAATCTTCGGGTGATGCCAAGGTGATGCAGGATATTTTCAGCGGTTTTGCGGGGGCTCTGGGAACGGCGGTATTGTTTATTTATGGTGTGTTGGTGTTGCTGTTTGCAAATTTCCTGCATCCGATCACAATTATGGCGGCCTTACCTTTGTCTCTCGGTGGCGCGCTGCTGGGACTTTTGGTGGGACAAAAATCCCTCGGTTTGTACGCTTTGATTGGGGTAGTGTTGCTGATGGGAATTGTGACGAAAAATTCGATTTTGTTAGTGGATTACGCGATTATGAATCAGAAGGAAGGCGAACCGACGTATGAGGCGACGCTGGATTCTGGAATAGCGCGGTTGCGGCCGATTTTGATGACAACTATTGCGATGATTGCTGGGATGGTACCGATTGCGCTGGGAATTGGCGCTGGTTCTCAGGTTCGCAGCCCGATGGCGATGGCGGTAATTGGCGGTTTGATGACTTCGACGCTGCTGACTCTGGTGGTGATTCCGGTGGTGTTTACTTATATGGATGGTGTGCAAATCTGGATTTTTAATTTGGTGCGGGGGAAGAAAAAACGTCAAGGGCGATCGAAGTTCTCTGGCTAGGGAAATGGTACAGCCTAGAAGCTGTCAATTTAAGCCTTAAATCCCTGAGAAATTTCGCTTTTGGCAGTAGCCAGATCCCCCTAAATCCCCCGGATAGTCGGGGGACTTTGACAAGACTATTTTCCCCCCTTTCTTAAGTCGGGTTAGGGGGTATCGGGAGGCTCATGTTAAGGGACAAAAGACTGGTTTTGCTCGTTGTGTTCGTTACCAGGTTCTGCCTGGTAATGCAGAGTCGGAGGCTCTATGTTCTAAATCCGATCGAGCCTCAGCAATTTGTTCGTTACCAGGAAGAGTCTCCTTTGATCTGACAAGTTAAAAGAGAGAGGACTTTAGGAGGTGTTTAAGTTATGAAGTTTTCGATCCTTAAAACCTACTCCCTATCATTTAACCAGATTGTGGAGCCAGAGAATCAATATGATCTGTGGCAAAATTGAGAAAGTATTCTGTCGGCGATATCAGTTGTTTGGCGTCGGTTTCTGTGATATTGCGATCGACATTCGCTAGAAATTCCTTCAATCTCAAATCTCATTGGGCCCTAAACTTGGTTACAATAATCCTTATCTAGTCGTTTAGAGAAGCTTTATGCCAGAAGTTGCACGATTTTACGGAATCATCATCAAAATTTTCTTTGGGGATCACGCACCTCCTCATTTTCACGCAGTTTACGGTGAGTACAATGCTTTGATAGCCATTGAGTCTTTAGAGATTATTGAAGGAGATTTACCGAATCGGGCCCAAAAGCTGGTATTAGAATGGGCTGCGCTGTACCAAAAAGAACTGCTGGATATGTGGAACAGCCAAGAATTTAGTAAACTTCCACCGTTAAAATAACTGTGATTTTTTTTTTATGAAACCTGAGCGCATTGTTTCGGCTAAAGCTATTGATGATAGCACCTTGATTGTTAAATTTACCAATTCAGAAATCAGAAAATATGACATTTCTAAATTATTAGATAATCCAATGTTTTCGGACTTACGCAATCCTGGGTTTTTCAGAAACTTTAGAATTGAACCTGGTGGTTATGGGCTGGTTTGGAATGAGGACATCGATCTCAGTGAATATGAACTTTGGCAGAATGGAATTAGTTTGACGGATGAGGAAATTGAGCAATATATTGAATCTATACATAGTGTTGCTCACTGAGAAACAATGCCTGATGTTGGGCGATCGAATTTTCGATCGCGCACATCTCGATATCAGGAATGAAAATTTAATAACTTAAGCGATTGCTCGTTACCAGGAAGAGCCTGGTAATGCAGATAGGCGAGGCTGTGCTTCCTTTGATATCGTAACTTACAGGAGAGAGGACTTTAGGAGGTGTTTAAGTTATGAAGTTTTCGATCCTTAAAACCTACTCCCTATCATTTAACCAGATTGTGAAGGCAGAGAATCAATATTATCTGTGGCAAAATTGAGAAAGTATTCTGTCGGCGATATCAGTTGTTTGGTGTCGGTTTCTGTGAGATTGCGATCGACATTACAGTCACAATTCTACTATACCAAAAAGCCGTGAAGCGAAGTTATCCCCTAGGGAATCGCCCTGCGTATTGCCACAAGAACCTACAATATTTTCCCGCTATGGAAAAAGCACTGCCCTGTCCGAGTGCGGTGTCGCGATCGGCATCTCGTTGTTTAATTCAGTTAATCGATCGGTGCGTAGATACAGATTTTGGCGATCGCTCAAATATGAAGGTAGTAACTATAACATCTTTTGGCGCAAATAAAATAAAAAAAATCTCGCAAAAAAAACTTTGACAATTTGCATAATTTTTGAGGAAAACCCCTGATAGATAAGTAAGGTGTGGCGCTTAATCTCAAAATTAGCCCCCACCTGTTTATCGTAAGCAGGAAAAAAACATTGGCAGTATTAACTGGTACATCCTCAAACGACAACCTGACAGGCACCCCAGATGATGACAACATCACAGGCTTAGAAGGCAACGACACCATCGCGGGCTTAGACGGCAATGATACTTTGTCTGGCGGTGGAGGAGACGACAACCTCAGTGGAGGTGCGGGCAATGACTCCCTCCTTGGTGGCAGTGGCACTGGTAGCAGTGGCACTGACACCATCGATGGCGGTGCGGGCAATGACTTTCTGAATGGTGGCGGTAGCCTGGCCGGCGGCGATGGAGACGACACCCTGTTCGACTCTGGGTTTAGCACGGTCGATGGCGGTGCGGGCAATGACTATCTCAGTGGTGGTTTTAATAGCACCTTAGAAGGCGGTGCGGGCGATGATACGCTCGCTGGATTTATCAGTGGGAGTGTGCTGCGAGGCGGTGCAGGTAACGATCGCTATTTGTTGCGGGCGAACGGGCAGAGTCAACTTCAAATTCAGGATACTGGCGGGAGCAATCGCCTAGACTTTACTGATTTTGACAGCGAGATCAACACCAGCACTGCGCTGTCGCTGTCGCTGTCATCGGGCACTTTGGGATTGAGCCGCCAAGGCACGAGTTTAGCCATCGACACCAACAAAGACGGCATCATCAGGGCTACCGATGACGTTGTGATTTTAGACTTTTTCGGCGCATCCCCAACTGTCGCGGGTGCTGGCTTCATTGAAACTGTGGGCAACCTCACTGGTGCCGATATTCTGGCTGCTAATCTCACTGAGGCTACGGCGGCACCCGGAACTAATGCGCTCACCGGAACACCAAACGATGACAACCTGACAGGCACCTCAGCCGATGACAACATCTCAGGCTTAGCAGGCAACGACACCATCGCGGGCTTAGAAGGCAACGATACTTTGCTAGGCGGTGATGGAAATGACAGCCTCAGTGGAGGTGGCGGAAATGATTCCCTGATTGGTGGCTTCAGTGGCACTGACACCCTTGATGGCGGTGCGGGCAATGACTTTCTGAATGGTGGCGGTAGCCTGGCCGGCGGCGATGGAGACGACACCCTGTTCGACTCTGGGTTTAGCACGGTCGATGGCGGTGCGGGCAATGACTATCTCAGTGGTGGTTTTAATAGCACCTTAGAAGGCGGTGCGGGCGATGATACGCTCGCTGGATTTAGCACTGGGAGTGTGCTGCGAGGCGGTGCAGGTAACGATCGCTATTTGTTGCGGGCGAACGGGCAGAGTCAACTTCAAATTCAGGATACTGGCGGGAGCAATCGCTTAGACTTTGTGAATTTTAACGACGAGATCAGTACCAGCACTACGCTGTCGCTGTCGCCGTCATCGGGAAGTACAGGCTTGGGCCGACAAGGTACTAGCTTGCTGATCGACATCAACCAAGACGGAATCGCTGACCCTGCTAAGGACGTTGTGATTTTAGACTTCTTCGGTGCATCGCCGACTGTCCAAGGTGCTGGCTTCATCGAAACTGTGGGTAATTTATCGGGTGCCGATATCCTGGCCGCGACAACCCCAACACCAGCGACGACGCCCACACCAGCGACAACCCCAACTCCAGCGACAACGCCCACACCAGCGACAACGCCCACACCAGCGACAACCCCAACTCCAGGGACAACGCCTATTCCTATTCCTATAAGACCAACACCGGCAGCCACACCAACACCGGGCACAAACACACCCACACCGGGCACAAACACACCCACACCAACACCTCCACCTTTCACGCCCGCGACTGCACTGTCGATCGCACAGCCGATCGCACCCACATTCACCAACAGGCCCGCACCAAGCGAATTGCCACAGGTTTTGGGCACCAGCGGCAACGACGCGATCGGTGGTAGCGAAGCCAACAATATCTTGTATGGCAACGCTGGAAACGACACCGTGGGAGGCAATGGCGGCGACGACATCGTATTTGGCGGCAAAGGCGATGACGGCTTATTCGGCGATGTCGGCAACGACCTCTTGTTTGGCAACCTCGGCAACGACACCCTTGTCGGTGGCGACGGTGCAGATACCGCATTGGGCGGCAAATCTGACGATTTGATATTTGGCGGCGCTGGTAACGATGTCCTCGGCGGCGAACTCGGCAACAATACTTTACTCGGCGGCGAGGGTAGCGATACTCTGTACGGCGGTGAAAATAATGATGTCTTGTTTGGCGGTAGCGGCAACGATTTCCTCTACAGCACAAAAGGTAACGACATCTTGGTTGGTGTTGACTATACCGGTGCTAATCCCGGACGCGGCGAAGTCGATACGCTGATTGGCGCTGAAGGTAGCGATACTTTCTTGCTGGGAAATGCCACAGAGTTCTACTACAGCGACGGCATCGATAGCAGCACTGGCGCTGGCGACTACGCTTTGATTGTCGGCTACAACCCCAGTAACGATATCATCCAACTTCAAGGCGCTCCCAGCACCTACAGGATCGGCGCTTCTCCGGCTGGATTGCCCGAGGGTGCTGCTATTTTCAAGAAGACTGGGGGTGCGGATGAGTTAATCGCGATCGTCCAACCTGTTTCTGGCTTTGGCCTTGACAGCAGTTCTTTGCGCTTTGTTTAACGGTTGAGGGCGATCGATCGGGCGATCGATTGTCCAATAGCCCCGGCGGTTGAAACCGCGTTTATACAATGTCCGCTGGCGCGGGTTCAAAACTAGAAGTATAAGTCCTGCCTTTGGTGCAGGACTTTTTTTGTTTGGATGGGCGATCGGGCACCGAAACTTAATTCTCAAAATAGTTGACTCAGAATCGCAAAATTGTTGTATAATGTTTCTCTAGTCATTTTTGACCGCAATAACTCAAAAGTAAAAGCAGGTACAATAGACTAAGCGCGGGCGTAATTCAGTGGTAGAATGTCAGCTTCCCATGCTGGACGTCGTGGGTTCGAGCCCCACCGCCCGCTTTAACTGAATTTTCATAGTTCTATGAAAATTAATTAGTGCGATCGATTCAATTTATGGCTAAATTCTTAACCGCTGCATTATATAAGTTCGTTGAACTGTCGGATTTTGCCGACCTCAAAGCACCGCTACTCGATTGTTGCAACAACCACAACGTCAAAGGCACTATCTTGTTGGCTGCAGAAGGCATCAACGGGACGATCGCCGGTTCGTCAGAAGGCGTGCGCGCAGTCCTCGCATTCTTGCGCTGTGACGCGCGTTTTGCTGATTTGGTTCACAAAGAATCTTTTTCCGAAAAAGCCCCGTTTTACCGCCTAAAAATCCGCTTAAAACGCGAAATCGTCACGATGGGAATACCTGATATTAATCCATCTCTCATGGCTGGCAAATATGTCAAACCCGATGAGTGGAATCAGCTACTTGACGATCCTGATGTGGTGGTAGTTGATGTACGCAACGACTTCGAGGTATCTATGGGTACTTTTGCAGGCGCTATTAATCCCAAAACAAAAAGCTTTTCCGAGTTACCTGAATGGGCGCTCAAAGAAGCTGCTTTGCGCGAAAAACCCAAGGTAGCAATGTTTTGCACTGGCGGTATTCGCTGCGAAAAATCTACTGCTTTTTTGCGCTCTCAAGGTTTTGAAGAAGTCTATCACCTCGAAGGCGGAATTTTAAAATATTTGGAAACGGTGCCCGCAGCAGAAAGTCGTTGGGAAGGTGAATGTTTTGTCTTTGATGAACGGGTTTCTGTTGTTCATGAATTAAAACCTGGTAACTACGAACTTTGTCGCGGTTGTCGTCACCCCATTAGTCAGGAAGATAAAGCTTCTGAATTATTTGTAGTTGGTGTAAGTTGTCCTCATTGTCATGACTCGAAAACTGAAACCAAAAAACAAGCCTTATTTGAGCGGCAGCGTCAGATTGAGCTTGCTAAAAGCCGCAATCAAACACATATTGGCGCGCGCTATGATGTTAAGGAAAAAGTTGATAATGGGATATAGATTTTCTAGCGAAAGATGAGGTAATATCCGGGATAGGGCATAGGGCATAGGGCATAGGGCATAGGGCATGGGGCATAGGGTATAGGGCATAGGGCATAGGGCATACCTCACCACGCGATTGAACCGCTATAGATTAATTAGTATTAACACTAAGCTGAAAGAAACCGGGTTTCTCTGAAAACTCTGGTTGGGCGGCGTAAAATCTCGAAAGAAACCCGGTTTCTGACTCAATTAGTATTAGCGCGTTTATGAAAGAAACCGGGTTTCTCTGAAAACTCTGGTTGGGCGGTAAAATATAGCAAGAAACCCGATTTATGACTCTAAAGCCTTCATTCTTCCTGAAGACTAATGACTAATGACTAATGACTAATGACTAATGACTACTGACTAATGACTAATGACTAATGACTACTGACTACTGACTACTGACTACTGACTACTGACTACTGACTACTGACTACTGACTACTGACTAATGACTACTGACTACTGACTACTGACTACTGACTACTGACTAATGACTACTGACTACCCAATTTTGTATTCTTTCCGCCGCTGTCCCTATGCTATGCGCGCGCGCTTGGCGCTAATGATTAGCAATCGGGTGTGCGAGTTGCGGGAAGTTGTTTTGCGAGACAAGCCACAAGAAATGTTAGATGTATCGCCCAAGGGTACTGTACCGATATTGATTGATGTTGACGGGCGGGTACTGGATGAAAGTATTGATATCATGTTGTGGGCCTTAGAACAATACGATCCTGAAAAATGGTTAATTCCAGAACAAGGTACTGTTGCAGAAATGCTAGCACTAATTGCTGAATTTGATAGTGGCTTTAAATATCATCTCGACCGTTATAAATACCCGGAACGTTATGCTGGTGTTGAGGCTAGAGTACATCGAGATAAAGCTGCTTTGTTTCTGGAAAAACTCAATGCAAAGTTAAACGCGACTAAATATTTGTATGGTAATAATGTAGCATTGGCCGATCGCGCGATCGCACCTTTTGTTCGTCAATTCGCTCATACCGATAAAAATTGGTTCAACGAACAGCCTTGGTATCAGCTAGAAGCTTGGTTAGCCGCCTTTACAGACTCGGAAATCTACGCTAGTATTATGCACAAATACCCGAAATGGGAATCTGGCAATGCCGGGGTTGTTTTTGGGCGATCGTAATTACCTATCAACCGTTTGTAGTGAGGACTTTAGTCCGCATCCAAGAGAGGACTAAAGTCCTGACTGCGAACCTAAACTAATGTTATTTTTGTCGCTCAGGCGTTACTGTATTCTAGTGAGTATTGTCAGGCTGAAATTATGATTGATGTTGGTTCGTTAGTTCGATCGCCCAAAAACGATTTGGGAATCGGAAAAGTTGTCGAGGTATCGTCTACCGATGCCGTAATTGAATATTTTTGCTCAGTAAAAAACCGCTTCCGCAAAACTATAGCGTTGGGTTTGCTACAAGAAGCTAGACTTCAGCGACAAACCCGCTGCTACCTCTGGAGTAACACTCAGGAAAGGTGGATAATCGGGCGAATTTATGATTGGGATGAAGATAAATTAGAATACGAAATTGACCTCCCCGACAGCCAAAGTTTGCAAGCTGTCGAAACCGAACTTTACGTCCGCTGCAATATCCCGATCGCCGATCCGATCGATATTTTAGCAGTCAAAGGCCAAGAAACACCGTATTTTCACGATCGCCGATTGGCATTTGTGCAATCGGCGATCGAACAGCGCGCCGTCAGCCGCGGCATGACCGGATTAATTTCTGCTAACATAGAGCTCTACCCGCACCAAGTTGAAGTCGTCCGGCGCGTCCTAGAAGACCCGATCGTGCGCTATTTGTTAGCAGACGAAACAGGACTAGGGAAAACCGTAGAAGCCGGGACAATTCTCCGCCAATTCCTACTCGACGATCCCGACGGACGCGCTGTAGTGCTCGTTCCCAAATATTTGCTCGAACAGTGGCGACAAGAGTTAGAAAATAAATTCTATTTGTCTCATTTTGCTGACCGAGTGCAGCTTGTTGCTATTAGCGAAATCAATCAAATTAGCCGCAACGCCAACCTGGATTTTCTGATTGTGGATGAAGCGCAGGAACTGGCCGCAATGGCTAATTCGGGCGATCGCAATCAGCAACAATCCTTTGAACTATGCCAGCAACTCGCTCAAAAAAGCAATAACTTATTGTTATTATCTGCAACGCCAGTTATCGGTCGCGAGCAAGATTTTCTGACCATGCTGCACTTGCTAGACTCGACTACTTACCGTCTAGATGACCTCGAAAATTTCAAAGAAAGAGTGCAGAACCGTCAGGAAATCGGTCGCGCCTTGCTAGATTTTAGAGAAACAGCCAAGCCTGCTGTTTTGCAAACAAAAATCGCTCAACTCCGCACTCTGTTTGCGAAAGATGATTATTTGCTCGGATTGATCGACGAGTTAGAAACTTGTTTGAAAACCGCAGAAACTGCCGAACAATCTCGCCTTGTCCAAACTATTCGCACTCACGTTAGCAATACCTACCGCCTCCACCGCCGCATTCTCCGCAACCGCCGGGATGCGGTGGAAGATGTGATTTTCGATCGCGATTGTGTGCCCAAAACCGAGTACGATCTCAATGACGAACAGTGGTCGGAAATTCAAAGCGTATTCGATAAATGGCGCGCTGCTGCTCCCAAATCCAGCGAATATCAGAGAATTTTTCTGCTGTTTTTCCGCGCTTCGGGTACTTGGTTGAATGTTTTGGAACGGGTTGTCAAAGCTCGCTTGCAGAAAAAATCGACTCCTGAACTCGATCGCGAATTCGGACAAAGCGACACCGCAATTTTGACCAAAACAGCGCTGTTTCCCGAAGAAAAGGAAATGCTGGAAACCTTGCTCAATAGCCTGCAAAAGCCCCAGGAAGGACTCGACAGATTGAGTTTGTTACGAATTGCTATTTTGCGATTTTTGGCAGTTGCTTTGAAGGTTCCGCGCGAGTATCACAACAATTCTCGCGATTTGCTATCGAGAATTCAACAGCAAATTAAACGGCCGATTCCGGGCGAACGTTTCCCGAAAATTGTGATTTTTACCAGTTTTACGGCAACTTGTCAAGAAATTGCGGAAAACTTAGCTAAAATATTTGGTAAAAAGGCGATCGCCAGCCACGACACCGGCAAGTCTGGGGATGATGTTGAGGCTAGTCTCCATCGGTTTAAGACTGAGCCGCATTGTTTTATCTTAGTGTGCGATCGATCGGCAGAAACAGGCGTAAACCTGCAAATAACCGATTGGTTAATTCACTTCGATTTACCGTGGTTTCCCAACCAGCTAGAACAAAGACTCGGCAGAGTCGATCGCATTGGTAGCAAAATGGGAGTACAATTTTGTTTGTTTGCAGGCCCGGATCTGCCAGAAAGTCCCCACGAAGCTTGGTTTCAAGTCTTAAAAGACGGCTTCGATATCTTCAACAAATCGATCGCCAGCCTTCAGTTTTATGCCGAACAAAAACAGCTAGAACTTGAAGCAAAGTTGTTTGCTGAGGGAGCAAAGGGCTTGTCAAGCGAAATTGAATCAATCAAAAATCAAATCGCCCAAGAGAAAACCAAAATCGACGAACAGTACGTTCTCGATGAAATTGACACTCTAGAAGACAGCGCATCTCAGTATTTTGAATCTCTCGAAAACTGCGACGACCGCCATAAAGAAATGCAGCGGGCGACGGAAGGTTGGCTTTGTCAAGCTCTCCACTTCAAACAAATCGAACATCCGACAGTATCAGGGTTGATGCGCTATCAACCCACTCAAAAAACCTTGATTCCTTCAAACGATTTGAGAACTCGATTGATTCCTTATTGTCAGCAGTACGGTAGTTACAATCGCCGCATTGCTCATCAAAATAACGATGTAGTTCTTTACCGCATTGGAGAAGGATTGATCGATGCGCTTGGCTCTTACATTCGCTGGGACGATCGGGGTCAAGCTTTTGCGATGTGGCGGCACGATCAAAGTTGGGATGCTGCGGAAGGGATGGAGTGGTTCGGCTTCCAATTTAATTATTCTATCCAGACTGATGTGGAACCTGCAGCTCTAGTTTTGCAAGCACAAAGCATCGAAAATTACAACTTGAAAGCTTTGCAGCGGCGCGCTGATGCTCTGTTTATCCCAACTTTTGAAACTGTGTTTGTAGACGCTCGCAGCGAGCAGATGTCTCTGGTGGAAGATGCGGAAGTTCTGCAGATTTTGCAGCGGGGTTATAAAGGCAAAGGCGGCCCGAATCGGGATTATAATTTGTCTAAAAATCGTACTTCGCTGATTGACAGTTTTGTCGATCCGTTGGAATGGGATGATTTTTGCCAAAAAAGCCGGGTGGTATCCGAGGAATTGCTGCGAGGGCGCGAGGCTTTTGTGGAAATGTGCAATAATTCTGCTGTCAGTGCTGCAATCCAACTCAAAAACCGGGTGAATCAATTGCAATTGCGATTGAATCGACTTTCTAAATCCGAACAACTTTTAGAATCGGTTTTAGGTGATGAAATCAGTACCGAAAGTGCGTTGAGTGAAGCGGTTTTAGCGGGAATTCGCCGCCCGCAGATGACCCTTGAGTCGGTGGGATTTATTGTGATTTCTGGGCGCGCGCCTGTTAAGGAGAAGGAAGAAGGATAGCTTGTTTGAGTGGAGTTCGATCGCTCTTTTTGACCTGATTCGGAAGCACGGGTATCTTGCCCGTGCTAGGATGGACGGATAGGGATAAAAGGGCGATCGATCTTTATTTAATCAAATTGTTTCTTGAAAACAGCTTTAGGGTGGAAAGTAGCGATAAATATCTTTCCGGTGAAGAACTCTTGCAAAAGTAACTGTTTCGACATCAAAATAAAAACCTATTCGATAGTCGCCAACCCGAAACCGATACGTATTATCATCGCCTTTCAATTTTTTTAAGTTAACTATTGTCTGTAAATCATTAACATTGGCAATTTCCACAAAAGCAAATTCCTTAATTTGCACAAAAGCAGGCATACTTTAAGAGCTTTTAAAATCAAATCCTGTCTTCATCGGAATAATAAATTCGAGTCAACAGTCAACACTCAACAGTCAACATCATTCCGGTGTTACCGGAAATGATATAAATCCTTCAAAAAACTGGGCAGATATTCTACTTTCATTCTGTTTCCAGTTCTGCAAGTGCTTGCCCTAAATTTAACGGCTTTTCATTTTTTACTTCGCGCATAGCTAACAGAAGTCCTCTATCTTCGATAGCTTCTAATAAATACTTATAGTCGGTATAATCTAGAATGACTTGACTAATGTTGCCTTCGGCATCTAATATCAATTTTTGGGCAAGTGGATAATCTTCTATCTTCATATACTTTTATATACTTTTATGTGGAGATGAGTTGATAGGAAATGATGGTTCTATTTTAACTGGGATTTTTTTTATAAGGTTTGATGATGGTCGATTCCCTACGGGATAGCTATGCTTCACGGGATTTTTTTGAAGCCATCGCACAGGCGGGATGCCCGTGCCACGAGGGATGCGGATGGATGAAAGGCTTCTCGCACTTAGGAACTAAACATCCTCAAAAATCGCTCCCCCCTGCTGTAAATTCAACTTCACATCCTCCGCAAGTCCTGAGTTATTCCCAAACCTTGCTGACTCGACATTCGTACCGCTGAAATTAGTATTTGTTAAGTTCACTTCGAGCAAATTGGCGCGGCTCAAATCGGCACCGCTGAGGTTTGCTAAAGCCAGACTGGCGCGGTACAAATCGGCGCGGCTCAAATCGGCATTTCCTAAGAAAGCGCCGCTCAAATCTGCACCGCCGAATTTGGCATTTTGCAGGTTGGCATCGCTGAAATCGGCATCGCTGAGGTTTGCACCTCGGAAGTTTGTTCCCTGGAGCTTTGCACTGCTAAAATCAACTGTATTCAAAGTAGTTCCGCGCAAGTTAGCGCCCGCGAAATCTCGTGCTGGATTGAGATTGGCGATTTTTGCCAACTCTGTAAAATTGTCGGTTTCAGCAGAGATGATGCGATCGACCATTTCTTGCAATTTAGCTTCAGCTTCCGGGAAAATTTCCACCTCGGGCTGTTCCACCGCAGGCAAATTGTAGGACAATAGCGCCCAACTCAGAGCAGGTTGGAGTTTATTTGCTTGCAAATATATAGTCAAGATTCTTTCTAAAACCGAATGTTGATTTGGCGTAATATCGTGGGGCCACAAACCCTCCGCATCTGTGATATAAATATCTTCTTTGGCCACTTCAAAAGTCGCAGCAATTCGCAATGGTTGGGCTGTCAATTCTGCTATTCTAACACTTTTTAGCAAACCTTTTAATACAGAATCAGCGCGCTCCAATGCAAAAATCCAAGTAGGCGTTGTATCGTCGCCTAGGGTGGAAACGTGACACAAAGTGCCAGGATTTTCTTTGGTTTTTTCCGCAGTTTCGCTTTCTAGAACTACCGCGGGACTTTCCGTAAATAAAACTTGCGTGCTGCTTTGAATTGGCGACAGCATGAAATCACCGACTAACTGACGCGATGCTACGGGAATTTCGCAGTTTTCCAGATTGAGCTTGAGGGTTCCGCTTTGCAAGCCAAATTTGACGCGACCGCCTAGCAGGGGTTCCCAATGTTCGTTAAAATTGAGGCTCAAGTGAATGTGGAGCTGCTCGGTTTGGGCTGCAAGGGAGCGCACGGGAATTGCTTCTAATTGCATCCACAAACAATCTGGATATTTGTTGTGAGACTCTAGCGATCGCATATCGGGAAAAGTGCTGGCTCTGCCAGATTGTAATTGATATTTAAATTAGTTTATCATCTCTAATCGATCGCAACACAGATTTTTCTCGCGGGTTTAAATTGTAAATTTTGTTTGATTCGATCGGCAAGTCATTGGTTTGCCTGAATTTGGCTTTTTACCCAAGTCCGAAATGCTTTAATTAATTCCAAATAATCCATTGTTTCTGCTTGTTCCAAAAATCTCACTATCTCTAATATCGGCAAGCTGGGAAATGCTAAACTGATCTCGCAATCAACGTATTCTCCATTTTCAAATCTGTTGATTCTGAGCCGCGTTCCATTATAAATCCAAACTTCCGGCACTCCCAAATCCGCATAAACCTGCAAGCTATTTTCCGAACGGCTGGTAATATCAATTTCCACCACTAAATCCGGTGGCGGATCTCGATCCATGTCGATTCTTTTTTTGCCTTTAATTGCACTCAGATTTTGGATGTAAAAACATTTATCCGGTTCTGCACCGCTAAGTTCAGGACGCTTAAATGTGGTAGAACCAAGAGGTTCAATTTTTACATCTAATTCTTCAGCTAAGATCTCCACAAATCGACCCAATACTTCTTTGAAACGTTCGTGCTCTGGGGATGGTACCATAATTTCAAGATTGCCGCGATTGTATGTCAGTCGAATTTGCCGATCGCCAATTTCGGCAAGCAAATTTTCGTAGGTTTGCCAACTGATACCCGATAGCTGGACAATTTGTTGGGGCGGGGCGAGAGTTTGAGCGGTCATAGTGCTACTTTGGTGAAGAGTTCGCAGGCGCAAGCTAAGGAAGCAGCCATCGCACTTTTGCATTATATCATCGCAGGAAGCCTAGCCGGGAAATACCGCAGATAAATCCAGAGACAACTCTGGAAAACCGGGAATTACCACAAACTCATTCGGTAAAACCACTCGTTTGACTCGATAATCGAAACTACCTGTTTGTTTCTGATAAGGTTCGCTGTAGGTTTCCAGTTGAATATCTACCAAATTAAATATCCAATAATCAGAAATTCCCGATTCAGCGTAGAGAGATAGCTTAGTTCTGCGATCGTACTTCAAAGTCGAATCAGAAACCTCAACCACCAACAAAATATCAGCACTTTTTGGGTGAGAAGATAAATAATTATCAGAACAATTTCGAGCAATCACCATATCAGGTTCCGGTTCGCTATCATCAGACAAGATAATCGGTTCTTGACCGCGCACGCAGGCACTTTTTGCCATCATCAGGCACAACTCTCCCAGAAATAGCGAGTTACAAGCCGAGTGAAACGTAGTTTTTTTAGCTTTTTTAATAATTTCTCCGCGAATCAATTCAAATCGGTTATCAGACTCAAAAAAACCCAGTTCTGCCAAACGGTGATATTCGGCGATGGAGAATCGTTTTGCAGTTACGGCATTCATAGCTTTTAATTACCCTCTACAATTACCAACATTCCCATTTTACTCGAAAATTCCGCCCCTGGTTCTCAACTCAACTTTCACGGCTTCCGAAAGCCCCAAACAACCAGAAAACCTCGTGTTTTTTACTACCGCATTTTTTAATTCAGCGCGGCTCAAATCCGCACCTTTTAAATCAGCACCGCTCAAATCTACGCCGCTCAAATCAGAATTTTTTAAATTAGCATCAGTTAAATTTGCATTTACTAAAATCGCATTCGGTAAATAAGCGCTGCTCAAATTAGCGCCGACTAAATTTGCACCGCTCAAATTCGCCCTAGGTAGCTTTGTCCGCAAATCTGCACGGCTTAAATTCGCGCTGCTGAGTTCAGCATCCCGCAAATTAGCATTGCACAAATTAGCATCAATTAAAAGTGCAGCGCTCAGCAATGCACCGCTGAGATCCGCTAAGGTTAAATCTGCGCCTTGGAGGTTGGTTTCGCGCAAATCCGCGCCGTTCAAATCAGCGTAGTGGAAGTCAAAACCGCTTAAATCAGCTCCGGCAAAATCCTCGATGGGATTCAAACCAACTGTTTCTGCAAGTTGTAGAAAACTCTTATTTTTATCGGTTAAAAACAGTGCGCGCACGATCGCCAATTGCTGCTGTCGGTACTCGTCGGCTTTCTCGTAATTTGCTAAATACTTGTAAGCAATCTTCAAATTCTTGAGAGCGCTGCGCTCAACGCGATCGTCGCTGTGGGCGCGCGCGATCGACAACTGCTGCTGATAACATTCGATCGCACCAGGTAAATCGCCATTAGCATCACAAGCCAGCGCCCAATTTTCCAAAGCTTCCAACTCAGATCGAAAGTCGTCCGTTTCCCGCGCGATCGCCAAACGCTGTTTCTGGTAATCAATAGCACCCAAAAAATCTGAGCAAGCACAGCAAGCATTCCCCAAATTTCCCAAAGCATTCGCCTCGCCCCGGCGATCGCCAATTTCCCGCGCCAACACCAAATGCTGCTGGTAACAGTCGATCGCCCGATCGTAATTCAAGAGCGCTTCGTAAGCTACGCCCATATTACCGAGCGCCGCACCCGATCGCCGCTTATCGTCAATTTCCCGATACAGCGCCAGCGCTTCCTGCCAAGAATCCAGCGCCGCCTCAAATTGGCGCGCCTGATACTGCGAAATCCCCTGCTTGATTAACTCGCTAGCTTGTTCGCTCATATAGCAATCCTAAATGATTTTCTGTAGGGACACGGCAGTGCCGTGTCCCTACTCAAATTGATATTAATCTACTTGAAGCGTTCCACAGTTGACAGTTGGCCCGAATTTACTCGTTACCAGGCTCTGCCTGGTAATGCAGATCCAGAGGCTCTGCCTCTATTTACCCAGGGTTTCTCAAAACAGAGCGATCATTTAATTTATTAAATTTTCGTTCCTTAAACCAATTTTTTACCATAACAAAAAAGGTTCGCACTCCCGACTTGGCTATTGGGCCGGAAAACCTATGCAAGTCCGCACTACAAACGAGCTGTCCTGACTTGGCTATTGGAGCGGAAAGCGTATGCAAGTCCGCACTACAAACGAGTTATACATCCCCGATCGCCAAAAAAGATCAAAAAAATCAAAAAAGACAAAAAAGACAAAAAAAGAGAGAGTTACCTAAGTAACTCTCTCTGCCATCAGGGTGCATCTACGTAACACAATATAACATTATCAGGATGAGGGGTGACACCCCCAAAGGTGAAGATATGGTAAAAGAATGTGTATTAATTATAAAGTTATCATGCAGCGGGATCGGCGATCGCGCGGCGGGATCGGGAAAAACCGATCGCCCTGCGCGCGCGTCCGCTACACAATCCCCTTAACGGCGGCCTTGACTTCAGCCGTTAAGCTTGGTCGCAAGCAACTCATTAGTCAATTTCGGATCGGCCCGGCCGCCCGTTTCCTTCATCACCTTACCGACAAAAAAGCCCAACAGCTTAGTTTTACCAGCCCGGTACTGTTCGAGCTCCTTGGGATTGGCGGCCAACACTGCATCGATCGCCCGATCGATCGCCCCAGTATCCGAAATTTGAATCAAACCCTTACTCTCAACCAACTTAGTCGGCGAACCGCCGTTTGCTAGCAACTCCGGCAAAATATCCTTAGCAATTTTGCCGCTGATCGTGCCAGCATCAATTAGCGCCAGCAGTTCGGTCAAATCCTGCGGTTGAAAAGGAATTTCTGCGATCGCCAGTTTCTCATTTTTCAGATAAGCAGTAATATCGCCCATCACCCAATTAGCAGCTTGTTTAGCAACAGCACCGGCGGCGATCGTTTTTTCAAAATACTCCGCCACCGCTTTGTCGTCAGTCAAAACCCGCGCGTCGTAGGGAGAAAGACCTAATTGAGTTTCGTAGCGGTGCCGCTTTTGGGCCGGCAATTCCGGCAGTTGAGCTTTCCAATCCTGCAATTGCTCCGCTGAAACTTCGATCGGAGGCAAATCCGGTTCCGGGAAATACCGATAATCGCTCGCACCTTCCTTAATCCGCATACTGAAAGTACACTGCTTGTTTTCATCCCAAAGCCGCGTTTCTTGGATGATAGTTTCGCCATTTTCGATAGCTTGAGTTTGCCGCTCAATCTCGTAATCGATCGCCCGTTCGATCGCATTAAAAGAGTTCATATTTTTAATTTCGACCTTGGTGCCGAACTCTTTTCTCCCAACCGGGCGCACCGAAATATTCACATCGCAGCGGAGCGAACCTTCCTGCATATTCCCGTCGCCGACACCGATATAACGCACGATCCGGCGCAATTCTTGACCGTATTCGGCAGCTTCCGCGCCCGATCGCAAATCCGGTTCCGAAACAATTTCGATTAGAGGCACACCGGCCCGGTTGTAATCCACCATTGAATAGGTAGAACCGCTGAGCCGATCGCTGCCGCCGTGAACCAATTTGCCTGCATCTTCCTCCATGTGCAACCGAGTAATTCCGATTTTTTTTCTAGTAGAATTGCCCGCCTCGTCCACCAGTTCAATTTCTATCGAACCGTTAGTAGCGATCGGCAAATCGAACTGAGAAATTTGATAATTTTTCGGCAAATCGGGATAGAAATATTGCTTGCGGTCAAACTTACTGTAAGGTGCAATTTCGCAGTTGAGAGCCAGACCAGCTTTCACCGCATACTCCAACACTTTTTGATTTAATACTGGCAATACTCCCGGCATTCCCATACAAATTGGGTCAATATTAGTATTTGGGGCATTGCCAAATTCTGTAGAAGAACTGGAGAAAATCTTAGTATTCGTGCTCAATTGACAGTGAGTTTCGAGACCGATAATGGCTTCGTACTGAGTTTGGTTTTTTATCGAAGAGGGTGCAGCAGCAGTCATAGGCGACCTAAAAAAATGAATAACTTTAGATTATATTTTAACTTTTTATTTGCCAAACTGACTTGAGATTCTTTGTAGGCTAGGGACGGTTTTCACTGAACACCGGCAGGGCTGGCAAAAAATATCGGTTGTAACCGCCTCTTGAGCCCGCTTGGGATGGGTTTTATTTGTGTGAACCGGGTTTCTAACCGCCGTGCGGCAGTGCCAACGCCCTACTACAGCTTCGCGATCGCCAGTGACTCCCTAAGCGCCTTGGTATCGCGATCGCCCCCAAACCCCAACCCCGTGGGAGAATATAGCAATTGGAGCTCTGATATGAGATATCGATCGCCCCAATTCCCCAATCCCCCAATTCCCCAATCTAAAATCTAAAACTTGTGAGCCAGCGAAGCCGAAGTATCTAAAATCTAAAATCGATAGATTCCCCAATCCCTCAATCCCTCAATCTAAAATCGACTGACTTCTCAACTTTTTGAGAAAGGCCATAGAGCCTCCCGCCTCCAACCGCCGACTCCGCGCACCAATCAAAGATTTTAAATGTATAATTTAACCAGCAATTGCCTATTTTTAGGTTTTAATTTTTCAACTATATTAACTTTTTTAAACAAACACTTGCCTAACAATCAAAACTATGCCTGAAATCCCTGTAGAAAGTACCGCACAGTTTCAGAACAGCATCAGTGAGCTAGAACAGGCAGAATCTGCCCTCAAAATCGCTTGGGACGAACTCGAAAAACAAACAGCAGAAACTATTGCTCAGATAGCCAAAGCCGACCAAGCAAACGCAGAGAATATCCGCGAGCGATTTGCCAAAGCCAAGCAACTGCGCCAGCAACTTCAAACTAAAATAAAAGAAGCCAACTCGCGGCGAGAATTTCACTTAGAAAACTCGCCATTAGCAGTTATAGAGTGGGACAGGGAAGGTCGGGTAGTGCGGTGGTCGCCAATAGCTGAACAAATATTTGGCTGGAGTGCAGCAGAAGTAATCGGCAAATATTGGCACGAATGGTCAATAGTTTATCCAGAAGACTTCGATCTGGTGTCCGCCGTCACAAATCAACTGTTACAGAACAAAGAACCCCGCACCGTTTGCCGCAACCGCAACCATACCAAAGATGGCTCGGTAATTTACTGCGAATGGTACAATTCTGCACTCATTGATGAATCGGGAACATTAGTTTCAATTCTCTCTTTTGCTAGAGACATAACCGAACAACACCGCACTCAAGAAGAACTTCGCCAGCGCGAACAGGAATTTAGCACGCTTGCCGAAAATTCTACCGATATCATAGCGCGGTTCGACCGACAACTGCGGCACCTTTATGTTAACCAAGAAATTGAACGAGCCACCGCCAAATCCCCATCAGAATTTATCGGCAAAAGTAACAAAGAATTAGGAATTTCCCCCGATATTTGCAACCTGTGGGACGAAGCCTGTGTCAAAGTTTTTCGCGTCGGTAAACAAGAAACTATCGAATTTAATTTCCCCACTTCCGACGGGACAACATACTATCAGTGTCGAATCATTCCAGAATTTGCTGAGGACAATTCAGTAGAAACTGTTTTGGCGATCGCCCGCGACATCACAGAAATCAAACAAGTCGAAGCCCAGTTGCGCCAAAGCGAAGCTCGATTTAGGCGCGTAGTTGATTCTAACATCATCGGGATTGTTTTTTGGAACATTAACGGCGAGATCACCGATGCGAATCAGGCTTTTTTAAACCTGGTAGGGTACACGCGAGACGATTTATTTTCCCAAAAAATTGGCTGGCAAACAATGACACCGCCAGAGTGCCGCAGCCTCGATGAAGAAAAACTTGTAGAAGTGGTAGCTAACAACACAAATACCCCTTTTGAAAAAGAATACATCCGAGCCGACGGTAGCCGCGTTCCGGTGCTGCTAGGCTCTGCATTGTTAGAAGGTTCCCAGGAATTAGGAGTGAGTTTTGTGCTGGACTTAACCGAGCGCAAACAAGCCGAATTAGAGCTGGAGAAACAACAAGAACTTTTAGAAAGCATCATTAAAACCATCCCCAACTTCCTGTACATTTACGACACAGAAGCACAGCAAAATATCTATGCAAATGCGGCAGTCACAGCGATGTTGGGCTACAGTCCCCAAGAATTGCAAGACAGGGGTTCAGAAGCAATCTCTAGCTTGATTTACCCGGAGGATATGCCCAAGTTAATTGTAGGTATGCAGCGGCTAGAAAACAGTACCAACCCCCACGAAACCGATGACATCGACTACAGGATAAAACACAAAAATGGAGAATGGCGCTGGGTTCACGATCGATCGACTATCTTCAAAAGAACTCCCGATGGAAAAATGAAGCAAGTAATCGGTTCCGTACTCGACATTACCGATCGCAAAAGGGCCGAAGAATCCTTAAAACAGCAAAACGAATTGCTGCAAACAATCTTCGAGAACGTTCCAGTCATGCTGACATTCTTAGATGCCCAGGGTGAATTATGCTGGGTAAACCGCCACTGGGAACAAGTGCTCGGCTGGAGTTTTGCAGAAACCAAAAACCGCGATATGTTGGCAGAATTTTATCCTGAGCCGGAATACCGCAAATACGTTTTCGACTTCATTCAAGCAGCAACTCAGAAGTGGGGCGACTTCCAAACGAAAGTTAGAGATGGGCGAATTATCGACACGACTTGGGCAAATGTTCGCCTCTCCGACGGCAGGTTGATCGGTATCGGTCAAGATATCAGCGATCGCAAGCGAGCCGAAGCAGAACTCCAGCAGCTCAACGAAACTTTAGAAGCTCAAGTAGCCCTGCGTACAGCCGAATTAGAGACTTTTTTTGATTCTTTACCCGATCTTATTTTTGTGGTAGAACGTGAGAATATGCGCTTCTCTTTTGTCAACTGGCCTTTTGTCGAATTTTGCGGATTCGACAGCAGGCAACAGATGCAGGGCAAAACTATTTATGAATGCTATCCAAGCCAACTTGCAGAACAATTTTACTTGGAAAATATGCAAGTATTTGTATCTGGCCAGACGATTCATTTTCAGGAAAATTTTGTGGTTGCTGGTGATGCTGTTTATTTCGACACTTTTAAAATTCCTCTCAGGAATCTTGACGGCGAAGTTTATGCTTTAATTGGCACGGCTCGCAATGTCACTGAGTTGATCCAGACGAAACAAGCTTTGTCGGAACGCACGGAGCAATTAGAGGTTGCTAATCAAGAATTAGAATCTTTTGGCTACTCGGTTTCCCACGACCTCCGCGCTCCTTTGCGCCACATTTCAGGTTTTGTTAATGCTTTGAAACAGCGCTTAATATCAACTGAGGTTTTGAACGATCCTAAAATTGTTCATTACATCGAAATAATTGAGGACAGCAGCCAAAAAATGAGCTTGTTGATTGATGGTTTGCTGGCTCTTTCGCGGGTGGGGCGGACTGATTTAATCAAAATTCCGATCGATCTTGCCCGGTTGGTGCAAACTGCGATTAAATTGAGTAAACCCCGAACTGCGGCAGATCCCGCCGAAAATCCCGACAGCAAAGTTGAATTTACCGTGGGAGATTTGCCGGGGGTGATGGGAGATCCCACCTTGCTGCAACAGGTGTTCAGCAACTTGATCGACAACGCTGTCAAGTTCAGCCGCGGACGCACTCCGGCTATAATAGTGATTGATGCTTTACCTGACGGAACTATTTTTGTCAAGGATAACGGGGTAGGTTTTTCGATGGAATATGCCGATCGGCTGTTTGGAGCCTTTCAGCGGCTGCACTCCCAGAGAGAATTTGAAGGTACTGGCATAGGTTTGGCGATCGTCCAGCGGATTATTCACCGCCACGGCGGCACGATTTGGGTTCAAAGCGTACCCAGTCAAGGAGCCACGTTTTTCTTTAAACTAGGGCCGACAATCTCAAACGCTAATCTAGATTCCTGAGCGATCGGGATATAGCCTTTCGAGCTTTCATAGGAGGTACTATCCGGTATAGGGCATAGGGCATAGGAAGGGCATAGGGCATATCTCACTTTTTTGAGAACCGCTATAGTAGTTTTTAATTCTGAATTGAAAACTATCATGCAGTTTAATAAGTCACAGTCGGTTCGGCAATCCCTCAGTGGCAGGTGCGAAATCAAGGTCTTGAGAATAGATAATAAATCGTCCCAAAAATAACTTAAAAATTTAGAAAGCTCAATGAAAGTAAATTTCAGAAATGACATATAGCAAAAAAAACACCATTTAAAGATTACGAAAAACTGTATGTTAAATAGAAACTCGACCGATTCTTTACTTAAAATGGTAGCCGAATCAACATTAAAATTGTTGATAATAGAAGACATGGCAGAAGATATAGAATTAATAGAAGTAGCCTTAGAAGCGGGCGGAGTTAATTTTAATTTCGATACAGCAGAAACAGCAGCAGAGTGCAGACAAATGCTCCAAAATAGCAATTACGATGCTGTGCTGTCAGATTACCGCCTCCCGGAATTCAACGGTTTAGAAGTGTTGAAGTTAATGCAGGAATTGGGGCAAGACATACCATTTATTTTAGTAACGGGAAGTTTGGGAGAAGAAGCGGCAGTTGAGTGCATCAAAGCCGGCATGACCGATTATGTATTAAAAGGGCGTCTGTTTAGGTTGCCAACAGTATTAGAACGATCGCTCCAAGAATACAAAATGCGCCGCCAGCAGCAAGAGGCGATCGCCCAAATTCAGCGTCAAGCGACTCGCGAGGCGATCGTCAACCGCATCGTTCAAGCCATGCGCTGCACCCTCGTACTCGACGAAGTGCTGCAAACCACCGCAGATCAACTGCATGAAGCTCTAGAAATTAGCGGCTGCGCGATTTTGCAGCCAGATACCGCAGGCGGGATCGCGATTCGCTACATGAGCTCAAAGGCAGTCGGCAGAGAACTGGCGATCGGTCTAAATTGCGAATTTGCTCAATACTATCGCTCCTCCCTCGGCCGCGGAGAAACGATCACGATCACCGAGTTATCGAGTCTGGCCCCGTCCCTGCAAGCAGCAGCCGAATTCTTAGGGTTTCGCGCGATCGCGATCGCACCGCTGCTCTACCAGCAATCATTTTTAGGAGGAATTTGCCTCTATCAGTGCGATCGACCGCGCTCTTGGAATGCCGAAGAACTGTCGCTAGTCAAAGCTATTGCCGATCAGTGCGCGATCGCGATCCATCAAGCCGAACTCTACCAAACGGCCCAAACCGAACTAGCAGAACGCAAGCGCGCCGAAGCAGAAGTCCGCGGCATTCAGCAGCAACTAGCCACGATGGCAGCCAACATTCCCGGCTCAGTCTACCGCGCCGTGTTGCATCCAGACGGCAAGATGTCGATGCCCTACATCAGTCCAGGGGTGCGCGAACTTACTGGCTTCGATCCTGCAGAAGTCATGGCGTGCCCGCAACTATTGACCGAAATCATTCATCCAGAGGACAAAACCTTGTTTGACGGCAGCGTAGCAACATCGTGTGACAATCTAGAACACTACGATCGCCAGTACCGGATTGTCTTGAATTCCGGCGAAACCAAGTGGGTGCAAGATAGCGCCAAATTTTCTCATAACAAAAACGGCGACGTAGTTATAGACGGAGTAACCCTCGATATCAGCGATCGGAAATTTGCCGAATCAGCGCTGCGGCAAAGCGAACAGCGATTTCGATCGCTGATTGAAAACGCTACAGACATCACGATCATTCTTGACGGCGAGGGAATCTTTCGCTACATCAGCCCTTCGGTGAAGCGAATTTTAGGATACGCGCCCCATAAGGCGATCGGGCGCAGCGCCCTAGGGACAGTTCACCCAGACGACTGCGCCACGATCGCCCAAACCCTCCACAAAGCCCTTCAAAACCCCAAAAGAAGCCAGTCCCCAGTTGAGTATCGAGTCCGCCACCGCAACGGTTCTTGGTGTTATGTAGAAGCTGTAGCCACCAACTTGCTGCACGATCCTGCTGTCAAGGGAATCGTGATCAACTGTCACGACATCACTCAGCGCAAACTCGCCGAAGAACAACTGCTGCACGATGCTTTTCATGACGCCCTCACCGGATTACCCAACCGATCGCTATTTATCGATCGGCTAGAACACTCTGTGAGGCTGGCAAAAAGGCGCACAGACTACTTGTTTGCCGTGCTGTTTCTAGATTTAGACCGATTTAAAGTCGTCAACGATTCCCTCGGCCACGCCATCGGCGATCTACTGCTAGTGGCGATCGCCCGCCGTCTAGAAGCTTGTCTCAGGCCCGGAGATACAGTAGCCCGCATCGGGGGAGACGAATTCGTGCTTTTGCTGGAAGATATCGACGGCGTAAATGAAGCTAGTAGCATTGTCAACCGCCTGCAACAGCAAATCACCTCTCCGATTTTGCTAGACGGACACGAAGTCTTTATCACCGCCAGCATCGGCATTGCTTTGAGTTCTGATGAAGACCTGGAAACGACAAACCTGCTGCGCGACGCCGACACCGCCATGTACCGCGCCAAAAAACTCGGCCGAGCCCGACACGAAGTTTTTAACAGTTCCATGCACGCCCACGCTTTGCGACTGTTGCAGCTAGAAAATGACTTGCGGCGGGCGATCGAATCAATTAGAGACCAAGCCATAGAACAAGAATGTAATCCATGCACGCGATCGGGCTTACCTCCCTTATCCGCAGCCCCCCAGTTTATCATTCACTATCAGCCGATCGTCAGCATCGCCAATAACACAATTAACGGTTTCGAGGCCCTAGTGCGCTGGCAGCATCCAGAACGCGGCTTAATTTCCCCAGTTGAATTTATTCCCATCGCCGAAGAAACCGGATTAATCGTAGCCCTCGGCCGTTGGGTGCTACGCACAGCTTGCCAGCAAATCCGCCAGTGGCAGCAACTATTTCAAAACAACCCGCCCTTAAGCGTCAACGTCAACCTTTCAGTCAAACAGTTTTCTCAGCCAGATTTAATCGAATATATCGATCTAGTTCTCGAAGAAAGTCACCTCGACGGTAGCAGTTTAAAACTAGAAATTACCGAAAGCGTACTCATAGAAAATTCCGACTCAGTAACAGCAATGCTGGTGCAGCTTAGAGCCAGAAACATACACCTTTGCATCGACGACTTCGGCACCGGCTATTCATCCCTGTCCTACCTGCACCGCTTCCCCACCAATACCTTAAAAATAGACCGATCTTTTGTCAGCAGAATGGGAGGCGAGTTCGACCTAAGCAAAGGAAGTATTGACCCGACAGAGATTGTGCGGTCGATCGTTACTTTGTCGCACAATTTGGGCATGGATGTGGTAGCCGAAGGAGTCGAAGAAGCCTCGCAACTATCTATACTCAAAGGATTAAAATGCGAGTTCGCCCAAGGATTCTTTTTTTCCAAGCCAGTAGACTCTCAAACAGCAGCAATTCTGATCCGACAGCAAGCCGAAACTCAAGATTTGCTGACATTGAGTTTTTTAGAAAAAGGTCATTAAAAAAACACGGCATTTTGTGCGTCCCATTTCAGCATAAAATCTTAAAATATTTTAAAGCTGTCCCTAACTACTGGCGTCAGTTAATAACTACGGCATCGAAATCGCTATGACTATTGGCTACCTCGCCCTCGTTCTCCACGCCCACCTGCCTTTTGTCCGCCACCCCGAAAGCGACTACGTTTTAGAAGAAGAATGGCTGTTTGAGGCGATCGCCGAAACCTACATTCCCCTACTGCAAGTCTTTGAGGGGCTGCTTCGCGACGGCATAGACTTTAAAATTACCATGAGCATGACACCGCCCTTGGTGGCGATGCTGCGCGACCCATTACTGCAAGACCGCTTCGACAACCACTTAGCGAAACTCGAAGAACTAGCGGATCTCGAAATTGAACACAACAGCGGCAACGGTCATCTCCGATATTTAGGCGAACATTACGCCGCCCACTTCTCTCAAGTTCGCAATTATTGGGAAAAGTGCGATCGAGATTTAGTCAAAGCCTTCAAAAAATTCCAAGACAGCAACAACCTCGAAATCATGACCTGCGGGGCCACCCACGGCTACTTACCGCTGATGAAAATGTACCCCGAGGCAGTTTGGGCGCAAATACAAGTAGCCTGCGAAAGCTACGAACAAAACTTCGGCCGCCGACCAAAAGGTATTTGGCTGCCCGAATGCGCCTATTACGAAGGCTTAGAGAGGATGTTAGCCGATGCCGGTCTCCGCTACTTTCTCACAGACGGTCACGGCATTCTCTACGCCCGCCCCCGTCCCCGCTACGGTAGCTACGCGCCAATTTTCACCGAATGCGGAGTAGCAGCCTTCGGTCGAGATCACGAATCATCGCAGCAGGTTTGGTCTTCCGAAGTCGGCTATCCCGGCGCAGCCGAATACCGAGAATTCTACAAAGATTTGGGTTGGGAAGCCGAATACGACTACATCAAACCCTACATCATGCCCAACGGCCAGCGCAAAAACACCGGGATTAAGTATCACAAAATCACCGGTCGCGGATTGGGTTTAGGCGACAAACAGTTATACGATCCGTACTGGGCGCGGGAAAAAACAGCCGAACACGCCAGCAACTTTGCTTTCAACCGCGAGCGGCAAGTCGAACACCTCAACGGCATCATGCAGCGCCCGCCGATTATTGTATCGCCTTACGACGCGGAACTTTTCGGTCACTGGTGGTACGAAGGGCCTTGGTTCTTAGATTACTTGTTCCGCAAGAGTTGGTACGACCAAAATACCTACGAGATGACGCATTTAGCCGATTATTTGCGGGGAAATCCGAATCAGCAAGTTTGCCGTCCGTCGCAGTCGAGTTGGGGTTTCCGGGGTTTTCACGAGTATTGGCTCAACGATACCAATGCTTGGATTTACCCGCACTTGCACAAAGCTGCGGAACGGATGATTGAGTTGGGAAGTATGGAACCGGAGGACGAATTGCAGTATCGGGCTTTGAACCAGGCCGCGCGGGAAGTGCTGTTAGCTCAATCGTCTGACTGGGCCTTTATCATGCGGACTGGGACGATGGTTCCCTATGCGGTGCGGCGGACTCGATCGCACTTAATGCGCTTTCACAAGCTGTACGATGAAGTCAAAGAAGGTAAAGTCGATTCCGGTTGGTTGGAGAAGGTCGAAGAGATTGACAACATTTTTCCTGAGATCAACTATCGCGTTTATCGATCGCTTTAATATCAAGTCCGGTAGTACCCGACTGGTATTATTTCAAGTTTTGTAGGGGTTCCTTCGCGCCTGATATTTGATAATTATCGACAAATGATATCAACCCGCCCAGCCCTTACCAGTCCGCTCTTACTTCCAGCCAATTCCCAACAAATTAAAACCCGCCAGCGCGGGTTTTTTATGGATAAAAATATAGCACGTTTTTATGTCCGCGCCCAAGCGTGCTACTTAACATTTACCGTAACTGTCAGTCAGAGAACGGGAGTAGAGGAGAACGGGAGTGAGGGAGTAGGGGAGTGTGAAAAAATTTTCCTTCTTCTCTCGAACCTCGAACCTCAGTATCCGTTACATCCTTGACATCCCGTACATGGCGGCGGAAGCCGAACTTCACGCTTGACTTCTGCTAAACCGGTTCTAGCTCATCTTCAAAGAACCAAGTCGCAAAACCGTTAAACTTCACAATCACGCCTACTCCACTGCCGTCAACCATTCTGAATCCGTCAACGGTGCCGACGGGATTTTCCTTGATCTTGCCCACGATATTTGCAGGTATCCGATCTCTGAGACGGCGCACCTTAACTCTCTGACCTACTTCTATTGCCACTGAAATTGTTCTCCTGCTCTATATAACCTCTATACAAGCGTCCATTTTACAGTTTGGCGGACTCGATCGAACAGCAACACCAGCAGACCGATCGCCCCAGACGATTTTTGGATCGAAATTTCGACCAACTTTTCCGAAAAGACGGTATTCTAGTCCGAGTTGCTCGATCGCGATCGCCGACGACCTACGGTTCCACAGCAGCAAGCTTCACTCGCCAGACCCAGCCGC
This sequence comes from Tychonema sp. LEGE 06208, assembly GCF_015207505.1. Classification (GTDB taxonomy): domain Bacteria; phylum Cyanobacteriota; class Cyanobacteriia; order Cyanobacteriales; family Microcoleaceae; genus Microcoleus. The sequence continues at coordinate 98,110 of NZ_JADEWT010000002.1, forward strand.
ACTGCTACAGATCATTATTTTTTATCGCTTTGCAAAAATATTTTTTTATTAACTCCCACAATTACAATATTTCTACCCAATTATTCATCCTTCCGGCCGAATGCAAAAAGCACTCACTAGCAGTAATAAATTTTATGTTTGTTATATACAAATACTCATCCATGAACCTTGACATCGGCGCAAACTCTTGCTATAAAAGACTTTGAGTGTGGCAGATAAAATTTCCCCAAGGTCGGAGTTTAGTCAACGGGCACGTTGTAAAACTTTACTAAAACTTCACAATAAACAGAAGATTTAATGGTAAGAGTTGATGCTGAGAAAGCTTATTTTGGCTGCTGTTTGATAGAATAAAAAGTGGAACGATTGCCGGATGTAGGGAGTCTAAGAAAGGAAATGAAGTGTAGGAACTTCAAAATGACAAAATCGAAATTATGAAGAAAATTTTTACGTGCTGGCGATCGAGCAAAATTCCGTTGAGAAGTTTGTCCTTGGCTGTGTTGGCCTGTCTGCCGGCATGGAGCGGGGCGATCGCCAGTCCGATCTCTCCATCCCTCAAACAGCAGTCAAACTTTACTAAAATTGTCTCAGATCCTCGACCGCCAGCAAAGCCGAGCGACTCAACATATCCAAAAAATCCGGCAGAATCGGCGGCTAATCCATCCCCAGCAGCAACCATAAACGCTCAGGGAACAGCGGCCCCACGATCGCTCCAAATTACTGAAATTCGCGGTACTGTCAGCTTTAAGGGCAGATCAGCAGTGGCGGGCGATCGGCTCACAGAACCCGGAGATGAAATCATCACCGGCGCAGATTCCACAGCCAGGATCGCGATCGACAACAACGGCGGCATCGTGGAAGTTGCCGAAAACACCGCAGTCAGAATATCCAATTTATCTGGTAGTGCAGAGGGCGAAAAAGAGACAGCCATTTTTGTCAGCAGGGGGCGAGTCAGGTTGTCCGTCAGCAAAACAAATGCGACAACTCCCGCAACCAACACCTCAACAATTATCCCGCCGAACCAAATTGCCGCCCTCAATACCTTCAGCGGACTCGGAAATTCGATTCAAATTGCCCAACAAAAAAAATCTGCCAGAACCGCCCCTGTCAGGGTAGAAACCCCCGAAGGCGTGGCCGGAGTGCGCGGCACTTCCTTTGGTGTCAGCGTCAGCGACGGCAAAACCTCAGTCGAAACTATTGAAGGTGCCGTCGCAGTATCCGGGAGCACCGACTCCGAAGTCGTTGTCAACGGCGGCAGCGCGACGACAATTTTCCGTCAATCTCCTCCCGCGCCCACCTCAACAAGCCCTCACCTAGCAGAACTCCAAGTCCGCAGTTTGTTCAGACTCAGTGGCAATATCTATCGCCTCAGCGGTCAAATTAACCCGATCGACATAATTTATGTCAATAACGAAGCGATTAAGATCGATCGAGACGGCAAGTTCAAGATCCAAGGGGTTTTACCTCCCAGCCGCCGCCTCAACATCGTAGTGCTAGCCCCCTCCGTCAGACAACGGCATTACATCCTTGTAGTGCCCTAAACAGCCTATCTAGCTGTAAGGAGTTAGATCTGAGATATGACACCAGTTTCAACTCAATTGACCGATCGAAAAAAGGTTAGTAGTGCGGACTTGAGTCCGCAAAATAGAATAGTGTCCGGTAAATTTACAGTTCAGAAAAAGGTTAGTAGTGTGGACTTGAGTCCGCAAAATAGAATAGTATCCGGTAAATTTACAGTTCAAAAATTGGTTATTAGTGCGGAATTCAGTCCGCATTACTAACCTTTTTTATTATGGTAATCGGCGACGCTTGGCTTGATAATTTCGTTTACAGACGAAGCATTTAGCGGTGAATCTGTGCAGTCAAAATAAACAAAATTTGCACCCGCGCTTTGTGCTTGCGGTATTGTAAAAGTTCAATAGCATAAATTTTCTCGAACCTCGGACGCGAATGTCATATCAATTCCGGTTGCACTCATACATAATGTTAACAGTCAACAGTCAACAGTTAACAGTTAATAGTGAATTTACTATTCCGATAAAGAGATAATTTGATATCAATTATAGTGTTATATTAATTGCATGAAGTTCAAAAAACTGATTGAGCATTTCAAACGTCAACCCATCGCCATCCGGCAATATATAATCACAAATCCTCCCTGGATGACAGGTGCTTTAGCAGGCGTAGTTTCTGTACTAATGCTGCACTTGGGAATGTGGAAACCCCTAGACTATTTAGGATACAAAACACTATTTGAAATTCGAGAATCGGGAATTTTGCCAAATCCAGGGTGGGATTCGAGAATTGCCGTAATTGCGATCGAACCCCAAAGCTTGCAGGAATACGGTAAATTTCCTTGGCCGCGCAATCGCTACGCCGAATTGCTGCAGGCGCTGAAAAAATCTCCCCCCACAGCAATTGGCTTCGACATTCTTTTTCTCGATCCGAGTCCGAAAGATGATATTTTAGCGGAGGCGATCGCCGCCAATGGCAAAGTTGTACTCCCGAGAACCACCAAAGAAGAACCAGTAGCATCTTTAAAAGCAGTAGCCGCAGGTGTCGGACACATAATGCACGAGGCCAACAGCGACGGCATTAGCCGCGATTCAACAATGTTTCTGGGATCTATTCCTAATTTCGGTTTAGCAATGGTTCAGAGGTATAATGCTGCTAACCCGCAAAATCCTGTATTGCTACCGCAGCCAGAAAATATGCAAGACCAAAAAGTCTGGATTAACTGGCCAGGGAAAACAAAAAATCTACCAACCTACGCTTTTGTTGATGTTGTAAAAGGTAGAATTCCTGAAAATGCTTTCGCGAATAAATTAGTCTTAGTTGGTGTCGTCGCTACCGGTGTCGATCAGATATCTACCCCTCTCAACAAAACTACGGCTGGGGTTTATTTATATGCGGCGTTGATTGACAATTTACTCGATCGACGCTTGCTGCAGCGGCTACCGGTACTGTTAGAATTTTTTTTATTGTTGGGAATTGGGCCGCTGACGGCTTTGGTTCTGTGCAACCGAGGTGTTAAAGAGAGAATTGCGATCACCCTCGGTTTACCTGTCGTTTGGATTGCCGCCGCTGCTGTATTATTTAGCTACTATTTTTGGTGGATTCCCATTGCCGCACCCATCGGCACTTTAATATTATCAAGCACTGCTTTGCAACTGCGGGAACAATACGAAAAACAGCAGTTAATGAGGTTGTTTGAAAAGCACGTCGCCCCCGAAACTGCTCAGCTTATTTGGAAGCGCAAAGCGGAGATATTTGAACAAGGAGAACTCGAACCTCAAGAACTTACAGCAACTGTGCTGTTTATGGATATTCGCAGTTTTACTTCGATTTCCGAAAAAATGCCCGCGCGGGATTTACTCACCTGGCTGAACAATTATTTAGAAGCGATGACTGACTGTATTATGGATCACGGCGGCGTTGTCGATAAGTACATCGGCGATGCAATTATGGCAGTTTTTGGAGTGCCTTTTTGCCAAACAGAATATCCCGCAATTCAACAAGATGCTTTGAATGCAGTTGCGGCTTGCATCGCCATGCACGAAAAACTGAACGAAATTAACCAGAAGCTGAGAATTGAACGCAAACCTTTAATTAAGTTTGGCATAGGTTTGCATACCGGACAGTTAATTGCTGGTAGCGTTGGCGGTTCCCGGCGTTTGAATTATTCTGTGATCGGCGATGCTGTCAATGTTGCCGCTAGATTGGAGGCGATGAATAAGCAAATTGTTTCTGACAGTCCTTTTAATTTGTTGGTGACGGGGAAGACTTTTGATTACGTGTGCGATCGCTACGAAGGCCAAAAAGTAGGATCGATTCAATTACGGGGCAAACAAGAAGAGACTGTGGTTTATGCTATTTTGGGCGAAAAGCAGTAGTTATTGGTTATTAGTTATTGGTTATTGGTTATTGGTTATTGGTTATTGGTTATTGGTTATTGGTTATCGGTTATTGGTTATTGGTTATTGGTTATTGGTTATTGGTTATTGGTTATCGGTTATTGGTTATTAGTTATTGGTTATTGGTTATTGGTTATTGGTTATTGGTTATTGGTTATTGGTTATTGGTTATTGGTTATTAGTCATATCGTTGACCGTTGCATCGTCAGGTGATTTAACCGGCGCTAGAACACAGAGTACACAGAGTCCGAGAATATATATCTGAATCATTCCGATGCTACCGGATTTGATATCATTAGTCAGTAGGGGCGGTGGATGGTGCGGGCCCGCCCTTCTTCTTAACAGCCAACAGCCAGCAGTCAACAGTCAACAGTCAACAGTCAACTGTCAACAGTCAACTAACCCAACCCTTCAATCAACAAATTGCGAGCACTTTCCAAGGCTTCCTGCAACTTACTAACATCGCGTCCGCCAGCTTGGGCCAAATTAGGCCGCCCGCCGCCTTTACCGCCGCAAAGTTGAGCAATTCCCCCGATAAACTTGCCAGCTTGCAATCCTTTCTTATTGACTTCTGGACTAAAAGCTGCAACCAAACTTACCTTATCCGGTTCAGGAATTGAGGCCAAAACTACCGCAGCATTTCCTAACTTTTGCTGCAATCTTTCGGCCGCAGTTTTCAGGGCTTCTGTATCCACATCACCCAATTGAGCTACAATGATTTTGAATTCACCGAGATCCTCAGCCGCATTTAGCAACTGGTCGGATTTCGCGATCGCCAATTCCGACTTCACAGCAGCCAAATGTTTCTGAGTATCCTTCAACTCATTCTGCAAATTAGTAATCCGGTTGGGTAACTCTTCCGGCTTCGCCTTAAATCGATCGCCCAAATCGCGCACAACCCTGTCTCGCACATTCAAATAATCCAAAACAGCTTGGCCCGAAACCGCCTCAATCCGGCGAGTACCAGCCGCAACCCCAGCCTCGGAAACAATCTTAAACAGCCCGATTTCTGCGGTATTGTTGACGTGAGTCCCCCCGCACAATTCCATCGAAACGCCGGGAAAATCGATTACCCGCACCACATCGCCGTACTTCTCGCCAAACATCGCAGTCGCGCCTTTTTCCCTCGCTTGGGCGATCGGCATTTCTGCAACTTCCGCAGCGTGGGCTTCAGCAATCCAACTATTAATTAAATCCTCAATTTTTTGCAATTCTTCTGCGGTGACAGCGCGGGGAGAATTGAAGTCAAACCGCAATCTTTCTGACGATACCAGCGAACCAGCTTGCGAAATCGAATCGTCCACAATTTTTCGCAAAGCTGATTGTAATAAGTGAGTTGCTGTGTGGTTGGCCTGAATTCGGCGGCGGCTGCTATTGTCAATCTTCGCAGTAATACTATCGCCAACTTTCAGGGTTCCCCGTTCCACCAAGCCGAAATGCACGAAGAAATCCGATTCTTTCTTCACGTCATCAACTCTCACCAACAAACCATCACCATTTTCTCCGCTTTTCAAATAACCTCGATCGCCAATTTGTCCGCCGGATTCAGCATAAAACGGCGTTTGGTTCAACACAATTTGTACCTCGGTTCCCGCCTCTGCAGATTCCACAGATTTGCCGTCAACTAAGATAACTTCCACCTCAGCTAAACTCGACAATTCAGCATAACCAACAAACTCAGTTCCCTGGATTGTTTCAGCCAACTTATCCAAAGAACCCTGCACGGTTAAATCGATGGTTTGATGAGCTTCTTTGGCGCGAGTTTGCTGTTCTTTCATCGCGACTTCAAAGCCGTCCAAATCGACAGTGATTCCCTGTTCTTCAGCAATTTCTTGTGTCAGTTCTAAGGGAAAACCGTAGGTATCGTAAAGGGTGAAGGCATCTTGACCGCTGATTTGTTGGTTGGTTTGCTGTTTTGTGCGATCGACAATTTCTTCCAGCAGCTTCTCTCCGCGTTCCAAAGTCTTGAGAAACTGCGCCTCTTCCCTGGCTAATTCTGCCTTAATTTGAGCTTCGCGCGATCGCACGTTGGGATACGCAGCTTCCGAAAGGGCGATCGCACTTTCGGCCACCCGCACCGTAAATTCACCCTGAATCCCAATCAGCCGCCCGTGGCGCACCACCCGGCGAATCAACCGGCGCAAAATGTAACCCCGACCCACATTCGACGCGCGAATTTCGTCTGCAATCATGTGTACCACAGCCCGAATGTGGTCGCCAATTACTTTCAGCGAAACCTTGACTTTTTCATCGCTATTGTGGTAATCAATTCCGGCAATTTCCGCCGCCGATTGAATAATCGGAAAAATCAAATCTGTTTCGTAATTATTGGGGACTTTCTGGAGGATTTGCGCCATCCGTTCCAGTCCCATGCCAGTATCAATATTTTGATTTTGCAGCGGTGTTAAATTGCCCTCTGCATCCTTATTGTACTGCATGAAAACCAGGTTATAAAATTCGATAAACCTGCTATCATCTTCGAGATCGATATTGTCGCCTCTTTCTGGGTGAAAATCGTAGTAAATCTCCGAACACGGGCCGCAGGGGCCTGTGGGGCCGGATTGCCAGAAATTGTCTGCTTCTCCCATGCGTTGAATTCGATCGCCCGGAATGCCAATTTCATCGCGCCAAATCGCAAAGGCTTCGTCATCTTCTCGGAAAACACTCACAACCAAATTTTGGGGCGGTAAACCGAAAACTTCCGTGGAAAGTTCCCAAGCCCAGGCGATCGCCTGTTTCTTGAAATAATCCCCAAAACTAAAGTTACCCAACATCTCAAAAAACGTGTGGTGGCGGGCGGTGCGGCCTACGTTTTCGATGTCGTTGGTGCGGATGCACTTTTGCGAAGTTGTGGCGCGCGGCGAAGTGGCGGCGCGCTGACCGAGAAATATTGGCTTGAATTGTAGCATTCCGGCGATCGTCAGCAACACTGTCGGATCTTCCGGTACCAAAGAAGCGCTGGGCAAGATTTTATGTCCCCGCTGGGCATAAAAGTCGAGGAATGTTTGGCGGATTTCGCTACCACTGAGACATTTAGGAGAAATAGACATGAGAAAAGCACTTAAGTATTTGAAGGTGTAGCAACAATAGAATTTATAGTCCCGGACGCACCTATGTCCAGAAACCCGATTTTTCAACCAGAATACACGGTTGGTAAATCCTCAATCCCGATGAAAAAACCCGGTTTCTTTGCGGATGAGTGCGTGAGTCCTAACTTACATCTATGTGGATATTAATATCATTATACGTAGTAATGTAAAGACCTATCAAGTTTTGCAAATAGTGCTTTACTACTCCGAAAGCTCGTGCTAACTTAATAATAGACACCGGGACAGAAAGAAACAGGAGGTCGCTATATTTAGAAGCAAAGTTCAAGGATATAGGCATGGTGTCTCCGGTCTAGATTCCCCAGCGCAGCCGAAATTAACCGAACACAACTTGGAATAGTGGCAAAACTAGCGATCGCGCAGTTAAGCCAAACCGCCGTCGAGTCAGACTTATTGTGCTTGCGGATTAAAAGTAAAGTTGCACAAATTGTCAACCCTAGTAAGTAATCGTTCTTTACCGGAAACACATCTCGTTTGTTAGAAAAAACAAAGCTCTCATATTATTGGGTCTGATCGCTGTCGATCGGGCCCTACGCTTTTTGAGAGGAAGATGGGGAGAAAGTTCGATGTTTATTCTTCAGTCTGCGGATGCGGAGGAAAGTTGGTGCAGACCTGATTTTAACCGCCGAGTTGAATCTTTCGAGCCATAGATCCTATCACGTTCGGTCTACGATCGTAACAAAAACGGTTCGTAGTGCGGACCTTAGTCTGCACTAGAAACCAATTTTATCGTTGTGAATCGACAAGACAGGATATTATAGATAGTTGCACTGGTGCGATCGCGTCTGCCCCTTTTTTTGCCGTGACCTAGATGCCCTGGCATCAAGGGCGCTCAAAGATGCGATATCATGGAAAAGTCAAGACAAGACATTAAAACCTATCCCCTGTATAGCAGGAAACTCTAAGCTTGAGGAGCTTGCTGCAAAGCAAGAATAGCAAACCGCCATTTTAGGTTACAAAACCCACCCTAAGAATTTGAATCTCAGGATATAAAGGAGTCAAAACTCTAAAAAATCCCCTCCCCGACACAGGGGTGAGAGTTTCAAGCAATAGAGTTCTGTCAAGTCAAAAAAGTAGTGCAGCCAACTGTTGTAATAAATCACCGCAGAAAAAGCTGCAGGCGCGTCTTTAGAGCCTACTTAAAATGCTCGACAGGCAAATTAACAAAAAATTCCACACAGTTCTAAAACTCACAATATCGGGAGATTCGAGGTACAAAAATGGCAGAAATCACTAAAGAAGAAATGCGCGAACGGCTGGGAAATATAGACCAGATTCGAGATATAATTTTCGGGGCGCAGCTTAGAGAATACGACAATCGCTTCGATAAAATAGATTCTGAGCTGTCAATGATGCAGCAAGATACCCAAGCTCGCATCGAACAGATAAAAACAGTTCTATCCGCAGAAATGAAGGTGGCAATTGATTCGTTAGAAAAGAAAGTTAAATCGCTTACCTCAAACACGCAAGAAGAAAGCGCCGACCTCCGCCAGCAAATCGATCGCCTTAACCGCAAATTCTCCAGCAGCATAGAATCCCTCGACGAAGCGATAGACAATCAAACCAGTTCGATTCGCGACGAACTCTCCCAAACCAGAGAGCGACTCTCCGAAGAAACCCGCACTCTGAAAACACAGGTTTTTGAAGAACTCGACCGCCGCTTTTCCATGCTCAGAGACGTTAAAGTTTCCAGAGATGACATGGCAGAAATTCTGTTTGAACTAGGCATGAGGCTCAAAGGAACAGAATTTGTCCCCGAACTTAAAGGCGTTACTGATAATAAATTAAATAACGAATTCTTGTTGCCGGAGCGCCACCACCACGGATAATCACGCATGGCTTTACCGAAAGAAAATCCAGAAGTTGAAAATCAGCTAGAGGGTTTTGTTTCTCAACCTGACGAGTCTGCTGCCAGCGCAGCAACCCAGCTAGAACCATTCCTGAATCTGTTACTCGATCTCAAAATTATTGCTGATTCAAACCAGCAAAGTTCCGATCGCGAAAGTGACAGCAACAGCGAAAACGATCGAGCTGGGGCCCTCGACGGGTTGATGGATTTGTTACCTATTTCCTCTGCTTCTGCTGAGGAAATTACCACAACTGCTCCCTCAAACACTCAATCTCCCCAATCCGAAGCTGACAGCAACAGCAAAAACCATCGAGCGGCAGCTACCGGCGGGTTGATGGATTTGTCAGGTATTTCTCGGCAAGAGCAAGAGGAAATTGCAGCGCAGCAAAATCCCGATTCCGAAAGTCACAGCATCGGCAAAAAAGCTCAAGCTGGAGCCCTCGGCGGGTTGATGGATTTGTTAGGTATTTCTGAGCGAGAGCAAGAGGAAATTGCAGCGAGCGTCCAGCACAAAACTGCCTCTGGCGAACCCAAATCTACAAATTTTCCGGCCGTTGCAGGCGAGTCGAAAAGTTGGCTGTTCCCTACTCAAAAACTCAACAGTTCTGAACTGGAAAGAAACTATTCCTCAGCTAAAACTATAGATATTTCCGCAGATGTTTCGGAGTTTGAGAGAGAATCGCCTGACTTGACAATTTCAGATTATCCTCAGTACGTACAGGCGGAAAAATCCCAGGATTTAGACACCGCTTTAGAGGATTTGTCCGATCGCCCAACTCTAGAATCACCCGCAGCAACTAATCCAAATACCGCAGTTCCCGCACCTTCACAGCCCTCAGAAAAAATGTATCTAGATGCGGTGGTTGCTTCTGGGCCATCGATGTCAGAATTGCCAGAACAGCCGACACCGATATCGCAGCGATCGGAAATATTAGGCGAAATTAAACAAGACTTAAATGAAGCCGACAACGCGATGGAAAGGCTGCAAAGTCTGATTTTTGGCTCGCAAATCTCGGATATCGAGCAAGTCAAAAATCTCCTCGAACAAAACGACTTGCCCGGTGTGCGCCACCTGATGGTAACTATCAACGATAAATTAGGAAAACTCGAACACCAAATCCACGATCCCCAAGAACTGATCGCGCTGATGCTGCCTTGGATCGCAGAAATTCTCAGCCGCAAAATTACCGATTCCCGAGAAGAAGTTGTTAACGCGATCGTGCCAATTATTGATGAAGTAATTAGGGCAAAAACGGTAGAAAACAGGCCAGCAATGAGTTCGGCGATCGCTGAATTGCTCCCAGACGCCCTTGCTCAACAAATAAAAAATTCGCCACAAGAAATTGCTAAGGCGATCGCCCCAGAAATTGGCATGGCAATTAAAGAGCAAATTCGCCTTGACCAAGAGTCGATCGCCCAAGCCCTCGCTCCGGAAATGGGCAAAGCGATTACAGCCCAAATACAACTCGAACGAGATGCAATGGTGGATGCCCTCTATCCCGTCATAGGCAATACTATTGCCAGATACATGGCAGAAGCTATCAAGACAATCAATGAAAAAGTGTCAAATGCCATGAGCGTGGAAGGAGTGAAGCGCAAAATTCGCTCCAAAGTACAAGGAGTCTCCGAAGCCGAATTAATCCTCAAAGAATCAGTACCCTTTACCATCCAAGCAGTATTCTTAATTCACAAAGCATCAGGCTTGATAATTTCCGAAGTTCAAAACTCCGAAAGTTACCAGTTAGAATCAGAAATGGTAGCAGGAATGCTCACAGCTATTCGCAGCTTTGTCAACGAGTGCATCGTTGTGCCGGGAGAAATTTCCGAACTCAATCAAATTGAATACGGCGACTCAAAAATTTTGCTAGAAGTAGCGGGATACTGCTACATTGCAGTCGTAATTAAAGGAGAACCGCCAGAATCGTTCATCAGCAAGCTGCGGAAAACACTTAGTAATCTCATCCTTAATTACGCTAAATTAATTCACGAATTTAACGGCGACCCCGATACTATACCGGAGTCGCTGCACCCGTTTATCAAAACTTTATTCGACCCCCTGGACAAGGAAAAATCCACAAAACCCCCGCTCGCCCTAGCCGGGATCAGTTTACTCGCCCTCAGCTTAATCTTAGTACCTTGGGGAATGTATCAGTACCGCCGCAGCATCGACCGCCCCCTGGTAGCAAATGTCGCTTTAGCTTTAGCATCGACGCCAGAATTAGCAGTTTACCGCTTAAACGCCGACCTTGAGGGCAACACTCTCAAGTTAACCGGAAAATTGCCAAATCCACAATTGCGAGCAAAAGCCGCAAAAATAGCTGCATCAACTGTACCAAATCTGAAATTAGACAATCAAATTATCGCTGTAGATGTACCTCCCGACCCTGTTTTGGCAGCCGGCGAGGTGCAGCGGATTACCGCTGTTTTGAACCAGAGGGAGGGCGTTTCTATTTCTACTCGCTATGGCGATCGCAAAGTGACAGTAGAGGGCACAGTCACCGACGCTGCAGACTCACAAAAAATTGCTCAGTCCCTAAAACAAATTCCCGGCGTTCAGTCCGTCGTCAGCACGATTAAACTAGATCCGCTCCAGATCTTAAGCCGCATCTACTTTGACCCAGGAACGGCGAAATTAGACTCAACATCCGCAGAAATCATCGCCAGTGTCAAAAAATTCATGGATCGATATCCTCAAAAACATATTAAGATAATTGGGCACAGCGATGGAACTGGCGAAGTTGCCACAAATCAACGGCTGTCGCTCCGGCGTGCCGCAGCAGTGCGAGATGCTTTGGTGCGGCAAGGTGCAGACCCCAAGCGCCTCCAAACGATCGCCAGCCCCAATTCACCCGACGGCGTAGAACCCAATCAACCGCTACTTTTGAGCAGATGCGTGATATTTGAACCAATAACTAAGACCGCAAACGGCAAATAATTATGTCAGTTACTATATCTAAAAAAATGTGCATGATCGGCGACTTTGGCGTGGGCAAAACCAGCTTGATCCGCCGTTTTGTCGATCGGCAATTCAGCGACGAGTACCTCTCCACTGTCGGAGTCAAAATTTCCAGCAAAATTATTACATTAGAAAATATAAAACAGCAGGCAAATATCACAGCCAAGTTGCTGATTTGGGACTTAGAAGGGCATACAAAATTCAAAGGAATTGCACCGACTTACTTGCAAGGAGCTAGCGGCGTTTTAATCGTTGCCGATGTCAGCCGAACCGAAACAGTTGAGCGAATCTCCGAACACATTAAGCTTTTTTCTTCAGTCAATCCCAAAGGGTTAATTATCATCGCCTTGAACAAAATAGACTTGATAGACGAAGAAAAATTGGCAATGCTAGTGGAAATCTCCCACGCGATCGCTAAAGACAAAGTAATAGCAGTTTACACCACATCTGCCAAAACAGGCCAAGACGTTGACGAAATTTTCCACAAACTAGCTTACACAATGGTAGAACAAACATGAACCCCCTTTTTAAGAAACTCTTGGGCCCGCGACAAACAGAGTATCTGGTAGTAAATCACAACTTCATCATTCAGGAAACCTCCGCCGAAGCACAACATTATGCCGATACTCCCGGCGACGCGCTCCCCGGCACAGATGCTCGCATCAGTTTTCCCGAACTGATTGGTATTGAAAATATCCTGATTTCCATCGCAATGGGACGGCGGCCGAGTTTTGAACTCAAAGGTATCGCTCGGTTTGCCGACAACAACCACCCTTTATACTTCGATATGTTGGCAGTAGAACATGAAAACGAACAAGGTGTGGCAAATAATTTGCTCATTTTGATTGAAGATGCCACCGAAAAAATGGTAATGAAGCAATCATTAATTCAGAGAGCAAATGAAGCTAATCTGTTGGTAAGCGCCCTAGCAGCTTCTAAAGATTATATAGATAAAGTTATTAGCTCGATGGGCGATGCTTTGTTAGTGACAACAACCTTAGGAATTATCAAAACAGTCAATCAATCGGCACAAGGGTTATTTGGGTATAGTGAATCAGAATTAATCGACCATCCACTCTCCAAAATAGTAGTCGAAGAAACCTTGCTTTACCAAGCTCGCCATCGCTATATTTTGTCTCAAAAAGAGCTGCTCCGAGAACTGGAAGTAGTCTGTACTACCAAAATAGGAGAAGAAATTTGGGTAGAATTTTCCTGTTCGGCAATTCAGACAGAATTACAAGGACTTTACGATTTCATCTATATCGGCAGAAACATCACAGAACGCAAACAACAAGATATAGAAATTCGTAGTTCTTTGGTAAAAGAGCAAGAACTAAGACAAATAAAATCTCGTTTTTTTTCAATGCTCGCTCACGAATTCGGCAATCCTTTAAATACAGTATTATTTGCTACTCAAATCCTCAAAGAATACGGCGACTCAATCACCCACGCAGAACAACAAGAATATCTCGGACACCTTAAATCAGCATCTAAACACATGGCTCACCTATTAGATGATGTGCGGTTGCTCAGCAGCGCCGAAGCCGGAAAACTCCAATTCAATCCCGCACCAGTTGACTTGCTAAAATTTTGCAGCGAATTAGTAGAATCAATTAAAATTAGTGAGGGACAATATCGTAAAATTAACTTTATTTGCCGACCATCAACTCCGCCTGCGAAAAAAACCGATCGCGATTCGGAGAAAACACAACCCGATCCCGAACTCGATCCCAAATTGCTGCGGCACATCTTGACAAACTTGCTTTCTAATGCAGTAAAATACTCACCTACCGAAAGCAATATTTATTTTCAATTAAATTGTTATCATGAAAAAGCTACATTTAAAATTCAAGACGCAGGCATTGGCATTCCGATAGAAGACCAAGAACAACTATTTGAATCCTATTACCGGGCCCAAAATGTCGGTAAAATCCCCGGTACAGGACTGGGTTTATCTATAGTCAAGCAGTGTGTAGACTTGCACGGAGGTCAAATCGAATTTTCCAGCGAGACAGGGTTAGGCACTACCTTTATAGTCACAATTCCATTTTACAAACAAAAATAATACAATTTGCGATTTGCGATTTGGGAATTACCCCGCTCAAAAACGGGTACTTGCTTGCCGACGCGAGCGTCAGGGTCGAACCCAAAATTTTAGACAAAAGTTCAAGCTGCCAGATTCATCTGTGGAGTAAATCTCAAATCTCAAATCTCAAATCGACTAATGACTAATGACTAATGACTAATGACTAATGACTATCAGGAACAGAGGGCGCATTCACTACTAAGAATCCAACATGAACACCCTGTTAAAAAAGCTGTTGGTTCCCCACCACCTGGAGTACCTAGCACTGGATAAAGACTTTTTAATCCAAGAGACATCTTTCCAAGTGCAGCGCTTCGCGGACTTTCCCGAAGAAGTAACGGCCGGCAACGATGTGCGGCTTCCTTTTCCTGAATTGGTGGGAACTGAAGAAATTTTAATCGATATTTTTGAAGGGCGGTTGCCAAACTTTGAATTTAAAGCGATAACTCGGGTACTAGAAAATGGCTCGCGGCTTTATTTTGATATGTATATCGTCGAATTCAGCAATGACGATAATTATCAGAGATTAATTATATTTTTTGAAGACGTAACCGACAGGATGGGTTTAGAACAAACTCTAGTCCAAGCTACCAATGAAATGAATATTTTATTGAGTACCTTAGCCGCTACTAATAATTATGTTGAAAAAATTATTACTTCAATTGCTGAAGTTTTGTTGGTGACAACTGCATCGGGAAAAATCAAAAAAATCAATCAAGCGACTCAAGATTTATTCGGTTACAGCGAATCAGAATTAGTAGGACAGCAAATAAACGCTCTTGCTGCTGATGGTGAATCTTTGCAAGCAGTCAGCCAACAGCAGTCTCAATCATCTCCAACCAATGTCGAAGTAGTTTGCACGGCAAAAACCGGAGAAAAGTTCACAGTTGCTTTTTCCTGTACGGCAATTCCGAGTGAAATTCAAGGAATTTCTCAAACAAGGGGCGCCCTCCAAGATTTCGTGTACATCGGCCGCGACGTTACAGATAGAGAGCGAGCCCGCAAGCGAAAACTAGCTCAGTACGTCACCACTCGTATCCTGTCTACATCCGAAACAATCAAAAAAGCTCTAACAGCAATTCTTCCGGTAATTTGTGATAGTTTGGGATGGGATACCGCCGAACTTTGGATGCCGGAAGCGGGCGAAAAACTGCTGTCAGGAAGTAAGAGAATAACTGCGGTTTCCGACCCCAATTTGCTGCGCTGCCTGGTCAGTTGGAGAAAACGATCGGTTTCTATCCCTAAATTTGCCGAATTTGGCGAACAAATGACCTGTGAGTTGGGGGAAGGATTGCCCGGTATCGTTTGGGCTAGCGGTTCCCCTCAGTGGATTGCAGATGTCACAAAAAGTGATATTTTTTTGCGCCGAGAAATCGCTGCAATTGAAGGACTGCACGGAGCTTTTGCCTTCCCTATTTGGGGGGATTACGAGCAGGAAACTTCGGAAAAGTCTGTGTTGGGAGTGATGACTTTTTTTAGCTGTGAAGTGCGGAGTTTTGATGAAGATTTGCTCCAAATAATGGGGGCAATCGGCAGTCAACTCGGTCAATTTATCAAGCGGAAACAAGCTGAAATAGCCTTGCGGGACAGCGAAGAACAACTGCGAGATTTATTTGAAAATGCTACTGATTTAATTCAAAGTATTGGAGCTGACGGTCATTTTTTGTATGTAAATCGGGCTTGGCGGGAAACTCTGGGCTACAGCGAAGCAGAAATTGCTGAAATGAGTGTTTTTGATATTATTCATCCCAATAGTTCCCCTGAGTCTCTGGATATATTATATCAAGCTATCAGTAAAAATGACTTTAATGAAGATACATTTTATCCCGATTCTATCGAAGTAATATTTATCACGAAATCTTCTGAATTAATTTTGCTGGAAGGTAGCATAAGCTGTAAATTTTCGGAAGGTTCGCTAGTAGCGATTCGCGCTATTTTGCGAGATATTACTGCTCGAAAAATGGCAGAAGATGCCCTGGCACAATCGGTGTCTTTGCTGCAAGCAACCTTTGATTCTACGGCTGACGGTATTTTAGCTATTGACAGGAACGGAAAAATAGTCAGTTTCAATCGGGAATTTGTGGAAATGTGGGGGATACCTAATGAAGTGATGGCGCTGCGAGACGATGCTACAACGATCGCTTTTGTGCTGAACCAACTCAAAGATCCCCAAGGATTCCAAGACAGAATAGAATCGCTTTACGATCAGCCAGAAGCCGAAAGTTTCGATTTGTTGGAATTTCAAGATGGCAGATTTTTTGAACGCTATTCGGAACCGCAGCGGCTGGGAGATAAAATTATCGGCAGAGTCTGGAGTTACCACGATATTACGGAACGCAAGCAAGCGGAAGATGCCCTGCGGGAAGAACAAGCAAAATCAGAAAAGTTGCTGTTAAATATTTTGCCGAAGGCAATAGCAGAACGCCTCAAACAAAACGAAACTACTATTGCTGAATATTTTCCTGAAGTGACTGTTTTGTTTGCAGATATTGTGGGGTTTACAGCTTTGTCTAGCACGATGAATCCGATCGCTCTGGTGGAACTCCTCAATAAAGTTTTTTCAAGATTCGATTTGTTGTGCGAACAGCACGGCTTAGAAAAAATCAAGACAATTGGCGACGCATATATGGTGGTGGGAGGGCTGCCGAATCCCAGGGCAGATCACGCTGAGGCGATCGCCAAACTGGCTCTAGATATGCAAACAGAAATGGCTCGGTTTCATCAGAAGAATCACAAATTTTTTAGCATCCGCATCGGTATCCACAGCGGCCCGGTTGTGGCCGGAGTTATTGGCATCAAAAAGTTTATTTATGATTTGTGGGGCGACACGGTAAATATTGCTTCCCGAATGGAGTCTCACGGTATATCTTGGCGGATTCAAGTCAGCGAAACTACTTATAAGTTATTGGAACACCAATATTTATTTCAGGAACGGGGAATTATTCAAGTTAAAGGAAAAGGGGGAATGAAAACTTATCTGCTCGTTAGGAAAAAAAAATTAGTCAGTAGTCAGTAGTCATTAGTCAGTAGTCATTAGTCAGTAGTCAGTAGTCAGTAGTCATTAGTCAGTAGTCATTAGTCAGTAGTCATTAGTCATTAGTCATCGGTCATATCGTTTCCGGTTGCATCGGAATGATGTTAACAGTTAACAGTCAACAGTTAACAGTTAACAGTTAACAGTCAACAGTCAACAGTTAACAGTCAACAGTCAACGCCTGAATTTACTATTCCGATGAAGAGAGGATTTGATATGATTAGTCATTAGTCATTTGGCTGATGACCAAAAGTGTTGCTAAAGTTAGTTAACAATACTTTGTAGGTCTAGACTGATGGAATTTACGAATTTGTTGACAAATTTACGATCGCCCTTAGAATTTGTCGATCGCCCGCCAGTGACGGTTGCGCCCTCAACTTTGCTCCCAGAGGCGATCGCCCTGATGCGTCGGGCGAGAAACCCTTACCCGCTGCCTAATTCACCTGCACTTCCCGACTCAAACGAAACGGTAAAAGCATCGATTAGTTGCGTCTTAGTTGTCGATGAAAATCAGGTAGTCGGACTGCTAAGCCCCCGAGATGTGCTGAACTTAGTCGCCTCCGAATCTGGATGGCAAACAATGCAAGTTGCCGATGTGATGACCCGAAATTTAATTGTTTTAAAAGAATCAAAACTTACCGATATCTTTAGCATATTTAAGCTATTTTGTCAACATTCTATCGATTGTTTGCCAATTGTGGACGAACAAGGTCAGCCCGTAGGTTTACTCACCGAAAAAAGGATTCGCCCAGAAATTTACAACCTAGTCAAAATTGGGCAGCAAGAAGTTGTAAAACTTCAGCAAAAACAGTCTGAACTCTTAGAAAACCATGCAGAAATCTCCAAAGAAGTCAGCGATCGCCAAAATGCCGAAACAGCCCTGCGCCACAGCGAATCCCGCTACAGGGCGATTGTGGAAGACCAAACCGAACTGATTTGCCGCTACCTCCCCGACGGCACAATCACATTTGTCAATCAAGCTTATTGCCGCTATTTTGGCATGAAACCAGAAGACTTACTTGGTAATAGCTTTCTGCCATTAATTTTAGAACAAGACCGAGAATCTATTGTGGAGCAATATAATTTAGTGTCTCCCGAAAAGCCTGTTTTTACTTGCGAACACCGGGTAATTTTGCCGAAGGGAGAAATTCGCACTCAGCAGTGGAGCGATCGGGCTATATTCGATGAGAGCGGACAAATTGTCGAGTATCAAGCTGCAGGGCGGGATGTTACGGCTCACAAACAAGCAGAAATCGCTTTGCAGCAACTCAATGCAGAGTTAGAAGTGAGAGTTCAGCAGCGCACTGAACGCTACGAACAAGCCGTATTAACAGCTAAATTGACTGCAGAAAAACTGCAAAACTCCGAAGCTCAACTGCTGGCGCTGTTTAATGCGATGACGGATATCGTGATGGTTTTCGATGGCATGGGCCGCTACCTCAAAGTGGCTCCCACGGCTCCCCAACTGCTGTATAAACCGGCTCCTGAAATGCTGGGCAAAACCATCGCGGAAATCTTCCCGGAAGCGGAAGCTCATTTTGCCCTCAACTACATTCACCAAACCTTGGCATCTGGGAAAATCCATAGAGTTGAATACAGCATGGAAATTGAGGGCAAGTTAATCTGGTTTGATGGCCGTATTTCGCCGCTGGGGGTCGATCGAGTGATGTGGGTAGCGCGAGACATTACCGCTCGCAAAAACGCAGAAGCTGCACTGCAAAAAAGTGAGGAAAAGTTTCGCAATTTGTTTGATGATGCTCCAATTGCGATCTGTTTGGCAACCGTGCGCGACTACCGCTTGAGCGAAGTGAATGCAGCTCATCGGCAGATGTTGGGTTACACTGATGCGGAGTTGGCGACAATGAGTTTAGCTGATATCACCTACCCAGAAGATTTAGAAGCAGATTTAGAGCAAATCAAGCAGTTAATCGAGGGCAATATTTCTCGCTTCGGGATGGAAAAACGCTTGATTAAGAAGAATGGCGAACTGATGTGGGCTAACTTGACGGTGACGCTGATCCGCGACGGCGAGGGTCTTCCTCTCTACAGCATGGCGGCGATCGAAGATATCAGCGATCGCAAGCGAGCAGAAATAGAATTGCAACAGTTAAAAGAACGGCTACAATTTTTGCTAGCCTTCAATCCGGCGGTAATTTTTACTGTGGAGCCGAGAGGGAATTTTCGTACTACTTATATTAGCGACAACGTGAGGACGATAGTTGGCTACGACTCTCACAAACTGTTAACAGATTCTCACTTTTGGTTGAATCGCATTCACCCTGAAGATCGACCGGAATTTATAGAAAAGTTTTCTAATTTATCCGATGGTAAAAATTCTATTTTCGAGTACCGCTTTCGGCACAGAGACGGATTTTACCGCTGGCTGCGGACGGAACTAAAACTATTGGTAGATAGCAGAGGAAAACCGATCGAAATTATTGGTTACATTGCCGATATCAGCAATTCTAAATACGCTGAAATTGCCAGGGGGCAGCAGTTTGAGCAAGAACGGCTGGTGGAGGCGATCGCCCGTCGCGTCCGCCAGTCTTTGCAATTAGAGGAAATTCTCAACACCACGGTTGCCGAACTCCAGCAAATATTGTTAGCCGATCGAGTTTTGGTTTATCAAATTTTACCTAAAAGTGGCGGTTTGGTCGTTGCTGAAGCCGTGGCAGAAAGATGCAGCCCGCTGGTAGGGAATTTTTTGGGCGAAGAGGTTTTTCCTGCCGAAAGCTATCAGCTTTATTTGCAAGGGCGAATTCGTGCGATTTCCGATATAAATGAGACCTCTATTACACCTTGTATGGTCGAGTTTATGAAACAAATTGAAGTGAGGGCAAAGTTGGTAGTGCCGATTATTCAGCAGGGCCAGCTTTGGGGATTGCTGATTGCACACCAGTGCGATGGGCCCAGGGATTGGCAAGAATCGGAAATCAATTTATTTCAGCAGTTGGTTAATCAATTGGCGATCGCCATTCACCAATCTCTACTCTACCAGCAACTGCAAGCTGAACTGAGCGAGCGCTTCCAAGCGGAAGTAAATTTGAAAAACTCCCTCAAAGAGAAAGAGATTTTGCTCAAAGAAATTCACCACCGCGTCAAAAATAACCTCTGCGTCGTTGCTAGTTTGTTAGAATTGCAATCTAACACAGTTTCCGATCCCCAATTAGCCCAAATGTTTGAAGAAAGTCAGAACCGCCTGTACTCTATGGCTCTGATTCACGAGAAACTGTACAGATCGACTAACCTGGCGCAAATTAATTTTGGCGAATATCTCGAAGATTTGGTAACTAACTTGTTTCACTCTTACAATATTAGCGACAACCGCATTCTGTTGCAGGTAATAGCTGAACCAATTTCCCTCAATCTAGAGACTGCTACTCCTTGCGGCTTAATTGCCAATGAATTGGTTTCAAATACCCTGAAACACGCTTTTCCTGATGGTGCTAGCGGTACAGTTAGTGTAGAATGCTATCAAACGGGCGATCGGCAAATTCACCTTTTCGTCAAGGACAACGGTACGGGCTTTCCTCAAAATTTAGATTTTCGGAAAACTAACTCGATGGGCTTTCAAGTTGTTTGCACTTTAACCGAACAGTTAGAAGGAACCATCGAACTATCAAGACAAACGGGCACAGCATTTCACTTGAAATTTAACGAATTAAATTACGTTCAAAGGTTTTAGATTTATGGATTTTCAATTTCAAGCAATTAATATTTTGATAGTCGAAGACGAATTATTAATCGCTAAAAATTTATCTGTAAAATTAGAGAAGTTGGGATATAAAATCGCCGATATCGTTTCTTGTGGAGCCGACGCTATCCAGCGTGCGGGCGAAATAAAACCAGATTTAATTTTAATGGATATAGTCATCAAAGGCGAAATTGACGGCATAGAAACAGCAGCAATAATTAATCAAAAACTAGATATCCCAATTATCTATACAACTGCCTACGCAGACGACGAAACTTTGCAGCGAGCCGAAAATAGTGGTTCTTACGGCTACCTGCTCAAACCGTTTAAAGAAAGAGAACTGCACGCCACAATCAAGATAGCGCTGAGCAAACATCAAGAAGCAGTTAATATGCAAACACTTCTGGCACTAGCCGCCGCAAAAAGCGACAACAGATCGCGATTTGTTTCAATGGCATACCACGATTTAAACACTCCTTTAACTACCATACAGCTATCGGCTGAAATGCTGGAAGATTGCAATTTCATGAGCTTGCCAGGAACGACAAATAAAAATATCGACCGCATTAAAAAAGCAGTCAGCAATATGAGTGGATTGCTGGAGGATATTTTAATGCTCAGCAAAGCAGAATCAGGCAAACTTTCATTGAGTTTAAATGAGTTAAATGTGACTGATTTCTGTGCCTCTATTTTAGAAGAACTGCAACCGATCCTCACGGACAAACACCTCCTAACTTTCGCTGCTAAAACAGAACCGCTGCACGCTAATCTCGATGCAAAATTGCTGCACCACCTCTTGACTAATTTGCTTTCAAATGCTATTAAATATTCTCCCGAAGGCGGCAATATTAGTTTAGAATTAATCTGCGAAAACCAGCAAATAATATTTTGCGTTCGAGATGAAGGAATTGGGATGACAGCGGAATATGAAGGAAAACTATTTCAGCAGTTTGAGCGGGGCGAGAATGTAGGTAAAATTAAAGGCTCTGGTTTGGGACTCTGCATTGTCAAACACATAGTTGACCTGCACGGCGGTACAATAAGTGTGGAAAGTGCTATTGATAAAGGTACTACATTTATTGTCGCGCTTCCTTTTCTTGGTCATTAGTTATTAGTTAGTGGTTATTGGTTATTGGTTATTAGTTAGTGGTTATTGGTTATTGGTTATTGGTTATTGGTTATTGGTTATTGGTTATTAGTTATTAGTTAGTGGTTATTGGTTATTGGTTATTGGTTATTGGTTATTGGTTATTGGTTATTAGTTATTGGTTGTTAGTTATTAGCGGAAAGGGGCGGGTTAACCAACTATAGCGGTTCGATCGCGTGGTGAGGTATGCCCGGTTTGGCCTATGCCCGGTTTGGCCTATGCCCTATGCCCGGTTTGGCCTATGCCCTATCCCCTATCCCGGATAATACCTCATACCAGAGCACAGAAAGGCTATATCTATAATTCCAACTAATAATATACATCAACCGGCCCTACCCACTAACAGTTAAGATTAGTCATTTTTTAACAAATCTATCTGGAGACAAAAGCTCGTAGCGTAGCGGGGCGTAAGCCATCGCCCAATCTTTTTCTCCCGCCGCCCAATTTGCAAATCGCTCAGCTAAAGCGGGTACAATAGCCAAAGGATTGCTCAAACCCGAAAAAACCTGCAATCCAGGGCGATCGCCAATCGGCCCCACTACAGGCAAATTATCGGCGCTAAAGGCTACAATACAATCGTGCCAAGTTGCAGGTAAATTTGCCACATCTGGCAAAACCTTGCCGATACCGGCACGAATTGCCTTTTCGCTAGTTTGGCGATCGACTTTAGTATTCAAATCGCTCAAAGTGCGCGACAATTGCCCAATCCGCAAACTGCCATCATTAAACCGAATTGCACCAGCATCTAAAATCGGCGGGTGCAACTCTTTATCCGGTTCATCCCAAAGAAAATCTACCTCAATTTTACTCGATTCAGCTTCCAATTCAAAACGTTTTAATAGCGCAGGCATCACCAAAGTCCTGAGTTGCAAATCCACAGGTGGAGTCTCCAAAATCTCAGCGCGAGTAAAATAAACTCCTGCCGAAATACCTGCAGCCTTCAGCAAACTTCGACTCCAACCTCCCGCACAAATCACTGCATTTTCGCAAGCATAATTTTCGCGTACCGTTTTGACTCCCGAAATCCGATTTCCTTCTGCAATCAACCCAGTTACTTCAGCAAATTCTATAGTTCCTCCCAACCGCAAAAACCCTTGACAATAAGCTTGATTTGTGGCTGTGGGGGAAATGTGACCGTGACGCACAGTCAGAGCTCCGGCGATCGCACTTTTATTCAGCAAAGGTTCCAACTCACCAGCTTCTGCAGCGCTCAAAAGCTGCGGAGGAATTGCAAAATGGGCGTAATTAGCCGCTACTTGTTCGGCATCGCTTCCCGCATCAATTGTCAGCAACAAATCCAACTCGCGAAACTCCGTATCAGCATCTAATTGGGCCGATAAATTGCGGTGGCGTTCGATACCTTCCTGACATAATTGGCGAGTTAAATCAGTCGTCCCCGACCAATAAGCCAAGCCGCCGTAACTAAAACGAGTAGCATTTTGCATCGCAGTATCTCGTTCTAAAAGCAGCACCGAAAAACCTTTTTTTCTGAGTTCGTAACTCACTGCTGCGCCCGTAATTCCGCCGCCGACAACAATCCAATCGTAACTTTTCATTAGCAATTTAAAGGAAAAGAACAAATAATATCAAATCCTCTCTTTATCGGAATAGTAAATTCACTGTTGACAGTTAACAGTTAACAGTCAACAGTCAACAGTCAACAGTTAACATCATTCCGATGCAACCGGAATTAATATAATACTTTGATTTTAGCTTAGGTAGTTTGGGAACCAGCTCAAAAGTCTCTACCTAGAGGAAGATGCTGCGCGCGATCGGCATAACTGCAATTTACACCCCTTGGGAGATGTTTGCGGAGGGATATTTTTTGTTCAATATTAGGAATTACAGCCAGCAAAAAATTTAGAAATACTACAGAGGTTTTATGAGTATCGACAAACCGGGCAGAGATATGGAACGCACTGCCAATCCGGGCGATCGCATTTCCGACAAACCGCAAACCATCGAAGAAAAAGCCAAGCAACTGGCGGTAGATAACGTGCCAGACATCACGGGAGACACAGTTACAGTTCCAACTTATTTCATTGTAGAAGAACCAGACGGGGAAAAGAAAGCCCTGCACCACGTCAAAGATGCGGAAGAAATTTCTGACGTAGTTCGGCAGATCCGCGTTGACGAAAATGGCGATCGGATTATGGATTAACTTTAATCCCATAAAAACGGGTTTGTCGTACAAAAGTTATCTGTAAAAATCATGGAAACAAATCAAACAAATAGTACACCTTATCCTAATATTCCGCCGATTCTCGAAAGTGATGACGCAGAGTATCGCGATGCCGGGATTACCAGTACAGTTTCAGTTGCGGGCCATCCCCTCCACCCAGTGCTGATTGTGTTTCCGATCGCCTTTTTAGTCGGAGCCGCCGGCACGGATATCGGTTATTGGCTGACAAGCGATCCATTTTGGGCGAGAGCTTCGGTTTGGCTGATCGGTTGCGGTTTTGGTGCGGGGATTTTGGCGGGAATCACGGGCTTTTTAGATTTTACGAGAATTAAAAGAGTGCGCGATCGCAGTGCCGGTTGGTTGCACATGGGCGGCAATGTGGCCGCTCTCGTACTTTCCCTGATTAACCTGCTGTTGCGACAGGGAAATCCCGCTGAGCCGATCGTCTTTACAGGTTTAGCCTTGTCAGTCGTCGTTGCTTCCTTGCTGGGCGTTACAGGCTGGTTCGGCGGCGAACTAAGTTTTCGTCACAAAGTCGGTGTCATCGGCCCTACCAGTCAAAATTTGTAGGTTTCCAACCGTTTGTAGCAGGGACTTGATTCCCTATTTTTGGGAGAATTTACGACTAAAGTTCTGACTCCAAACTTAAAGATTGTCCCAGCCAATGGAGATAAGCCTCGCTGCCAGCGACAATCGGAATAGCAATAATTTCGGGAACTTCATAGGAATGGAGTTCCTGTATTTTTGTTTTTAAAGCCTCAAATTTAGCCAAATCAGTTTTAATCACCAACTGCCACTCCGCCTCGGAATGAATCTCGCCTTGCCAAGTATAAACAGAGCGAATCGGCGACAAACTCACACAAGCAGCCAGCTTGTTTTCGACTAGAGATTTAGCGATATTCTCGGCCTCGGCTTCCGAGCCTGCTGTTACCAGTACCACTCCGAAATTAACTGTCATAACGATTTAAGTTTTGAGATTAAATAATTAATTTGAATAGAAAAGCCCGATCGCATTTTCTAGCAGGAAAAGGGTAAGCTGTCCCGCAAATAAACATTGTATATTCAGGGCTAGCGGGACACCCGACTCATTGTGCGATCCTTTTTTTAACATACAATTAATTTAAATACCGCCATAGCTTAGGAATAAAAATTTAATAACTTAAGCAATTGCTCGTTACCAGGAAGAGCCTGGTAATGATTCTGGGGCGAGGAAGAGTCTCCTTTTATCTAGCAACTTACGGTAGAGAGGACTGTAGGAGGTGTTTAAGTTATTAAGTTTTCGATCCTTAGACATTCCCAATTCCCAATTCCCAATTCCTAATAACCAATAACCAATAACCAATAACCAATAACCAATAACCAATAACTACTAACTAATTATTTTAAATTGCCGCAACTTCCCAAGAATTGATTCTGCACGCCCCAGCTAAGGAAAAGTAGCGCCTAGTAGATTCCGGCAAAATAGCTCCCGCCAACAAAGCACTGTCTAAATTAGCTCCGATTAAAGTCGCCTCGCTCAAATCTGCTGCCATCAAATCAGTTTGACACAGCTTTGTCCAATTCAGATTTGCTCCGATCAAACAACTTCCCTTAAACTTAGCCCCAGTTAAGTTTGCACCAGCCAATTTAACGCCTCGCAACTGAGCCGCACTGAAATTTGCTCCCGCCAAATTCGAGCCTTCTAAATTAGCTCCCATCAGTTTAGCTTCGCTGACATTAACGCCGCTCAAATCTGCACCGCAAAGATTCACCCCTGTCAACTGCGCTCGCCGCAGACTGACTCCGGTTAGTTGAGCTCCAAAAAGTTTTGCACTGTTGAGCTTTGCACCGTAAAGGTTTGCCCATTTAAAATTAGCTCCCGTCAGATTCGCGCCCAGGAAGTTAACTAATTGCAAGTCGGCGCTGCACAAATTGGCATTCCACAATACAGCACTCCGCAGGTTTGCGCCGCTTAAATTTGCGCCGCTTAATTTGGCTCTAGGCAATTTTGCTTTTACCAAAAAAGCTCCGCTCAAATTAGCTTTTGTCAAATCTGCGCCGGAGAGTTTGGTTTCGCCCATTTTGGCAAAACTCAGATTTGTTCTGTGCATTTGTGCGCCTTTGAGCGTTGCTTTGGTGAGAAATGCTCTGCTGAGGTTCGCCCCAGAAAGATTAGCGCCCGAAAGGTTGACTCCGATTAAGATGGCTCCGCTGAGGTTCGCACCGCGCAAATCGGCTCCAGCAAAGTCTCTTTCTCCTTTTTCGTAATTGTTGAGCAGTTCGCTAACTTCCATAGGGCGTGATACCTTCTCTGATTGGGGGGGCGATCGAGAAATCTTAATTAGGAGGTTGTTTCAGAAATGGAACTGTGTCAGAAATTAGACTGTTTTAGCGTTTGCTTCAAACTTGATAACTTCCTGTAACACCAGTTTCTGTTCAAACACTATCTCTTAATAAAGATTTTATATTGTTCTCACAGTAGCGATCGCCCTTTCGGTACTTTTGACTTAAAAGTTAATGTTTCTTGACATAGATAGTCATTCCTTAACGATCGGGATTAATCCGCAAATTCAGGCGCACCGTACCCTGGAACCCTGCAGGCGGTTGCCAGGAAATCAAGGCTTTCTTGAGAGTCTCTAGAGCGTCTGTTGCTTTCAGGGTAGAGCTTCCAGAGTCTATCGCCACTTTCTGTACGCGGCCGTTTTGTATAGACAGCTCCCACACCGTCTCGCCGCTAACCCCCGCCGGGAGATTAACAGATTGCAGGTATTGAATCAGAGCAGCGCGACTCGCGGCATCCAAGCCTTGGGCACTGACTACTTGCAAGCGAGAAGTCAAAGGCTTCGGCGCGGGCGGCGGCGGCGGTGCTGGTTCGGCGTAAGGGGCTAGCCGCGCGACACCAGGAGCTGGAGCAATCGGTGCAGAAGCGCGAGTCGGGGTCATACTGCGAACCCTGCCCCTAGTTTGCTCGTCCTTCTGGGCATCAAAAATACCTTCATAGCTGACACCCTGCGGCAATTCTACAGGCACTTGCACGCGACGGCGCGATCCATCTGGATCGACTCGCACTTCTTCGCTCACCGCCACCAAAGCCGTGTATTCCGATAGCAAGTGATAAGTCAGAGCAGTATTAGTCACAGCTTCCACCAGAGATTTAGTCTCGCCGCCAAACATTTGATTCATTAAACCTTTAATGCGCGATCGCCCCCAAAGTTGAGCCACCGCCGGATTACCAAAGTCTGTAACACTTGCTGCGACTGAAGTTGACTCCCGCTGTCGCCCCGATTCGCGAGCAAAATTCACAGGTAAAATCTGCTCGTAAACTTTGCCGCCGGCTTGAGTGCCGCGGATGCGAAGTTTGCCGTTAGCCCGATCGCTCTTTTTGCCAAACAAAACCAGCGGTTGACTGGTAAATAAGTCTGGCGGGGCGATCGGATAAATCTCCGGTTTTTCCCCCATTCCTTCCCAACTAACTTGAATATTAGTCAATACCGGATTATTAATTTGGCGAAAAAACTTTTCAGCAGCCGGTGCTGACGGTTCATCTTGACGAACTACTTGAGAAGTACCTCTTCCCACTTCTGCCAAACGGTTGAGCAAAAACCGATTCACCGAACTGCCCACACCAAAACTATAAAGTCGATTTCCCGGTTTCAGACTCTGCTGCACCTGGGCGAGAACTTCATTTTCATTACCAATATAACCGTCAGTAATCAGTACAATACTCCGCAGAGTTCCTGTTTTTGTCGCCGGAAACTGCATCACAGTTTGAATGCCGTTGAGCAGTTCTGTGCCGCCGTTAGCCTGCAAAGCATCGATATACTTAATTGCCATTTGTCGATTAGCTTCTGTATTCGCTAAAGGAGTTGTTGAAAGCGCTTTCGCAGTGTTGGCAAAATCAATAATAGTAAAAGTATCCTTGGGATTTAGCCCTTGAATGAAGCGACGCATCAACTCCTTAGATTTTGCCAGCGGTTCGCCCTGCTGGGAACCGGAAGTATCCATCAAAAACACGACATCTTTCGATACAATTTCATTGGTTTTGTAGTTTAAGGCGGGAATCAAATAAGTAGCAAAATGACCGCCCCGCTGGTCGGATTGAGTCAGGACTGTGGCGCGAGTATTTTCGCCTGCTACTCGATAGCGCAGAATTAAATCTTTATTGGGAATTGTGTCAGAGTCAGCTAATTTGACGCGAACAATATTGGCGCTGCGCTGAGTGGTAATTTGATGGGAAGTAGAGCGGACATCGCCGATCGCCACTCCGGCATCTATTTCTACCTCCACAGCGATATCGTGACCCGATCGCGTTCCGGGAGTCAAAACAGGCGGGTTAATGCGATCTGGATCGGTCGTATTTCGCGAAACGTAGCGCGGCCCAACCACCGTAGGAAACACAAATTCGTAATCGCCACCGACAAACTTGAGACTTTCGGTGTAGCGAATCCTAACTTCAATTTTTTCGCCCGGTTTGATATTAGCCAGAGACTGAGTAAAAATATTAGATCGTTCTTGTTCCAACAAACCCGCAGTCCGGCCTTCTTGGCGAGCTTTTTGGTAAATTTCCAAAGCTTCATCGCGCCGTTTGATATCACCTTTAATAATGCGATCGCCGATTTTAATTTCCATGTCATCCACCGCCGCTTCGTCGGGTAAAGGAAAGACATAAACAGCTTCTAAAGATTCGGGAAAAGGATTTTCAAACTTCTGAACAACTTCGACGCGGGAGATATTGCCGGCAATTTTGGCTTTAACTTCGGTTCGCTTGAGAGGAAAAACTTGTTCTCGCGCAGTATTTTGGGTTTTGACGAACAAACCGCCTACTTGACAGCGAGTTTCGGGCGATCGGGCTTCCACGTTGCAACCAACATCGTTACTAGCGACGATTTTCGGCGACAGAGGCGAGTAATTGTGCTCCCTAGCGTTGGCTTGAGCCGCGTTTGGAGCTAGCCACACGCCGCACTCGTTAGCGAAGCCCTCGAAGAGGATCGCAGCAAACAATGCGATACCAACAGAAAGCAATTGTTGAGGGGACAGAACGCAGACAAACTTCATAGCGTATTTATCATCAGACTTGAGGTGCTCTGTCTACCATGACCTTAGCATTGGCGAAACGTTCCTGAGTTACCTTTCTGGAAACAGTGAGGGAACCTGTGTTTTGCATTTACATAGAGCAGTTCTCATAAAAATTAATACCGGATGCGGGAAACTCAGCGACTTTAGTCCTGAGAGGGAAGCGACACGGGGACTGAAGTCAAGAGTGTTCTTTCTTGTTGCTATTGTTATTGAGATATTGTATTATGTTCGACAAGTAAGTAAGAACAAACATCTACGTGTTGAGACATCCTAGTACGGAGAAATTCCCGCCCCTGGAAACAACGGTTGAGCGCAAGTTTGATGACAGTATGACAGTAAAGGGCAAATAACAGCAGGTTGTTGAGCGTACCGTATTTTGGCAAGCGTGATGGTTCAGAAAACTTTAAAACGACAAAAGTAGCTAAAAACCTAAACTTGATTTGGGTGACTAAGTAGACGTTGTTTGGCTAGCGTAGCGAGAATCAGACTTTAGTAATAACTAAAGTTATTCTGTCAGCAGAATCGAGCGTGGCTTTAGCCCGCTTGAGTGTCAACAAGATGAGGTATTGACAGATCTATCTCTCAATCCCTGACTCCCCCAATCTAAAATCTAAAATCGACTGACTTCTCAATCTAAAATCTAAAATCCCTCAATCTAAAATCGACTGACTTCTCACCTTTTGGAGAGTGTCAAATATGTAAATTATTGATAGTGCTGTCCCCCCGAACATCGACTTCGCTCGGGGGGGACAGCACTATATAATTCCGATGCTACCGGATTTGATATTAGATCCGTTACATCTCCTATCTTCAGGCTTGACTGCTTAAACTTTCGCTTCCAAAGACTTGAGAAACTCCGTATTTACCCCCGACTCCCGCGTCAGGGCAATTTTTCCAGTCCGAGCAATTTCCTTAATCCCAAATTTATTCAGAACTTGGACGATCGCCACCATTTTACCCGGATCTCCGACAACTTCCAAAGTCAGCGTATCATCACCAATATCCACCACTCGCGCTCTAAAAATCTGAGCTAACTCAATGATCTCCGATCGCGTCCCGCTAGCGGCATTAACTTTCAGCAACATCAACTCCCGTTCCACACAGGGAGTTTCCGTTATATCCTGAACTTTGAGCACATTAATCAACTTGTACAGTTGCTTGGTCAACTGTTCGATCACCCGATCGTCTCCCGGTACAACCATCGTAATCCGAGACACTCCCACTTGCTCCGCCGGGCCGACGGCCAGACTTTCAATATTAAAACCCCGACGGGCAAACAAACCAGCAATTCGAGTGAGGACACCCGCTTCATCTTCAACTAAAACCGAAAGAGTGTGTTTCATTTCTCCAAAAAAGACGCATTTCGTGCAATTCTACTTTCGCCAATTCTCCTTTTAGCAGAACTGCACGGTCATTGAACCTTCATTAAACAATATGTTTGGCTCAAAATTATTTAGGCTTTTTCCCTGACGGAAACCGAAATTTTGAGACCCATTGGATCTCAAAAATCCTTTACAGAAAAACCCGGTGTTGCAGCGATGGCATTTGGCGGCGGACTTGTTCTAGCCGATCGGGATTAATCTCTGCAATCGCCACACCCGGTTCTTCTCCCGCGTCCGCCAAAACCACACCCCAAGGGTCTACAATCATCGCGTGACCGTGAGTTTGACGGCGGCCGTAGTGGCGTCCAGTCTGTGCCGGGGCGATCGCGTAACAAGTATTTTCGATCGCCCTAGCTTGCAGCAAAACCTTCCAGTGATCCTTACCCGTGTAAGCCGTAAAAGCGGCCGGCACGAACAAAACATCAGCACCCTTTTGCGACAAATACCTGTACATTTCCGGGAACCGCACGTCATAGCACACAGAAAGTCCCAGCGTCCCCAACTCCGGCGACACATAAACCTGCGGCCAATCTTCACCAGCTTTCACCGTGTTTGATTCCCTGTAAGTAATGCCGTCTGGTACATTCACATCAAATAAATGTACTTTTTTGTACCTTGCCAACTCCTTGCCGTTTGGGTCTACCAGCAAACAAGTATTGTATACCTTCCCGCTCTCGGTCGGCACCGGAAACCCGCCACCCAGAATCGTTACCTGGAAGCGCAGGGCCATAGTTTTGAGGAATTTTTCGCTTTGGAGTCCGATCGCCTCTGCTTGAGCAATTTTATCCTCTTCTTCTCCCATAAAGGAGAAATTTTCTGGTAAGGAAATTAATTCCGCACCCCGACGTACTGCTAGGTCGATTAATTCCTCTGCCTGAACCAAATTTTTTTCCAGGTCAGGCAAGCTAGTCATTTGAATTGCTGCGGCGAGATAAGACTTCATCGATTCACAATATTAGTCAATAGTCAATAGTCATTAGTCAATAGTCATCAGTCATCAGTCATTAGTCATCAGAAACTTGAGAAACTAATGTGGTAACTAGATATAGCCTTTCAAGGGAAAGATGAGGTACTATGCGGCATAGGGCCTAAGCATACCTCACCACGCGATCGAACCGCTCTAGTTGAAAATTTTGGCTTTTTCCCACTGGCGCGGGGGAAGCCTCTCTTCGGAGTGCTTTTGTAGTGTGAGGTGTTGCAATCCTGAGTTTTCCCCGCTGGCGAGTTTTCCCCGCTGGCGAGTCTAAATCTGGGCCGCAACACCTCGCACTCAAACAAAAAATACTTTTTACCAAGCCGGAGATTTTCCCCGCGCGGGTGGCCTTCAACCAACCGGCTTTGAGAGTTTTGATGTTTGAAATTTCAATTCACATTTAATTCAAAACTCAAAACTCAAAACTCTCAACTATTTTCCCCTAGGTTTGGCGATCTAATTTCGCTCAAATCTTACGGTAGCGGATGGAAAAGCAAGTCTGGGAAAAAGCGGTTAAATTCAATCAAACCCGCAGCTTGAATTGAGATCCAGAGGATTGCCAATACTGGTGCTGTCGAAAGAAACTTGACAAAATATTGCATGAATTCTGCTCCTGAAAATTTGAGACAGGTGGTAATTGTCGGTCTACCGCTAATTGCGCTAATTTGCAGTGCAATTGGTTAACTACTAGCTATTAGCGCCGATCCATTTCCCAATTTTAGCGGGGGGAAACAGTAATTTCGTCGTCCTTAGCAAACATTTCACCGGTGGTGATTTCTTTGACAGCCGCCAGAGGCCACAAAACACCGCTCAGCATACAGCTAATTGCCAAAGGAACGTCGATAATAATCTCTTTTTCCTCGGGAGTTGATGATTTTTTGGCTGCTTGCAGGTAAGCGCGGCCCACCCAACCAATCCAACCAGCAATATACAAGAACAGGACGCTGGGAATCAAAAAGTCGCCAGCGAAACTCAAATTGCCGTCTACGATTAAGTGCGGGTATCCTTCCGGGCCGCACATCTCGGCAGAATAACGCTCGAATCGCGCTTTCGCAGATGCTGGGTCGCCATTTGTAGAACGCGCATTTTTAGCAAGTTCTTGGAATGCGGGAGAGTCTTTGCACGGCACTAAATTGTAAGCCGAAGCAACTGGAGCAAAACTGAACCACAGACTAACCACTAAAATTGCAGCAAACAATCGTCGCATGAAATTGTTTCCCTTTGTTACAAAACAATAAGTTTTTTTACAAGCATTTCAACTTGCCGATCGCGAATCTAGATTACCGCACTTGCTGAGAGTGTAAAATCTCCATCATTGATGCGGGAAAACCTAATACAATCAGGGATTCGCATTTTATCAGTCAGCGTGAGAGCTAGCAATACCGCAAGGATATTTCACAGCTTGCATCACTTCTCGATCGCCCGCATCTGTCCACAGGACAGGCAGATGCTCCTAGGAGCTATAACCTGAGTACAAGTATAGCGGGGGAGTTGCGCCGAATTAGTTAAGCTAGCAATAGCTAACCTATCAAATAAAATTACCAGTTAATGGCAACCATTTTCGCGATCGAAACAAGTTGTGACGAAACAGCAGCAGCAATTGTTAAGAATCGTCAAGTTTGCAGCAATGTTGTAGCATCACAAATTAAAATCCACCAGCAGTATGGTGGAGTAGTACCCGAAGTAGCTTCGCGCAGTCACCTAGAAATGCTAAATCAGGTAATTGCCCAGTGTTTGAGTGAAGCCAACCTGAGTTGGTCAGAAATTGACGGCATTGCAGCCACTTGTGCACCCGGTTTAGTAGGTGCATTGTTAGTCGGGCTCACAGCAGCCAAAACCTTAGCAATAGTCCACCAAAAACCTTTTTTAGGTGTCCACCACCTCGAAGGACACATCTACGCTTCTTACCTTACCGAACCCGACTTGCAGCCACCATTTTTGTGCTTGTTAGTTTCCGGGGGACACACCAGCTTGATTTACGTCAAAGATTGCGGCGTTTACGAAACAGTAGGACAAACACGCGACGATGCAGCCGGTGAAGCTTTTGATAAAGTCGCCCGACTCTTGCAGCTAGGATATCCAGGCGGGCCGGTAATTGACAAATTAGCAGCCCTTGGCAATCCCCAAGCATACCCCCTACCAGAAGGCAGAATTTCGATGCCGGGAGGCGGCTACCATCCCTACGATAGTAGCTTTAGCGGGTTGAAAACAGCAGTTTTGCAATTAGTGCAGAAACTTAAAAAACAAGATATTAATACCGGTGGCGAAGGCATTTTAGCTGACTCTACAATTAATGATATTGCGGCGAGTTTTCAGGAAACAGTAGCTAAGAGTTTAACAAAAAGAGCGATCGGCTGCGCGCTAGATTTCGGGCTCAGCACTATTGTAGTAGGCGGCGGAGTTGCAGCAAACAGCGGACTGCGAAAACACTTACAAACAGCAGCAACCAAACACAAATTGCGAGTATTGTTTCCCCCATTAAAATATTGTACAGACAACGCAGCAATGATCGGCTGTGCCGCAGCAGAACACTTGCAGCGAGGACACACATCACCGCTGAATTTAGGAGCAAATTCGCGGATGGCAGTTAGCGATATTATGGAACTGTACAGCAGTTGACTGTTATTAGTTGTTTGTTATTAGTTATTAGTTATTGGTTATTGGTTATTGGTTATTGGTTATTGGTTATTGGTTAACAGCTAACAGCTAACAGCTAACAACTAACAATTAACGCCTAACAACTAACAGCTAACAGCTAACAGCTAACGCCTAACAACTAACAACTAACAACTAACACCTATAGCAATCCTTGCAGGAGTCGTAAATATTTTTACCCCACCCCAACCCTCTCCGCGAGTTCGGGGAGGGAGTAAGAAATTAACAAATGATTTAGGATTGCTATAACAACTAACAACTAACAACTAACAACTAACAACTAACAACTAACAACTAACAGCTAACACCTAACAGTCAACCAAACCATGAAAATCAGATCCGCAGTAGAAAGCGATTTAGCAGCAATTGTTCAAATATATAACGCAGCAATACCGGGCAGAATGTCCACAGCAGATTTAGAACCAGTTTCAGTAGAAAGTCGCCTCGCGTGGTACAGAGAACATTCTCCCAATACCTGGCCGATTTGGGTAATGGAATCAGAACAAAATATTGTGGGGTGGCTGAGTTTTCAGCTTTTCTACGGACGCGCCGCCTATCAGCATACAGCAGAAGTTAGCCTCTACGTCTCGCCCGATCGCCAACGCTGCGGAATTGGACAAAAATTATTGCAATCGGCAATCCTGCGGAGTCCCGAATTCCAAATTAAAAACCTGATAGGCCTGATTTTTGCCCACAATCAGCCGAGTTTAAGATTGTTCGAGAAATTTGGCTTTCAGCAGTGGGGATATCTGCCGCAAGTCACCGAACTTGATGGCGTTGAAAGGGATATCGTAATTCTCGGTTTGCGTTGTTTGTAGGGAAACGCCAATGCCGTTTCCCTACCATCGGCCTGATTTGGAGGAGACGGCAATGCCGTTTCCCTACTCTGCTACAATTATGATTTCATCCAAAGATGCGATCGCCACATCAGCCTTTTCCAAATGACTAACCTCGGCATTTCCCCAACAAATCCCGATACAGCCAGCCGCCCCCGCATTCTGACCCATCTGAATATCACCCGTTGAATCTCCCACCATCAAAGTCGCTGCAGGATTTACTCCCAGTTGTTCGCAAGCTTGCAAAAACAATCTCGGATTGGGTTTATTAAGTTCCGTCGAATCCACACCCATTTCTAACTGAATCCAATCGCTTAATTCATGAGTTTTCACAAATTTCTGCACCGCCGCCGTCGTAGCAGCAGACAAAATTCCCAGCTTTAAACCAGCTTCGGAAAGATATTTCAGCACTTCCAAACTGCCGACAAACATCGGAGAAGATGACGCATTTTTAAACATTTCGTCCGCTTCATTAAAAGCGCGGCCCGCAATAGTTAAAGATTCCAACCATCCCCTGCCAGTTTCCGCAATGTATCCCGCTGTGACAATCTCATTTTCTCTGCGACTGCCGACTGCTAGCAAACCCGTGGGATCAATGCTGCCGCTTTCGATGCCGAAAGCCATTTGTAAAGGCTCTCCAACGCCGGGAATTTGAGCATCTGCGAGGCGCGATCGCTTAAGCCCCAAAAGTCTCAAAAACTCCTGAGAATCCTCTAGAGTGCCGTCTTTGTCAAAGATTATGGCTTGAATATTTGAGAAGGTAATATCCCGACATTTAATACTTACCAAGAATCATAACTCCGAAATTTCTATATTTTTTTGTATTGTCTCATCTTGTGCTCTTTTTGGCAATTGTTTTTAGATAAGATGGCGGTTGAAACCGCGTCTACACAAACGATGTCCGAGATTAGACGGCGGTTGAAACCGCGTCTACACAAACGATGTCCGCCTCCGCGGACTGAAGAAAAAAAAGATTAGACGGCGGTTAAAACCGCCGAATCTAATCTCCATATTGCTTAAAATCTTCCGGCTAAATTTGCCACTATTAATGCTATTTGAACTGGCTTCACAGGCTTAGCAATATGTGTTTGAAAACCCGCTGCGATCGCCCTTTCGCGCTCTTGCTCGCTCGCATACGCAGTCAGCGCCGCGGCGGGGATTTGTCCTCCGGCTGCTGCAGCCAGAGCTCGCACTTGCCGAATTAAAGAATATCCGTTTTCTCCTGGCATTCCCAAATCCGAAATCAGCACGTCATATCTGCCGGGATTTTCCGTCAAAGCAGCCATCGCCGCTGTGACAGATTCCGTCGTCAATACCTCCGCGCCGTAGCTTTCAAGCACAAATTTTAAGAGCTCGCGGGTATCAGCTTCATCATCGACAACTAAAACCTGCAAATTTTCTAAAGAAGGGACACGATCGCCTAAAATGTTCGCAGGCTCTGACAGTGCAGCCGACTCTAAAGCGTTTAGCTGTGCAATATCTTCAGGCGAGCCTCGCAAAGGCAATCTCACAGTTATTGTAGTACCTTTTCCCTGCCCCGGACTATCGGCTTGCACCCTTCCCCCGTGCAATTCCACGAGATGGTAGACGATCGACAAACCCAATCCCAGACCTTGATTTTTCTTAGTCGTGCTAGAATCTCCTTGGCGGAAGCGATCGAAAATATGCGGCAACAACTCCGGCGCCATCCCTTTTCCCGTGTCGGTGACTTGAATTTGAGCGCGATCGTCGATCGGCTGTAAAGCAACTTCCACTCGTCCCCCCGGTGGAGTAAACTTAATCGCATTAGACAAGATATTCCACACAACTTGTTGCAAGCGATCGGCATCGCCCAAGACAGTTACAGAAGTCAACTGCGAAACAATTTCAAGGTTTTTGGCCTCCGCTGATAATTGCAGCCCATCGATCGCAGCTTGCACCACAGAAGCCAGATCGATCGAACTAATATTGAGTTGAAGCTTACCGTTGGTAATCCGCGAAATATCAATAATATCTTCGATTAACTGAGCTTGCGTCATAGCGCTGCGCTCGATCACATCTAGGGCGCGATCGGTGGCTGCTTCTTTCAAGTTTCCGGTGCGGAGTATTTGCGCCCACGCTAGAATCGGAGTCAGGGGATTGCGGAGCTCGTGGGAGAGATTCGCCAGAAATTCATCCTTAGCTCTGTTAGCAATTTCTGCTTGTTGGCGGGCTAACTTTTCCTGCTCCAATAACTGCGATCGCTCTGTCTCAAACTGCTTGCGATCGGTTATATCCTCCACCGACAGCAGAATCATCGAAACCCTCTCTTCTGGCTCAACTTTACAAGCATTTAGCAGCACAGTTTTCGGCCCTAGCCGCTCAAAAACCTGCTCCACCTCAAAATTTTCAACTTCCACATTATTAAGCAGAATATCTTGCAACATACCTCGCAGTTGCGAGATATTCCACTGCCCGTCAGCAATTTCAAACAAACAAGTTTGGGCGGTTTCTGAAGATGAAACTTTAAACGTTTCGTAGAACGATCGATTAGCGGTATTCACTCGGAAACTAGCATCCAGCACGATTAAAGGAGTTGGCACACTTTCCACAATTGTTTCTGCATAGTTGCGGGCTGTTTCTAGGGTTGCAGCACTGCGTTTGAGATCGTCAATATCAATCAAAACCATCACCACACCCTCAATCTGGTTTTCCGCTGTACGGTAAGGACGAATGCGGAGGGCGTACCAATGTCCCAATGCAGTTTGCACTTCTTGTTCTTTGGTATTGAGAGTATCGAGCACTTCCCAAATCATCGCTTCTAAATTGGGAATTTCCAGATTGGCTCGGATGTCGCTAAACGGGCGCCCGACATCCGTAGAAATCAGATTGAACAGCCGCTGCGCCATCGGCGTAAAGCTGCGAATCCGCAAATCGTTTGCCAGCATTAAAATAGGAATACTGATACTTGCCAGCAAATTAGTTACATCGTTATTAACCTGCTGCAAATCTAGATTTCGAGTGCGAAGTTCCTCAACAGTGGTAATCAGTTCTTCATTAGTCGCCTGAATTTCTTCCTTGGCAGTTTCTAGTTCTTCGTTAATGCTTTGCAGTTCTTCATTGCTCGAAATAATTTCTTCGTTAGCAACTCTCAAGTCTTGATTGAGATTTTCTTGCTCCTCTATCACCGCTTGCAGGTGCAATTGAGCCACAGTTTTGTCTTGGTTGGCGGTGCCCAGTTCCTGTCTGAGCCGCACTATTTCCCGCTCCAAATCGTTTGGTTCTAGGCTGTCAAAATTTACGTCAGCTAGGTCGAGCGCTGGGGGTAAAGCTTCTTCAAACACTAACAAAAAATAGCGCATTTCCGCGATCGCAGGTTGGAACGGAATCACCTCAAAATTAACAAAATTTGTGAATTCGCCCTCTTCCAGCCTCACCCGTTCTTTTCTCACCGTCACGTTTTGAGTTTGCGCTTGATAAATAGCCGTGCGAAGTTCCAGAGACAATCCTGAAACCGCCATTGCAAACAAATTTAAACTCGGCGTTCCGGGTGTTAATTTCAAATAGCGATTGGTATTTCCCCGCAGTTGCACAATGTCCATCTGGTCGTTGACCACCGCCCCCACAAAAGCACAGCGATTTAAAATTAATTGGTCTGTTTCGCGTCCCAAGTCAAAGCTGTTGGCAAAATTTGGATTCATCGGCTGGGGGTTTTCTATTTGGTTGAGGGGAGAGAAACTTGTTGCAAAGGACAGTCGGGGACGAGTCGCCGTTAACTTTTTGGCATAAATTTTCGACTGGCCGTCGGCTAAATTAAATAAGTCCGAAGATTTCCCCGTACTTTCGGAAGTGCCGAGCATCAAGAAGCCTGTTGGGTTGAGACTGTAATGAAAAATCGATAAAACTCGTTTTTGTAAAGGTTCTGCTAAATAAATCAGTACATTGCGGCAGCTAATCAAATCGAGATTAGAAAAAGGCGGGTCGATGCCTAAGTTTTGTCGGGCGAATACGCACAGTTCGCGGACTGCTTTGCTGATGCGATATCGGTCTCCTTCTACGGAGACAAAGAAGCGAGTGCGTCTCTCTGGTGAAACGCCTAACATCTGGTTTTCTGTGTATAAACCAGACCGAGCTTTGCCGATCGCCCCTTCGCTGATATCTGTGGCAAAAATTTGGATCGGCAGCGAAAGATCCCGATCGCCCAAATACTCTAACAAGCAAATGGCGATCGAATAAACTTCTTCACCAGTCGAACATCCAGCCACCCAAATCCGCACCGGAGCCTCTGTTGATTTATTTTGGGTAATTGTGCGAAAAACTTGTTCTTTTAAGCGTTGAAAAACTTCTAAGTCGCGGAAAAAACTCGTGACGTGGATCAGGATTTCTTCATACAAAGCTCTGACTTCCGCCGGATGATCCAGCAAATATTGAGCGTAATCTTCCACTCGTTCCAGCTTGTACAGCAGCATCCGCCGCTGCATCCGCCGGTTCAGGGTGGCCGGTTTGTAGTGGCTGAAGTCAACGCCTGTACTGGATTGGAGCAGCGCAAAAATCGTCGCCAGGGCCGATCCAGGTTCGGGAAATTCCTCAGTGTTAACCACGGGAAGCGGCAGGGCGAGAAAGGCGTGGTGGCTGAGATTTGCCAGTTCCCGCGCAATTGCTTCAGGCGGCAGAATGAAGTCTACACTGCCTGTAGCGACGGCGGTACTGGGCATACTGTCAAATTTTGCGGTTGCTTCGCATTGAGCAAAAGTCACGCCTCCGGCTGCTTTGATGGCGATCAGCCCCAGAGCGCCGTCTCCATCGGCTCCCGATAAAACTACGGCGATGGCTTTTTGTCCCCAATCGAGTGCTAAGGACTCGAAAAACGCATCTCCCGGCATATATTTGCCAAAAATCTTTTCCCTCGGCATCAGTCTCAGCCTTCCTTCCTGCAGCCGCAGCTTGGTATTCGGCGGAATGATGTAGACATGGTTCGGTTCTGCGGCGATGCCGTCTTCCACCTCGCGCACGGGCATTTGCGTGGTTCTGGCAAGAATTTCGCCCAGCAAACTGTGGCG
Organism: Tychonema sp. LEGE 06208; assembly: GCF_015207505.1. Classification (GTDB taxonomy): domain Bacteria; phylum Cyanobacteriota; class Cyanobacteriia; order Cyanobacteriales; family Microcoleaceae; genus Microcoleus. The sequence goes on from NZ_JADEWT010000002.1 coordinate 137,995, forward strand.
ATCCGGCGCTAGGTGCTGGATCAGCACAAATGCCATGCCGGTATCTGCGGGTAAGTGGATCAGCAACTGGATGAATGCTTCCAACCCTCCTGCAGAGGCCACAATTCCGACGATCGGAAAAGGGGCATCGGTTTTAGCTTCGAGTTCTAAGTCGATCGCACTTGGGGCGATCGATCCCCATGTATTTTCGTTAATTAAGTTCATTTAAGTACCGCCGATTAGCAGCTAATTAATCTGATCAGCTTGAAAAAATATAATCGAGGTTAATTTATAGCAGTTTGAGTTGCTAAAATTGTGAAACAATCTTAGGGATTAGGTACCCTGTTAGAGCGATGGTAGGAATTGGGCCCAAATACTTAAAAAATCGTGTTTTTTGTATACTTTCGTCGGCGGCTGCCATATTCAGAAACTACGCACGAAATCGCTTAAATGCTATCCCCCCTAGGGCCTATTTGGTTGTCCCATCGTTCGGGCTGAGAACCTGCTCGCATACCCCCTACTTTCTGTTCAGAACACCCTATTTTAAGCTTTTATCGCCCACTTGGGAAGGTAGGGCTATTGGACTTTAATAAGTTTTTCCTTACAACTATGACATAAATTGTGGTCGGTTGCGGTAAATCGTGGGAATTAATTGTGCGATCGAGAGCGAGATATCTATTCTGCGTAAATCTCAGAAACCTGGTTTCTATCTATATTTATTGTCACCCAACCAAAAAGTCGTAGAAACCGGGTTTCTCTCCCCTGCGTAAATCTCAGAAACCTGGTTTCTATCTATATTTATCGTCACCCAACCAAAAACTCTAAGAAACCGGGTTTCTCTCCCCTGCGTAAATCTCAGAAACCTGGTTTCTATCTATATTTATCGTCACCCAATCAAAAACTCTAAGAAACCCGGTTTCTCCTCCTTGCGTAAATCTTAGAAACCGGGTTTATATCTATTTGTACCGTTAGGTGATTGTTAACTGTTGACTGTTGACTGTTGACTCGATTTTATTATTCCAATGCAACCGGAAACGATCTAATATATATCAAAAATTAGAAGTTTTGGAAATATAGCCTTAATCAAAAAAGTTAGGTATTAATTTTGACATGAAAAGCTCGACCGTACAGAGTATCTGCATACCGGATCGGGAGCATTTGTGTTTTGCAAGAAGTATTTTTTTTATTATAATGCGAGCGTACACGCTCGCGTATTTTACTCGCGAGCGGGGACGATCGCGCGCTCAAATACAAAACTGAGATGCTTCCTACCCGCTTGTTCTGATAACCGCTATATCTAATAGTTATAAATACCTCCTCAATCCTTAAGAAATAGGGAGAATACCGACAATTTAAGTTAAAATAAAAATAGTACAAATTACTCAGTGGTCGGCTTACAAAAGTATGCTACTGATTAGCTGAAGTCGAGGAATTCAAATTATGACTTCTAATGAATCTTCCCCTGAAATTAAACCAGCAGAATCGATCGCCCCAGCCGCCCTCGACAGCCAACAATTAGCCGAAACTGAAGCCCCCTTTCCCATTGTCGGGATTGCCGCCTCAGCAGGAGGGCTCGAAGCATTCACGGGGTTACTCAGCCATTTGCCGGTAGATACGGGTATGGCGTTTGTGCTGATTCAGCATTTAGCCCCGGATCACAAAAGTCTGCTAACCGAGATTCTCGCCAGACAGACGAAAATGCCTGTTAGTGAGGTAAAAGACGGCATGGCTGTAGAGCCGAATCAAGTCTACATCATTCCGCCCAACACCAAGATGGTGCTGTGTAAAGGCGTGCTGCAACTATCCCCGCGCGAGAAGATTTATGGCAAATATATGCCGGGAGATGCGTTTTTTACCTCATTGGCGACCGATCGCGGCCACAAGGCGATCGCCGTAGTATTATCCGGGGGAGACGGAGACGGTTCCCTAGGGCTCAAGGCAATCAAAGCAGCCGGAGGCATGACTTTTGCTCAATGTCAAGACACGGCAAAATTCGATAGTATGCCGAATACCGCTGTCGCTACAGGGAATGTCGATTTTGTTCTGCCGCCGGAAAAAATTGCCGAGGAACTGGCAAACTATAGCGGCAGCGGCCTTCTAACTTCCACAATTTCCCTAGCAAAAGTTGAAGAATCGCCCGAACCGGGAGATGCCCTGGCAACTATTTTTGCCCTGCTAAAATCAACCGCAGGCGTTGATTTTAGCCACTACAAACCCACAACGATCGCGAGGCGCATCCAGCGGCGGATGGTATTGTACAAGCTCGAAAACCTCGATGATTATGCCGAATACCTGCGACAAAATGCGGCTGAAGTCACAGCTTTGTATGAAGAAATCTTGATTCACGTTACCAGTTTCTTCCGCGATCCCGAAGCCTTTGAAAATTTAAAAGAGCTGGTTTTCCCCGCCATTACCCAAAATAAATCGCCAGACGCTCCCATTCGGATTTGGGTGGCGGGATGTTCCACTGGTGAAGAAGTTTATTCGATCGCCATTTGCTTGTTAGAGTTTTTGAGCGATCGGGATCTTTCGCCCCCGATTCAGATTTTTGCTACAGATATCAGCGAGACGGCGATCGGCAAAGCGAGGTCTGCCATCTACTCAGAAAACCAGATGGTAGACGTTTCACCAGAACGCCGCGATCGCTTCTTTATTCGCATCGAAGAAGCAAGTAGTTATAGAATCTGCAAAGCAGTCCGCGAACTGTGTGTATTTGCGCGACAAGACTTAGGCAGCGATCCGCCTTTTTCCAATCTCGATTTAGTTAGCTGCCGCAATGTCCTGATCTACTTGGGAGAGTCGCTGCAAAAAAAAGTGATGCCGATTTTTCATTACAGTCTCAACGCAGCAGGCTTTCTGTTATTAGGCAGTTCTGAAAGTACGGGAAAATTTTCATATTTGTTTACTTCTGTCGATAAAAAGTATAAAATTTATGCCAAAAACTTCACGGTGTCTCGTCCCACATTTTCCTTGGTGCCGAGTTTATATCCCGTCGCTAAAGCTGTTCGAGAACAGAGAATGAATGAAGACAATTCGATCGATAATTTTGACTTAGATCGCGAAACTGACCAACTGATTTTGAATCGCTATGCCCCAGCCAGCGTGCTTGTTAACGAGCAGATGAAAATCCTGCAAGTGCGGGGAGATATCGATCCTTACTTTAGAGTGGTAGCCGGAACGCCGGACTTAAACTTGCTGACAATGGCAAGGGGAGGCTTGCTTGTGGAGCTTCGCACCGCAATTTCTCAGGCACAATCGCAGAACGCGACTGTTAGGAAAGAAAGGGTATTGGTTGAATGGGGCGGGCGATCGTCTGCGGTGAATCTTCAGGTGGTGCCGTTCCAGTCGCGCACCACCGCAGCACGCTATTTTTTGGTGCTGTTTGAAGAAGTTTTAGCCCCGGCGAGCGACTTTTCCACCGTCACCGCCCAAAATGGCGATCGAGGTGATTCCGATCCGGAAAATGAGCGGCTGACGCAGGCGCTTGCCGCCGCTAACCAAGAAAAACTTGCGGCGCGATCGCACCTGCACTCGCTAATCCAAGAGCAGGAAAATCTCAACCAAGACCTCAAAGTTGCCAATGAAGAAGTCCTCTCCAGCAATGAGGAACTGCAAAGCATCAACGAGGAACTAGAAACTGCTAAAGAAGAGATTCAAGCTACTAACGAGGAACTCACCACCACTAACGAGGAACTTCGCAGCCGAAATCTCGAACAAAGCCTGGTCAATAACGATTTGACAAACTTGCTTGCTAGTATCAATATCCCAGTTTTAATGCTGGCAAACAATTTAGAAATTAGACGATTTACGCCAACGGCGCAGAAACTTTTTAATCTGATTATCACAGATATTGGACGACCCTTTAGCGACATCCGATCGACTCTTGATGTTCCTGACTTGGAACAGATGATTTTGGAGGTAATTGATACTCTCCAGACGCAAGAACGAGAAGTTAAAACTTTGTCGGGATATTGGTACAACCTCCGCATTCGCCCTTACCGCACCACGGAAAACCAGATTGAGGGCGTGGTGATGGTTTTGATCGATATTGATGCTCTAAAACGCAGTGCCAGAACTTTGGAGGAGGCCCGCAACTACGCTGAAGCTATTGTGGAAACTGTGCAAACGCCTTTAGTCACGCTAGATGCTGATTTCCGAGTGCACAAAGCAAATCGATCGTTCTATGAAACGTTTCAGGTTTTATCCTCAGAAACAGCGCAATCTTCGCTGTTTGAGCTAGGAAACGGGCAGTGGAATATCCCGCAATTGCGATGGATTCTGGAAGATATTCTGGTGAGCGATGTTCAGCTTCAAAACTTTGAGTTGACTCATTTCTTTGAGAATATCGGCTCCAAAACTATGCTGCTGAATGCTTGCAAACTTGAACGAGAAGACCAAGCTTTAATGATTTTGCTGTCTTTGGAGGATATCACTGCTCGCAAGCAGTTTGAGACAGAGCGATCGCAGTTATTGGAACAGGAACAGTTTGCCCGCCAAGAAGCAGAAATTGCTAACCGCACTAAAGACGAATTTTTGGCGAATCTCTCCCACGAACTCCGCAATCCCCTGACTCCGATCCTGGGGTGGGCGAAGCTGCTGCGTAGCGGGAAGCTGAAGGAAGCCGTCGCGGATCGCGCTCTAGAGGTGATCGAGCGGAGCGCGCTGGCGCAAGCTCAGTTAATCGAAGATATCCTGGATATTTCGCGGATTACTGGCAACAAGCTCGTTCTCGATACCAGTCCGATGGATCTGCAGTTAGTGGTGCAAGCTGCGCTCGACGGGGTTCAACTATCAGCGGATACCAAAAACATTGAAATTGTTTCGGAGTTGACTTCTATAACTGTTTTAGGCGATGCCGATCGCTTGCAGCAAGTTGTGTGGAATATCCTGTCTAATGCGATTAAGTTTACTCCACCGGAGGGACGAGTGGAAGTTTCCTTGGAGCCGATCGAGCTTCGCGCTCAACTTCGAGTTACTGACACGGGAAAAGGCATTGCGCCGGAGTTGTTACCGCATATTTTCGATCGCTTCCGCCAAGGAGATTCTAGCAGCATTAAGACGAATCAAGGGCTGGGATTGGGTTTGTCGATCGTCTACAATCTGGTGCAATTGCACGGGGGAATCGTGCTCGCCGAAAGTCCGGGGGAGGGAAAAGGAACTACAATAACTGTGAGATTGCCTTTGCCAGACTCGGCTGAAGTGTTGACAGGGGCGATCGATTTCCCACCAACTGTATTGGCTGCAAATTCAGGCGACGCATCTAGCGATACCGTCCCTTCTCTCGAAGGCTTGCACATTTTAGCTGTAGACGATCGCATCGATACGCGCGAGTTATTGGAATTTGTGCTCGAAAGCTACGGGGCTGAGGTTATGACAGTTGAATCTGCCAGAAGTGCGATGGCTGCTTTGACTGAAAATCCCGGCAAATACGACGTGCTGATCTCCGATATCGCCATGCCGGAGGAAGATGGGTATTTCTTGATTCGAGAAGTGCGAGCTCTTGCTGAGGCAGCCGGAGGACAAATCCCAGCCATTGCGCTGACTGCCTATGCGAGCGAGCCCGAACGCAAAAAGGCGATCGAGGCCGGTTTTCAAAGGCATATTACTAAGCCTGTGAAACCCATTGAACTAGCATTAATTGTTGCTAATTTCGTAGGACGATTTTAAAGACTTTTGATCTAATATATAGCCTTTCTCAGAAAGATGAGGTACTATCGGGGATTGGGAATTGGGAATTGGGAATTGGGAATTGGGAATTGGGAATTGGGAATTGGGAACAGGGCAAACAGGGCAAACAGGGCATACTAATCGTTACCAGGCTGTTCCTGGTAACAAGTAATATCAAATCCGGTAGCATCGGAATTATAAAATCGAGTCAGATCAAATCCGTGCTTCATAGTTCTGTATTCATCTCTCTCTTGTCTTCCTCTGTGTTCTCTGCGCCCTCTGCGGTTAAATCATTCCGATGCTACCGGAAACGATATAATCGCTTAAGTTATTAAATTTTCATTGCTAAGTGGTTCCCAAAAAGAGCCGGCAAACCAATATATTCGTCCCTGCAGAAATTAGTTTTTTTCAGCGATTAGTTCAGCAGCCAAAGCGATAACAGATTCCGTATTAATCCTCGCCGTATAAGCGATTTGTGGGCCTTGTATTCCCTTTAAATCTTCAACACGTTTGTGAATTTCCGACACACCTGTAGCTTTTAAGGCTGTCAAAAAAGCTGGGTCGTGATAAACTTCTTCGGAAAACGAAACTTCGTCACTTTTAGAAAGATTTTGAATGCGAGCCGCTTTGTTGACTGTAGAGCCGAAATAGTCGATCGTATTATTGAGATTTACCAGCAAAGCCGTCCCTCGGTGAATGCCCACGCTAACACGAATCCATTCTGCAGGCGGGCGAGTAGAGTTGTACTTTCTGAAACTGGCGACAGCAGCCGCAGCCGCCATAATTGCTTCTTCGTTACTGATAAAAGAAGCCATAAGGGCATCGCCGATGGTTTTAATGACTTTGCCGCCAAATTGCTCTACCGACTCAAATAAAATTTCAAAATGATCGCGCACAATATTGTATGCTTTAGTATCTCCAAGGGTTTCGTACATTCTGGTAGAACCGGTAATATCGGTAAACATAATAGTAATCGCGCGAATCTTGACTCGTTCTCTTTCCGATATCGCTGCTTCGCCGAACAAACGCTTGTAATCTGGGTGGTGAAGCAGTTGCATTCCTGACAGTCGCAGGGGCAGTTGTTCTAAGGTCAATTCCTCGGGCAATTCATCGGGATGCAAAATCAGCCCGGACAAATTGTGTTCGGTATTAGTTAGTTCGATTTTAACTTTTCCCGGACGCACAGTCAGCTCTTGTTTGTCAAAATCTGGCCCCGCTAACTGCTTGATTTTAATTTCTTGTATCTCTTCGGTTGCTTCGCCTTCTACTTTTAAAATCCCTTTAGCTAAGGTGAGGGGACAGCAGTACCGATATTGACCGCTTTCTAAGATAATTATTTCGGATGCACAGCAGCATAAAGGTGTTATCAGTTGCAGTTTGTTCTGAAGTACGGGAGGGGGAGCACAGACGGGGCGCAGTTTCGGGTCTTCGATTTCTTTGTTGAGGGAAAACGTAACTTCGACGCGATCGAGCAAATCAATGTTAAACTCGCGATCGCACATTGGGCAAAAAGACATTTCCGATGCGTCTGGCAAATCCTTGAATTCGTCTGCTATCATGTTGCAGTGCGGGCAGTGAATGTCCCAGTGCAGGTCAAAAGTGCCGGCTTTTACTCCGTGCAGAAATTCTGAAGTAATTCTTTTAACATTCTTGACAGTATCGCCGGCGACGTAGTAAGGATTAATCCGCAATCTCTGCAAAAGGTGGGAACCGATTAACCAGTTTTCGATTTGGTCGATCGTTCCTTTGCTAGAATTGGAACGTTGTTTAAGTTGTTCTACTTTTTCTGTTAATAATTCGATATTCACGAGCTGCTTGCCTTTGAGCGTCAGGGCAAGAAATTTTTAAGCATTGTCTCAGATAATTTCTTCGTCTGCTTGGTTCTTCCCTGACAATTCTGATAAATTTGCACCTGTCCCGCTGTCCCTGATCTGTGTATAAATCTTAACAAATTAGCAAGCTAAAGGCGATGTTTCTTTAGGCTGAAGGATGGGTCAGTTGTTACACAAGAGCGATCGCTGCATCTGTCTTCAGGAATATATTATAAAATGTCCGGCGAATTAATTATAATCAATCTTAGTTTCAAACAACAATTCAGCCCCAGAGGCTCTCGATTGAAACCAGACTAAAATAGCAAATATCCCACCCATCCCCATACCACAAATGCTAAACAAAATTTGGCAATTCCTCAAACAACTAATTCAGCGCCTATTGGGCTCCGCACCCCCACCAAAAC
>NZ_JADEWT010000030.1 GCF_015207505.1 Tychonema sp. LEGE 06208
AGTAGTCAGTAGTCAGTAGTCAGTAGTCAGTAGTCAGTAGTCAGTAGTCAGTAGTCAGTAGTCAGTAGTCAGTAGTCAGTAGTCAGTAGTCAGTAGTCAGTAGTCAGTAGTCAGTAGTCAGTAGTCATACCAAATCTTAGTGACGCACTCCCTTTATGATGCGGTAGGGTGCGTCGCTACCGCATCGTTGCAAATAGCCAGAATTTTCGATGGCGACGCACCCTACTTTTACTCTTCCTCTGTGCTCTCTGCGCCCTCTGCGGTTCAAAAAAAAGAGATATCAGGTACAGAAACGCGATTTCTGGATATTTTTACGCAACGCCGAGTAAAGTTTTGTAACAAGTTTCGTGAAAATGCGTAAAAATCCCGCGCCAAGCCTGATATATAAATGCTGATTCATAGTACGGCGATCGCCCTAACTTTATGCCAGTTGGGGCGATCGCTTTTTTTACTAAGGATCGAAAACTTAACAACTTAAACACCTCCGACAGTCCTCTCTCCCGTAAGTTGCCAGATAAAAGGAGGCTCTTCCTCGCCCCAGAAGCATTACCAGGCAGAGCGAAAGTAACGAGCAATAACTGCTGACTGCTGACTAATGACTCATGACTACTGACTACTGACTACTGACTAATGACTAATGACTACTGACTACTGACAACCGTCAACTGTCAACTAGCTACTCGATCGCGCCCGCCCGACTTAGCCCGATAAAGCGCCTTATCAGCAGTTTCAATCAGCATCTTCGGCGAATTTTGATTTTCAGAAATCGTCGCCACCCCCATGCTGAGAGTCACGCAATCGGTGACAACAGACTTGGCGTGGGGAATTGCTAAAGCCTTGACGCGCTGGCGGATTCCCTCAGCAACAGCCTGTGCGGTCGCGATGTCGGTATTTGGCAAAATCACCCCAAATTCCTCGCCACCGTACCTAGCAGCTAAATAAAGGCGTTCTGCGGGTGCGTTCGTGCAACTATCCCCGATCGCGCGCGCGACTTGCTGCAAACAAGCATCCCCAGCCTGGTGGCCGTAGTTGTCGTTGTAAAGTTTAAAACAGTCAATGTCGCACATAATCAAAGATAGCGGTTCCGAACTGCTCGATAGTTCCCATTCGCGGTTAATCACCTCGTCAAACCGGCGGCGGTTAGCTAGCTGAGTCAGACTGTCCAAATTCGCCAAGCCATCCAACCGCTGGTTAGCTGCTGCTAGCTGCTGATAAAGTAAAGATTGTTCGATCGCCATCGCCACTTGAGTAGCCAACTGACTGAGCAAATCCATATCAAACTGCTGCCACTGGCGGGGGGCAGAACAGTGGTGGGCAATCAGCAAACCCCACAACTTCGGTAATTGACAAGTAGGATTACCGTTGCGATTTTCGATTCCCTGCTGCACGATGGGCACAACTAAATTCGCTTTCACCTGACACCCTGCCAAAAAATTGATGTGGCACTCAGCAAAATTAGAAGTGTGAATGTCCTCGACCGCTCGAATTCTGTTCTTCAAATACTGTCCGACATAAGTATTAGCAAAACAGCAATCCTCTACACCCATACCCATCAGCGGCATCCATTCTTCCCCAACCGACTCCACCACCACATCTCCGTTCCAATCGGGTCGGAAGCGGAAAATAATCACGCGATCGGTTGCCAAAAATTCCCGCACTTCCGCTACTGTAGTGTTGAGAATATCTTCGATATCCAGAGAAGAACGGATGCGCGATTGAATCTGCGCGATCAGGCGTTCCCGTTCTACCTGCTGCCGAAGCGCGACTTGCGCTTGCTTGCTTTGAGTAATGTCCCTACCTTCCGGCAGCAGCAATACTATTTTGCCAGTTTCATCCTCGACAGGTTTGAGAGAAAAATCAACTGTTGCCGTTTCATGTGCGCCTTGAACTTCCACTTCATAGCGGACAAATTCGCCTTTGGCCGATCGAGAAATTGCCTCTTGTAACTGTTCCCGAACTTCCTCAGAACTTCCCCACCACGGCCCCTCCCAAAACGGGCGGTTTGCCACATCCCGCAGCTTAATTCCCGCAAAATCCAGAGAAGTTTGGTTAGCTTCCAGTAGAGTGCCGTCCGGTTTTAACAAGCTGACAAATTGAAACGAAGAATCAAAAATTGCTCGAAAGCGCCGTTGAGAATCTCCCAACATTGCCGTCACCTTTTCGCGAGAAGTAATATCGCGGAAGCGCCACACCCTGCCAATAATATCTTGTCCGACTCGAATCGGCTGCGTGTAGCGCTCAAAAGTCCGACCGTCTTTAAAATCGAGAATATCGCAGCCTTCGGACTCCGCATCGCTATAAATTTCTTTAATTTTCTGCAAAAAAGCCCTCGGGTCTCTAACGTGCTTGGTGAGAAATGTCAGCCGCACCGTTCTATCCATCGAGTTTCTAACTTCTTCATGAATCCCCCACATTAAAACTAACTGTTCGTTAAAACTAATCAGTTCTCCGGCGGTACTAACGGCAAGAATGCCATCGGTCGTTGCTTCCATAGTAGCGTGCAGCAAAGAGCGCGATCGTTCTAATTCCGATGCTATTAATTTGCGTTCCGTGAGGTTTCGCACTGCTTTTACCTGCACTAAACGACCGTCGCAAACGACGAATTTACTCCGCACGTCAGCAGGAAAAGCAGTCCCGTCCCGCTTGAGAAAAACTGCTTCGCAGACTGTATTGGTGCTGGCGGAAATCATTTGTGGCGCTACTTTATAAGATTTTGGCGACAACAGTTCCAGCAAGCTCATTCCCACCATTTCCTCTGGATTGTAACCGAACATTTCGGCAAAATCGCTATTGACGCTCAACATTGTGTCGCGGTCGGCGATCGCCACTGCTTCAAAATAAGCTTCGCTTTCGAGCAATTGTGCTGCTGTCGTGCTGCCATTTCCCACAGTATAACTGCTATTAATTAGCTGTTGTAGTTGCGTATTTGCCGAATACAAAGCTGCCATTGCTTGCCGATACATAGCAGTCCTTTTCTCGACTTTTTCCGTGAGTCGATCGCGATATCTTCGCAGTTCCCTTTCGACTTTAATTAAATCTGTAATATCTACTGCAAACACGATCGCGCCAGCAATTTGACCTGTTTCATCCCGGTAAGGTATCCTATCTATTCGCACCCAGCATTTTTGACCGGAGACTGTGGGCAGAAGTTCGATTTTCCCCAGCTTGGGAACCCCCGAATTCATGACTTCCAAATCTTCTAAATAATATTGCTCTGCTTCGTCTGGATAGATTTCATAAAAAGATTTTCCTTCTAATTGATTGGCTGGCAAACCTCTCGATGCAGCGGCAGCTTTGTTAATTCGCAGCAGGCGACTTTCCCGATCTTTGTACCAAATCATCGCCGGCACAGAATCAAAAATAATTTGTTGTTCTTGGTGTTCCCGGCGCATTTCTGCTTCTGCTTGTTTTCTTTTAATTATTTCTTGTTGTAGTTTTGTGTTAGCTTTTTTGAGCTCTGCCGTGCGTTTTTCTACTCTTTCTTCTAGTCGGTCGTAGTATTTGCTCAGCAAGTTTTGTTGCTGTTCGCGCCGCATAATTTCTGATTTAGTATTTTCGCTAGCTAACAAACTTGAAGATACAAAATCTGCTAATATTTTGGTTAATTCCTGTTCTTCTTCCGTCCACTGACTCCCGAAACTTTCACGTTCGGCGCTGATTATTCCTACCATTTGACCTGCTAGCACAATCGGTACGTTTAACAAAGCAGTCTGACCGCGATCGGCAAAATAAAGATTGGCAAGTTCTTGCGTTCTCGGGTCATCTTCTGCCGCCACAGTGGCGATGGTAGTTGCGGATTTTAAGGCTTGAAAATAGGCCGGACAGTCGGCTGCTGTGACGATTATTTGTACTGAATGAAGTTTAGTATTTTCTTCGTAAAAGTCGATGCAGTGAAGCTGAGTTTTGTCTTCGTCGTACAGCCAAATGCTGGCTCGATCGCAGTTGACGATACTGATAGCGGCTTCTGTGACTTCGCGGATGAATTGTTCTATATTGTTGCGTTCTTTAAGTTGAGTTTTGGCTAATTTGGCGATCGCCAAAGTTGGACTGCGCCAATTTTTTCTCAGGTTTGGCGACGCTGCTACGGGCGAAGCCGCCTTAATTTCTTCGCAAACTAACAGTACAGTCGGTCGCTGGAAATTGACAATTGAGCGATCGCCATTATTGTCCTCTATTTTCCAGTCTACCCCAGCCAAAGCGCGCGCCGTTGCTTTGACCCAGATAATCCTGCCATCTTTGCAAGTCAAGCGACCTTCCCAATAGGCAACTCCAGCAGCCAGCTTACCGTTTTTTGCCTGTGTTAGTGCAGCAAATTCGGTCTGCATTTTCTCTTGATCTTGACAGTAAAATATGTTAAAAATTGAATGATAAATTAATTCCTGCGACCTGTAGGCGAGACGAGACTCGCCGAATTGATTGATTGAAAAAACTCTTCCCAAAGCGTCTAAAACGAAGTAAATGCCCGGAAAATTGTCGTAGAGAGTTCGATACCAATCCTGTTCAACTTGTTTGTTGCACGAAATGTTCGCTGCAGCGAGATCGCCGCCCGTACCGCCCAAGTGAGAATTGTGGTTTTCTGCGTTGCTTGAATGAATTTTTTTAGCAAACACTTTTAGCTTAACTCGACTGTAATTAGTTTTACTTTCTGGAATTGAACTTTCTTGTGAAACTAAATTAAACCTGTTATTTTAAAAAAGTTACAAATTGTAACAAAATTGCAACTTGCCCAGGGCGCTGGTTTTTGCTTCCCGATGCAAATCCTCTGTTTGTTTGTTTGTAGTTGGTAGATTGTCTGTTGGCGATATTTCCCGCTAGTTGCGGTGCTAGCAGGTTGAGTTGCAATTACCGCGTCTGTACTTGTAGTATCTCCGACAATGGAACAAACCGACACTCAAGGATTTTAAGTATCTATGATAACACTCAACTATCTAATCTTGGGGCTGACTTACTTGGGTTTCGGTTTGGGATATTTGCCGGGGCTGCGGATGAACCGGGCTGCGATCGCAATTGTCGGGTCAGCTTTTGCCGTAGCTTTGGGGATACTCGACCTCAAAACTGCTTGGGAGGCGATCGACCCCAGTACGATCGTTTTTTTGCTAGGAATGATGGTGATTAATTCTACCTTGGAAGCATCGGGTTTTTTTCAACTAGCTTTAGAGTTTTTAACTCGCTTTACTCGTTCTCCCTTCGGCATTTTAGTAGCTGTTACTTTTGGCAGCGGTATTTTATCAGCATTTTTTCTCAACGACACTACTGCTATGTTGCTCGCCCCATTAACACTCACTCTAACTCGCTCTTTATCCCTCAATCCTCTCCCTTATCTTTTGGCTTTAGCAGGAGGCACTAATTTAGGTTCGGTAGCAACAATCAGCGGGAATCCACAAAACATTCTCGTCGGTTCTTTTTCGGGAATTAGCTATTGGGAATTTTCCCGCTCTCTCGCACCGGTAGCGTTAATTTGTTTAGTGGTTCAAGTAATTTGGTTGTGGTGGCTTTATCCCGAAGTGCGCTCTTGCAAATCTTTGCCTGCGGTTTCTCAAGTTCGGTATCGGTTATTCAAGCCTTTACTAGCGAAAAGTTTGTTGGTAACAGCAGGACTTTTGGTAGCTTTTTTAGCCGGAGCACCTTTAGCCGAATCTGCCTGGATAGCTGCTAGTATATTGTTGATTACGAGGCGCGTCAAGTCCGATCGCATTTTGCAGCGCGTGGATTGGAATTTGCTAGTGATGTTTGCGGGATTGTTTATTGTGACCAAGGCCGTTCAACAACTCGGTTTGTTGGATAACTTAACTAATTTGACTGGTACGCCGCTAAGTTTGTTGGGAACAACAGTAATTCTTTCTAACTTAATTTCCAACGTACCGGCCGTGTTAGTTCTGCAATCGCTGATTCCGAAAACAGATACACAAGCTTGGCTGTTGTTGGCGGCGGGTTCTACCCTGGCAGGGAATTTAACTTTATTGGGTTCTGTAGCTAATTTAATTGTAGCTGAAATTGCCGAAAAAGCAGGCGATCGTTTGACATTTAAGGAGCATTTAAGATTCGGACTACCGCTAACTTTCGTGACGTTGGGAATTGCGTATTTTTGGATCTAATTTGCAGAACAGCACCAGCCTAAACTTAGCACTTAACCCGCCAAAAATCTCCTCATCTCTTCCCTTCCCTTTCTTCCTTTGCGTCCTTTGCGCCTTCGCGGTTCATTACAACAGTAAAACTTGCAATTTTCCAAGGCTCTATCTTAAAACCTCGCCCTTGAGACAACTTTTCAGACAAATTTGCAGGTCTTTCTAACAAATCAACTGACCCTACAATCTCCAATTGCAAATCGCTATCCAATTCTAGCACAGCCTCTTTCCCCTCCGATTCGCAACACCGCAAAATCCAAACATTAGCATCATCGTCCGACTGTTTAAACGCCATCAGCGCTAAATTTTTGGCAGACAAATCCAAGAACTTGCCAACTGCTGGTAAACTCTTGTTTCCGTTTTCCCCTAACTGCGGGAACACCTTTACTAGCAGCGGCAAATTTAACTCGTAACCCTGTCGAACTGTACCGGCATCTTGCCAATTTCCAGCGTGGGGATAGACTGCACAAGTAAATTCCGAAACTCCTTTATCTGCTTGTTCGTCCGGCCAAGTCGAACCCCGGAGTAAAGTCAGCCGGATTTGATTTTGTTGAATGTCGCAACCGTATTTACAATCGTTGAGCAAACTCACTCCAAAACCCTCATTGCTGATATCAGTCCAGCGCAAAATCGGTACTTCCCATTTGGCTTTTTCGGCGGGTGTTTGGGGTTTAGTTGTGCGATCGATCGCCCCGCCGGGAATTTCGCAAGTTACAAAATCTGCTTCTACATTTAACCCAAAAGCTGCTTTAACCAAAACGTGAGTTTCTTGCCAATCTACAACCGTCTTAATTTTCAGCAGCGGCGAACCTTTTTCTAGCGTGTAATCTTGGCAAAACTCCGATTTGCCAATTTGCAGAACAACCCGCAAACTCTGCCGTAATTCTCCCCGATCGATCCAACAAATCTCTTTGAGTATGGGCGCGGGTAATTGATGTTTTTGATAATTCGGATCGATGTTCCAAGCATCCCAATATTGACCGTTGTCTTGAAAGGCTTGCAGTTGATTGCCTCCGGCTGCATTCAACACTTCTCTATGATTGACTTTATCCCAAATGCTGGATAAACTGCCAGTTTCTCGGTCTATTTTTGCCAGAATAAGTTCATTTTCTAACACCATTTCTGGGGTGGTAAAATGCGTTTCTTGACAAAGTGCATTTTTTTGTGCTATACCGTATGTAAGTTTCGATAAATCTGTCTTGTTTTCGGTGGCTGGACTCGCGCCCGCATTACCCGCAGTTTGAGAGTCTTCGCGACACAGCCAAAACACGCGGTAGCCGATCGCCGGAACATCCTCTGCACAAAATAACATGATAAATTGCGATGGCGGTCGATCGCCCTTAACTATTTGCGAAACCAGCCTCTGTCCCGACAAATCGTAAATTTGCCAAGGTAAACCAGCAGAATCGGGAAGCGGTAGATTGACAACCTCAGAGCGCGACCAATTGAGAGGATTAAAAATCAGAATCGGTTGAGCGTCCGGCTGCGGGGGAGAAGGCAGAGAAATTTGAGCGGCGATCGCATCTAAGGATTTTAGCAGGATTTGGTGGCAAGCGCGATCGGCCTCGGCAAAGGCTAGATTAGCATCCGCGTAGACTTGGGCGATCGCCGAACCGGGCAAAATATCGTGAAACTGGTTAAACAACACTTGTTTCCAAGCCGATTCTAACTCAGATTTCGGATAAACCGCACCCGTGCAAATCGTTGCCAGCGAAGACAACAACTCCGCTTGATAGAGCAATTCTTCACAGCGGCGGTTTTGGCGTTTTTGGTCAGCGCGAGTCGTGTAACAGCCCCGGTGAAATTCTAAGTAAAGTTCATCCTTCCAAATCGGCAGAGTGCCGAGATTTTTGAGTTGCGAGATAGAAGGATTGGCAAATTCTAGCGCCCGCAAATTCTCCTGACTGTCAGATTCTGGAACATCATTTTCGGGCAAAGTTGCCGCAACTTCCGGCAAAAACTGACTCTCAATCAAAGCCAAATAATCAACCGCCTTGGCAAACTCCAACCTGGGGAAAAAAGGCGACAATTTCCAGCGTTTCGCCACCTCTAGCATATCGCGAGTCGGGCCGCCGCCGTGGTCGCCAACTCCCGGCAACCAAAGAGCATCTGGCAAATTAGTTTTAACTTGCCAATCAAAAGCATAACTTGCCATTTTTACAGATTCTATACTTTCGCCGATCGCCCCAGACATCATGCTAAATATTTTAGTACCATCCAACCCTTCCCACCAAAAAGCACCGTAGGGAAACTCCGTCGAATCATTCCAGCGCAACTTCTGAGTCACAAAATAATCAACACCGCCGCCGCGCAAAATCTGAGGTAATTGCCATCCAAAACCAAAAGTATCCGGTAGCCAAGCCACCCGCATCAATTCCCCAAACTTTTCCTTTGCATAACGCTGTCCGTAAACAACTTGTCGCACCATTGACTCAGCAGAAATCAAGTTTAAATCCGGTTCAACCCACATCCCGCCGACAACTTCCCAACGTCCGACAGCCACCTGTTTTTGAATCGCTGCAAACAAGTCCGGGCGGTGCTCTTCCATCCAAGCATAAAGCGCCGGAGTTGAATGGCAGAAAATCAAATCAGGAAACTCCGATTGCAATTTCAACACCGACTCAAAAGTTCGTTCAGCAGCTTCCCAAGTTTCCGGGACAGGCCACAGCCAAGCTAAGTCTAAATGAGCGTGACCAACCAAATAGATTTTACTTTTATATATAGATTGATCTCCGCCATTTTTCCCTATATATATAGATGTACTGTACTGATTTTCTCCCACCTCAAAAACTCGATCTATTCTTCCCTCTGTGTCCTCTGCGGCCTCTGCGGTTAAATCATCTAAATCCCCAGAAAAAGATATCCTCTCGCCATTTTCTCCCACCTCAAAAACTCGATCTATTCTTCCCTCTGTGTTCTCTGTGGCCTCTGCGGTTACATCATCCAACTCCCCAGAAAAAGCTCGGAGATATCCCAGTAAATTGTGCCGCAGAACAGAGAGAGAGCGATCGAACTTGGCGCGATTCGGAAAAGCAGACCAATCAATCAAATTAACCGCCAAATCAATCTCAGATTTCAGCAAATTCCCCTTGACAAACCAGGGATGATTTGCTATATTTTCGGTGGGGAGGTATTGGGAATTTTTATTTTCTGAATTACCAGCCAAAGATTTTTGCAAAATTTCTAATTCGTCGGCCACAAAACCCGGATCGAAACAAGCAGAATCTGCCGCTTCGTACAAGCAAATCGATCGCACTAAAGCACCGCTATCGTGGCCTGGACTTACCAACCGCAACATCACCCAAAATTCATCTCCCGGATTTGCCGACGCACTCAACAAAACTCGATCGGCACAATCGAACAAATCACCTTGTCCGACTAACTCGCCGCCGACAAAAATCTGAGCATCTTCGGCCCACCAAGTCAAGCCCAACAGCAACCGCAAACCAACCACAGGATAGCCGTGCAAATTGTTAGGAATGACAAATTTCTGCCCTAAATAAACAACTTGCTTCCCAGATGGCCAAGCAATATGTCCTTTCCCGTTCAGTTCGGCAACCGGCCCGTTACAAATACCTACCGAACCCGCCACCGAGTCACCGTCGCAGTACCTCCAGCCAGACTGAACCTCCACTTGACTGAGGCGGCGCAACTTCTCTACAACTTCAGAAATATTATTGCTAGCGGGTGTCACAGAAGCGTTCATTTTTAGCTAAAATAGGAATTGCGTAGGAATCAGGATCGGAATCGAACCGCGAAGGCGCAAAGGACGCGAAGAAATAATGGTTTCAGAGGGTTTGAAACTGCGATTAATATCTCGGTTTGATTTTACAGCAAAATTTAGCAATTCCGGCGCAAATCTAAAACCTGAATTCAATAATTAAACTTATGTCTAACGGTTACTACGGCCCATACCAAAGCCGAATATTAAATTTTATATCCAAACAGTCCCGCCAAGTCGCCGATAATTGCGATCGCACTTGGCGACAAATTAAACAAACAACCCTCAGCGGTACCCAAATTCTACTTTATCCAGCTTACTTGCTGGTGCAAAGTTCCCGAATGTTGACCAGACAGTTGCGGGAATCAAGTCCCAAGGTAGATTTACCTGAATTGCAAAAAGATGTTGGGGACGAAAATCCCGATTTGCTACCAAATTGGGATGAGGGAGAAACGTCGGAAAGTTCGATCGGCAAAATCCTGCACTTAGCCGAAAATCTTCTAAATCCGTCACAAACTGCCAAAACTTTAGCCAGTGCCCCGCTGTTAATAAATCAGACAAATTCAGCAACGGAGAAACCAGCTAGGGGTTTGCTTCCAGCTATCAATTTTTTCAGTGGAAAAACTGCCAAACATCAAACAACTTCCGCCTTAGAACATCCGCTAACCAAAACTCAATTAGACAGCAAACCACAAGTTAGCGCCATCGCGACTTTCATTCCGGCGCGCACTTTAGTTTTGGTGGGAAGAGAAAATCAGGTGTTAGATATTTTGACACCCCAACAGCAGGAATTGCTGGAAAATCGGATAACTTGGGAAGTCGCCAACAACGGGCCGGAACGGCGGCACATTGCCCAAAAAGAATTAAAGTTTAATCTCGGTTTGGAGTCGGCTGCTAAAAAATCTCAGTTAGCGCCGGTGCGTCGTTTTTGGGAATTGATGGCTTGGCTGCAGACAAGTCCGGTTGCGGTGAAAAGAAATCAGTTTGGAGAATCAATTTTCGCAGTCAAAAAATCGATCGACCGCAACGCTATCTTACTCCAAAAAGCCACAGCGCAGATGGCTGCTGCGACAACAACCGCACTGCAGCAGTCGATTTCTGCATCAAATTCTACTGATGACAATACGCCAAAATTAGAAACTTATTTTAACAACAAGCTCGATCGAGCGCCCAATCCTCTCTCCTTTGTCACATTACTCGATCGCGCCGCCCTCAACCTCGAAGAATTTACCGTCCCCCCAGCCGACAAAACCACCGCGGCCAATCCCGAGGTAAAACTTGATACATCAGTCGCGCCAACCAATTTAGGTCTGACCGCCCGCGAAATCCTGGAGAAATACGCTCAAAACATCGAAACAATGATTTGGTCGTCAGTAGACCACCTGCTGGGCAAAGAAACAGCAGCCAGTGATAGCACGGAGAAATCTGTAGCAATTAGGTATTATTTGCAACATCAAGGACAGCTAGAGAAAACCGAAAACACCCAAGAGGTCGATCGACCTTGGTTGAATTGGCAAGACTTATTCGGGGAACCAGGGCCGCAGCAGTCGATCGAGGGCAGTTCCGAACCCGACGGCGCAACAGATCAAATCTCAATATCACAAAACAGATCAAAAGTCAAGGAGGAAATGGCAGAAGGTCGATCGACTGCAGTCTCAATATCGCCCTACCCCAAATCAATTCACCGCCTGCTCGCCGGACTCAAGCAGAGCTTGCTCGCACCAGAGTCAAAAAGTCAACCCCAAAAAGCC
Organism: Tychonema sp. LEGE 06208; assembly: GCF_015207505.1. GTDB lineage: Bacteria > Cyanobacteriota > Cyanobacteriia > Cyanobacteriales > Microcoleaceae > Microcoleus. The sequence goes on from NZ_JADEWT010000030.1 coordinate 11,598, forward strand.
TCAAATTTAGCAGTAACTCAAAAAAATAGCCCTGCACCCGCAACACCATCAACCCCTGGGGGGAAACAGGAAACCCAAGTGCCAAAATACACAAACCCCAACACCGCGCCAAACAGCCAATCCCCAACAGCAATCACCCAGCAAACCAGCAAATATACCCCAACAGCCACAGCGGCCCAACCAACAAATCGCAGCGCCACCGTCCCGCCCGCCGACGAATACTTAGAAACAAAATCCGAATCAATGGGTTACATTAAACACCCGCTAGAACAAGTGCTCGAATGGATAGACCTACTCATGGTGCGACTAGAAAACATCCTAGAGCAACTCTGGAACTGGGCAAAAACCAATTGGCCAACAATCCTCCAAACCAAAGATAAAATTGAGTAATCTTTAGCCTATGATAAAAAAAGTTGCACTCGCAGCAATCAGCTCAGTATTAAACCATCTTTGGAGGCTCCCACAGTGCTAACCCTCAAAATCGTAGTTAATGTAGTTGTCCTATTTTTTGTTTCCCTGTTCGTATTTGGATTTTTGTCCAATGACCCAGCCCGGAACCCCAACCGCAGAGACATGGAATAAGCCAGCTATCTGGGCCGCTAGTTCGGGGGGCCGACACCGCAGCCCCCGAACCAGGGCACGAAGCCACAACAATGAGTAAATCAAAACTTGACCTCGCACCACCAGCGAGGTTATCTTGTGGCAAAACAAACCCGTTTGCTAGGAAATATTCGCTGATTCCCGCGAAACATCTAGTAAGCAACCAAGTTTATAAAGATGAGCCAGCTAACAACTCCGCGCAGCAAAAAAATTTAGCTTAACTTTGAAACGCTGGCTGTTAAGTGCGAAAATTTGGACGATCGATTCTCAGCTATAAAAAACCTCTAAAATCTAAAATCTAAAATCTAAAATCTAAAATCTAAAATCTAAAATCTAAAATCGGATGACTCACCTGTTGTAACTATGCCATATCCGGTACCGCCGCCCGAACCACCTGCCATCATCTACATCGCGAAACCAAAGAAAGCAGCCCTAACTGTCGCAGCCAGTGATGGAGACACCCCCAGCAACTCCGTAGAAACACCGGAACCAAGTTCAGAAATCGTTCAGCCACCCCAGCAACCGGCCCAAGTAGAAGAAGCAGCAGTCCTCGATACCCCCCCAGCCAGCAACCAACAGCCTCCAGAAATCGCACACCCTCCAGCCATAGTCGAAAGCGACGAAGCAGTAGCGGGATTTGGGCACCCGGTTGCTGCGGAAAAACCCGAAACTCCAGCAGCTAAGCAAGATTCCTCATTTACTGCTTACCAGTTAGGTTCGGTAGAAAATGCTGTGGCAGCTCGGAATCGCCAAAAAATAGTAGGGGAGCAGAGAAAAGAGGACAAGAATGCGCTAAAACCGCAAGAAAGTTGGTATCAGGCCCAAGGCCGACAGTTAGAAGAGAACGCTCCCGTACCAACAGAGATTCCCGTTCCAGAACCCGCGCCAGAACAGCCTCCCACCGAGCAGCAACAGTTCGAGATTCCCACACCAGGAACCGCCCCCGCACCAAGAACCGCCCCCAAACCCGCAACAAGAGAGCCCAAACCAAAGCCCAAACCAGCCGCGCCGGGAGTCCGCACCGCACCATCTCAGCGGACGGTGCCTTTTCCGGTGAGTCCGGCCGATACCATCGAAATTAAGGCCGACCGCCAAGAATTTGACGACAAGCAGCAAATTGTCACGGCGGTTGGTAATGTTGTGGTGCGGTTCCGGCAAACTGTGATAGATGCCGATCGCGCGATCGTCAACCTAGTCACCCGCCAAGTGGTAGCATCAGGCAACGTCGCCTATAGTCGCGGCCAACAAGTAGTCCGCGGCCAGCAGATGGAATTCAATCTCGGCCTCAACTCCGGCGCAGTCGAACAAGCAAGTGGCGAAATATTCCTGCCCGCAGCAGGTAGCGAATTAACGCCCACACTACCCACAGATATTAGTGCCGGAACCATTCTCGAACAGCCTCTGAGCGATCGAATTACCAGCCAGCAGCCCCTGCGCCAAGTCAAATCCCCAGGAGCGGCCAGCGTCACCATCGGCGGCGGCGGACAGCTAGCAGCCCCCCAAGTTGTCGGCGCAGTCAACCGCATCCGCTTTGAAGCAGAACGCCTCGAACTTCTGCCCAACGGCGCCAGAGTCGCAACCAACATTCGGATTACTAACGACCCGTTTTCCCCGCCAGAATTTGAATACAGGGCGCGGAGGGCGACGATTAGAAGCATTTCGCCCACGGCTGAAGAATTAGTCACAAATTCGCCCCGCTTAGTATTTGACAACCGCATCAAAATACCCGTGTATCCCCGCAGACAAGTGTTTGACAGCCGACAGCAGAACGGCCCTTGTTTGACCTTTGGCTACGACGGCGGGGACAGGGGCGGTTTGTATGCCGAGTGCGGTTTTCAGGTGTTGCAAAACGGGCCGGTGCGGCTCACCCTGACACCACAAATATACCTTCAGCGGGTCGTGGCAGATCACGGCGGCAATCCGTTTTTTCCCGACAGCTACGGACTCAAAGCGAAGTTGACCTCTAGGCTAGGCCCTCGTACCAATATCGAAGCCTCGGCGATATTTCTGAGTTTCGAGGATTTCCCGAATTTGCCAGAAGACAGCTTTCGGGGCAATGTGCGCCTGCTGCAGTCGATCGGCACTCACTCTCTAGCGGCAGAATACAGTTACCGCGATCGACTGTTTAACGGCTCTCTGGGCTATCAAACCGTGCAGAGCAGCCTCGGGGCAGTCCTCACTTCCCCCGTCATCCCACTCGGCAGCACAGGCATCAATCTCAGCTATCAAGCCGGGTATCAATTTATCAATGCTGACACCGATAGACCAGACTTGCTCGAACCAGTGCGCGAAAACAACCGCATCGATTTAGGCCGCGCCCAAGCCAGCTTCGCCTTGAGCCGCGGCTTCAACCTGTGGGAGGGTAAAGCGCTACCCCGCACTCCCACCCAGGGTTTGAAGTACACGCGCAACCCAGTGGTTCCTTTCTTGCAACTAGCCTTGGGAGTCCGGGGAGTTGGCACTTATTACAGCAGCGGCGACACACAAAACTCGATCGCCAGCAGCGTCGGCATTCAAGGGCAGTTCGGCCATTTCTCCCGCCCTTTCCTCGACTACACTGGATTTAACGTGACTTACACTCAGGTAGCGCGGGACGGCATATCGCCTTATTTGTTCGATCGGCTAGTAGATTTGAAAGTCCTATCTTTTGGACTTGTCCAGCAAGTTTACGGAGGATTTCGAGTTGGCTTTCAAACAGCTATTAATTTAGAGAGCAAGGAAGCAATCAGTACGAACTACACTTTAGAATACAGCCGTCGCAGCTACGCAATTATTTTGCGTTTTAATCCTGAACGTCAAGTCGGCAGCCTGACTTTTAGAATTAGCGACTTCAATTGGAACGGCACTCCCCAACCTTTTTCTGGAGACGTGAAAACAGTAGAAGGAGGCGTGCGTTTATCCGATTAATTCAATTGGCTAATTGGGAATTGGTCAAACAGGGTATTTGGAACCAACAGTTAACAGACAACAGTCAACAGTCAACAGTCAACAGACAACAGACAACGAACCAATAACAAATGATAGAAGTGACGGCAATATCTGCACAAGCAGCGGCTCTGCTGGTTCACTACGGCTTTGACCTAGGTGGCAAAAAAGCCGAAAAATTGGCGGGTGAATGGCTGACCAAGTACCCCGGCTACTGGCTGCGTTTAGCAGTGGTTGAAGCGCTTTATCAAGGGCGCTACAAAGCTGTTTCTGTCGATCAGCTATTGAGTATGTGGCACCGGATAGGAGAACCGCTCTATCATTTTAATCGCGAGTTTGAACGCTTAGTCTGCAACAATTTTCCTCAAGATTTAAACTTTGAAAAAGAGCCTAAACTGCCGCAGGACGGTAGAGTTTTATCGAACCCCGCACCGGCAGTCAGTGTCGCAGAGTTAGATTTGCTTGCGCCGTCAGAGCCCGAAATCGATCGCGCGCCAGATGCAGAAGTCCCGAACATAGAAGTACAGGAAACAGAAAAATTACCCGATCGCGATCGTACAAAAGAAAATCAAGAAGTTGTAGTATATGAAGACCTAGCCCTTACCGCCCTCGCCGATAAAGCCGAGGTCGATCGCTTTTTACCCGACAAACCTGTGACAAAATCATTCCCAGTTGTCAAACACACTGATTTTCACACCAAGTTAAAAGCCATTGCCCTCAAAGGCCGAATCAAAAAGCGAGAAAGCAGAAAGAAAGTGTAAATTTTGGGCATTGGGCATGGGGCATTGGGCATTGGGCATGGGGCATACCTCATATCAAATCCGGTAGCATCGGAATGATTCAGATATATATTCTCGGACTCTGTGTACTCTGTGTTCTAATAAGGTTAAATCACCTGACGATACAAGCGGAAACGATATCACTACGCTTGAGAACCGCTATAGCAGATTCATCAGTGGGGTAAATCTCTGATTCCTCAATTATTCAATTGTTCAATTCTTCAATCGACCGAAAGTTAACTTTTCGCAGTTACTCCCATCCGAATTTCCGAACAAAAAGATGCCTGTTGGGTACCGTTAGCTTGCTTAACAACGCTAGTCCGCAGCCGCAGATTGGGCATGAGATACCACAGCCTTTCTTCGGCGCGGACAGTATCTGATTCTGTAATCAATGTCAGCACATCGTCATCGCCCATCACGTAGCGGGCGTTTCCCTTCTCTTGCAACACTTGACCTTCCCTAGGATTGTCGGGATTGGGGACGATCGCTAATATTGTAGAACCAATTTGTTTAGCTTGGTTGCGATCGGGAATACCGTCCCAAGAAATCCGAACGCCCTTTAGCTGAGTTGAGGTAGGGTTAATCGAGTGTTGTTGGCAAAGTTTGACAATTGCTGCATCGCTAGCTGTCACCATTTCTATTTTGAGGTCAGATTTACCAGCCTGTAATTCGCCAGACTGAAGATTGTGTACGGTACGCTGGGAAAACCATTTACCTGCACTTAACTCAAAAAACTCGATAACATCCATAAAACTTGTCTCTAAACTTAAATACTTCTTTATTTTCGATCGCCACGGGCGTGCTATAAACTCAGAAACCCGGTTTCTACCTGCGTACCTAGCGGTTAAACCAATGATTTTAGCTGATAAACCAGGTTTAAGAGTGCAAGTGCCACTCTATATTTTAAAGGAATAGGGCGCGCCTGCAAAACTTTCCGGGATTTGGGTCCAGCAGATTGCAGGTTTGGTTGAGGTACGAAACCCCACCGGGCGACAGCAGGCTGATGCAGCCGAGTTGACAGAAAATTAGATTCGGCATCGTATGGCGCTAAAAAAGTCTGATTCGCGCATCCAATAGGATTGCGGTACCTTAAAAAATTGAGCTTTGAGAGTGTTAGCCGATCGACAATCATCATTCCCAGACCAGCTATATTAAGAAAAACAACGATATATGTCAGGTTTTGTCGATCGGTAGATTTGGCGCTGCAGAGTTGAATTTTCACGGGCTGCGGTTGATAGCAATCGCACTCATTAAAAATTCTCAAAGCAGACACGGACTCAAATACCAGCGATTCATTGAACCATCAGCCTCATCGAGGGCAGTAGCCCGGTAGCAAATAGCCTTCAAATATGTCATCCTAAATAAACGAGAAAAGATTCTCGAGCGAGTTTCCAGCAACGTGCAGCTAGCGATCGCATACATTTAAAAAAAAGACATCAGCAAATTTATGAGCGAGTTTACGGAAGGGCTGGACACAATGCAGTCTGCAGAACAGACACACTGTCTGGAAATGCTGCCAAATCAGCTAGCAGCGACTTCAGACTCAGAAAAATTATACAGCTTACTAACAGATTACAAATTTATTGAATCCAAGCTGTCAGCATCAGGAGTACAAGCCCTAATAGAAGATTATGATTTAGCAAAAGATCCTGATAATATCACCGATCCAAAAACCGAAAATCTCAAGTTAATCCAAGAAGCAATCAGACTTTCTGCCCACATATTAGCCAAAGACAAAAGCCAACTAGCAGCGCAACTAATTGCCCGCTTAATGCGCTTTGAAACCCCCGAAATCAACAAACTCCTAACCCAAGCAAAACAGCAGAAAAACCCCTGGTTGCGACCCCTAACGCCCAGCTTTACCCCTCCGGGCGGCAGATTGCTACGTACCCTCACCGGACATACAGACTGGGTACAAGCTGTAGCTGTTACCCCCGACGGCAAGCGGGTAATTTCTGCATCCTCAGACCACAATCTCAAAGTTTGGCACTTAGAAACAGGAGAAGAACTTTTCACCCTCAAAGGTCATCTTACCTACGTCAATGCTGTAGTCGTCACCCCAGACAGCACTAAAGTAATTTCCGGTTCTTGGGACAACACGATTAAAATTTGGAATTTAGCAACTGGAACAGAAATATTAACATTAGCAGGCGATACTTTTGCAGTAGAAGCAGTAGCAGTAACTCCCGACGGCAAGCGAATAATTTCCGGTTCCTGGGACGGCAGCATACAAGTTTGGGATTTGTCAACAGGGACAGTGATTTTCAACCTGAAAGGTCACAGCAGTTTTGTCCAGTCCGTAGCAGTAACTCCCGATAGCAAACAGTTAATTTCCGGTTCGGGAGACAACAGTATTAAAGTCTGGAATCTAGAAACAGGACAAGAACTTTTTACCCTCACCGGACATACAGATTGGGTGAAATCAGTAGCAGTAACTCCCGACGGTAAACAAATAATTTCCGGCAGTTATGATGGCACTATCAAAGTGTGGAGTTTGTTAGAAGAAAAGCTACTTTTCACTTTAGGAGAACACAGCAGTTTCGTCCAAGCTGTAGCAGTCACTCCCGATGGAAAACAAGTAATTTCGGCAGCCGGCGACAAAACCCTGAAAGTTTGGAATTTAGAAACAAAAGCAGAACTTTTTACTTTTACCAATCACATCGCGCCCGTGAATGCTGTCGCTGTTACCCCCGACGGGAAGCAGATAGTTTCTGGTTCATCGGACAAAACCCTGAAAGTTTGGCGCTTAGAAACAGGCAAAGAAAATTTATCACCTGCAAGTCACGATGACTGGGTAAATGCTGTAGCAGTGACGGCGGACGGTACTAAAGCGATTTCTGGTTCAGGAGACAACAGAATTAAAGTCTGGAATCTCAAAAATGGGCAAGAAATTTTTACTATTGGGGGACATCAAGATTGGGTAAAAGCGATCGCAATCACAGCAGATAGCCAGCGAATAATTTCGGGTTCCGGCGACAAAACCGTGAAACTTTGGGATCTAGAAACCGGAACCGCAATCTTGACTTTCAGGGGTCATAGAGACTGGGTAAATTCTGTAGCTGTTACGCCTGACGGAACGATGGCAATTTCTGGTTCTGGAGACAAAACTATTAAAGTTTGGAGTTTAGAAACAGGAGACGAACTTTTTACATTTTTAGGTCATACAGACGGGATAAAAGCTGTAGCAGTTACTCCCGACGGAAAACGGGTAATTTCGGCGTCCGGCGACAAAACTCTGAAAGTTTGGAGTTTGGGGAAAGAAAAGAATATTTTGAAAAATATGTGGAATTTAGCCGTCAAAAATCAACTTTTTACTCTCAAAGGTCATGAGAGTTTTGTGAATGCTGTGGCAGTTACAACGGATGGTAAATGGGCAATTTCTGGCGGGCGGGAACCAAATCTGAGAGTGTGGGATTTGTCAAGTAGAAAAGAAATTTTTACTTTGGCAGGTCATGGGGATGCGGTAACATCTGTGGCGACTTTGGGAAATAAGGTGATTTCGGTTTCCGATGACAATACTCTGAAAGTTTGGGATTTGTTGAGTCGAAAAATAGTTGCTAGTTTCAGGGGAGATAGTGCTTTGAAAGCTTGCGCTATTGCACCGGATGGGGTGACAATTGTGGCGGCGGAAGCTTCGGGACAAGTGCATTTTTTGAAGTTGGAAGAGGGAATTAGTCATTAGTCATTAGTCATTAGTCATTAGTCATATCGTTTCCGCTTGCATCGGAATGATTTAACCTTACTAGAACACAGAGTACACAGAGTCCGAGAATATATATCTGAATCATTCCGATGCTACCGGATTTGATATCATTAGTCATTGGTCATTAGTCATTAGTTGTTGTGCCGATCGCACTTTTGTTAAAATTTAAAAGTGCGATCGCCCGCAGGCCCAATCCAGTCTACAATTATTCCGGGTCAATTCCCATCGATCGCAGTCTTTCCGCTAAGACAGCAACCCAAAGTGCGATACTTCTCAATACAATAACCTATTCATCTTGCTCTCTCCTCTCTAACTCCGCGCCCTCAGCGCCCTCTGCGGTTCATCAAAAAAAATCTCATTCAGCATCAAAAACAGGGCAGACACCGCCCGCCCCAGCCAACTAACGCCTCTGCAACTTCACCCCACGAATAGAATAATCCAAAAGCTCGATCGGGTGCATCAAAGTAACAGCCTTCCCCTGCAACTCCAAATGCTTCTTAATTTGCATAGAACAACCAGGATTAGAAGAAGCAATCAACTCCGCCCCAGTATTCAGCAAATTCTCCACCTTCTGCACACCCAACTCATCAGCAATTTCCGGCTGCAACATATTGTAAACCCCCGCACTCCCGCAACATAAAGCAGCATCCACAGGTTCTTTTAGCTTCACACCAGGAATTTGTTGCAACAACTGGCGCGGCTGCAAACTAATCTTTTGTCCGTGCAACAAATGACAAGCATCCTGATAAACAATTGTCAAATCTCCCTCAATCAAAGGATTGAGTTTAGCCGTAATGCCCGCACTTGCCAAAAACTCCTGCACGTCCTTAACATTGGCCGCAAAATTCTCAGCTTTCTCCCGATATTCCGGGTCATCAGCTAAAATGTGACCGTATTCCTTCAAAGTGTGACCGCAGCCAGCAGCATTAATAATTACAAAATCAACATTAGTATTTTCAAAACTGTCAATCATTTGTCGCGCCAAAGATTTCGCCTGTTCAGCTTGTCCTTGATGTTCGGGTAAAGCAGCACAGCATCCCTGACTTTTCGGAATCACAACCTCGCAGCCGTTAGCCGTCAAAACACGCACCGTAGCCTCATTAACCGGCGAAAACAACAACCTCTGCACGCAACCTAAAATCACGCCGACTCGATAGCGTTTCTCCCCTTGTGCGGGAATAACTTCCGGTAAATTATCCCGGAAAGAATCAACCGTTACCTTCGGCAAAATAGATTCCATCGCCGCCAAGCGAGGAAATACTTTTTTCAGCAAACCTGTTTTACGAATTAGTTTTGGCAGTCCTAATTTTTGATAAACAAACAGCGGTACAAGCAAAAGCCGCAACCTGTGAGGATAGGGAAAGAGATTAAAAATCAGAGTACGAATTACATTGTCAGAAAAAGTGCGTTCTTGATTTCTAGTAACTTGGTGGCGAGTTGCAGAAATTAGCTTATCGTATTGAACCCCAGAAGGACAAGTTGTCACGCAGGCCAAACAGCCCAAACAAGTATCAAAATGCTGCGAAGTTGCTTCGTTTAAAGGTGCATCGCCTTCGTTAATTGCATCCATTAAATAAATGCGGCCTCTGGGCGAATCCATTTCTTTGCCGAGTACGCGATAACTCGGACAAGTTGACAAACAAAAGCCGCAGTGGACGCAAGTATCAATTAATTTGGGATCCGGCGGATTTTTAGCGTCGAAACCGGGAATTTCCAGGGTTTGCAAATGAGGATTTTGTGCGAGGAAATTGCTTTCCTTAGCAGGCTTTAAATCATCGCTGGGAATTTGAGATGTTTCTGAAGTTTGCATATTTGAAGGAAGAAGGAAGTTCGGCAACGAGCAATGTACGGGATGTAACGGATGTAACGGATGTAACGGATGTAAGTCCGTCGGAAGAGGGAAGAAGGAAGAAGTAATATAATGGGTTTGCTAAATCAAGAAAAATCTAACTTTTAGAGAAGTTTCTAGATAGGAAGTCTACATCAGTCAATTAAACACAAACTCTTCTCTTATTTTCTTCTCTTTTCTTCCTTTGCGCTCTTTGCGCCTTCGCGGTTCGTTTAAAAAAAAATCAGGTTCACAAAAGACTTAGAAATAGATTCAAAAAGGACGGTCGTCCTCACTACGAACCTTTTAATAGAAAGCGATTTGGACTAAAAATATTTTCCGGGTCAAACTCTTGTTTGATGCGGCGCATTAAATCGATCGCACTTCCAGTATAGCCCCAAACATCTAACCCTTGCTTGATATTGGTCGGCGCTGCCAAAACAGTCAAAAAACCGCCTTTAGCTTCGCACCCCCTGCGTACCTGCAACAGCGTATCAGCAGTCGCCGTCTCAAACCGCAAAACCCCCAAACCGCTGCCGGCATGAATCAAAGCGTCCTGTACCGGCAACTCATTAATTGCCTTGACAGCCTCCGACGGTCTGATGCCTATTTTACAAATAATTGCTGAATTATTGGCAGAATTCCAGATTGTTTCTGGCAATCTTTGCCATAATTGATCCTCATCATTACCGCCGCAGCTAGTACCTTGCAATCCCAACTTTTCGCCAACTGACCGCAAGCGGGCTGATTGTTGTTTGACGCTTTCGGCGATACTTTGAAACCTGACGATTAATCCCGAACCTTTACCCAAACTCTGTTTTTCTACTAACTGCGGCGACAGAAAATCAACTGCTGTCGGAGTCAAGGCAGAGGATAATAAGATTTGAGCAGCTTGGGCTAAAGCATTAGTTTCCCCAGTCAATATTACAGTTCCCGATGATTCAGGTAATGGATAAACTCGGAAAGTTACTTGAGAAATGATTCCCAAGGTGCCGTAAGCACCGGTAAACAGTTTCATCAAGTCGTAACCGGCGACATTTTTAACAACTCGACCGCCAGCTACGGCAATTTTACCGTCCGATCGCACAAAGGTGATTCCCAACAACAAATCGCGCACCCCCCGATAGCGGTGCCGCAGAGAACCCGCACCAGCAGTAGCGACAATCCCGCCCAAAGTTGCCTGCTGCGGATATGCTGGATCGATCGGCAAAAATTGACCTGATTTACCTAAAATTTCCTGCAAATCGGCAAACTTCATCCCCGCTTCCGCAGTCACCGTTAAATCGCCCACAGCGTGTTCTACAAGGCGATTCAGGCGCGCTGTGCTCGCAGCCGCGAGTCCCCTGGCATCAGGAGATCCCCCTAAATCCCCCTTAAAAAGGGGGACTTTGACAACATCTTGCTCCCCCCTTGTTAAGGGGGGCTGGGGGGGATCCGGGTCTAATTTAACCAACCCCCCCCAATCGAGTTTGCTGCCACTCCCTGCCGGCAAGACGGCCCAGCGATTTTGCCGAGCACAAGCAATCACGGCCGCGAGTTCTGCCTGAGTATGAGGGTAAACAGTGCAGTCTATTGAAGTACCGGGGGCAATTGCTTTTTCTACCCGATTTTGCCAAACCGCCTCTGTGTCTTGCTGCAGACAGATGGCAGCAGTGCCGACAATATTTTCTAATTTTTGTGTGGTAACGTAATTTTCGGTAGATAAAGATTTCATCAAGGTTATCAAACGCCCGGTAAAAAAATAATTACAGCACTGCCTAAAACCATTAAATATTAATACTGGCCCGATATTCAAAACATGAACCAACAAATGTCTCAAAACCGACTTTCTGTAGGAATTGCCGGTCTCAACGAAGTGATTGGCGGCGGGCTGATTGCTCAGCGCTCTTATCTGGTGCGGGGCGGCCCTGGCACCGGCAAAACTACGCTGGGCTTGCACTTTTTGACCGCAGGTATGGCTGTGGGTGAAAAGCCCCTGTTTATTACTTTAGGAGAACCGGAAGCGCAATTGCGCGCCAATGCCGAAACTCTCGGTTTTGATATCGAATCGATGGCTTTCCTCGATTTGAGTCCCTCCTCGGAATTCTTTACAGAAATTCAAACTTATGACATTTTCTCCCCGTCGGAGGTTGAGCGAGAACCCACTACACAAAAGATTATCGAGCGAGTCCAAGCTGTCAAGCCTACTCGGGTATTTTTGGATGCGATTACTCAATTTCGCTATTTAGCTGCGGATGAGTTTCAGTTTCGCAAGCAAGTTTTGTCTTTTCTGCGGTTTTTGGTGGAAGGGGGGGCGACGGTGGTGTTCACCTCAGAAGGCACATTAAGTGCTCCCGACGACGATTTGCAATTCATCAGCGACGGAGTAATTTATTTGGAACTGCTGAGTGAAGGGCGCACTCTGTCTGTCAGCAAGCTGCGCGGTTCCAACTTCCGCAACGGCCGCCATTCGCTGCGCCTGACTCAGACTGGTATGGAGGTATTTCCGCGACTGCTACCGGACAACTATCAACAGGATTTTGTGGCTGAACCGATTTCTGCTGGGGTTCCTGAAATTGACGAACTGTTGCACGGGGGGCTGGAACGGGGGACTGTGACGGTGATTACGGGGCCTAGCGGTGCGGGTAAAACGACGGTGGGAATTCAGTTTATGAAGGAGGCGGCGGGAAGGGGGGAGCGATCGGTAGTTTACATTTTTGAGGAGTCAATTTCTACTCTGCTGCACCGCTGCGAATCAGTTAACATCCCGGTTGGCGCGATGATTGCGGGGGGAACTCTTTCGGTGATACCCGTGGAACCTTTGCTCTACTCGCCCGATCAGTTTGCTGCTATGGTACGCCAAGAAGTGGAGCAGGAAAAGACGCGGATTGTGATGATTGACAGTGTTTCTGGCTATCAACTTTCGATGCAGGGGCAAAATTTGGTGAACAATTTGCACGCTTTGTGCAAGTATCTCAAGAATATGGGAGTTACCGTGATCTTGATTAATGAGGTAGAAGAGATTGGTGGAGATTTTCGGATGACCGAGATCGGGATTAGCTATTTGGCGGATAATATTCTGTTGATCCGCTATCTGGAACGCCAACTGCATAATAGAACAGAAATCCGCAAGGCGATCGGAGTAATTAAAAAACGAGTCAGCGATTTCGAGAAAACTCTGCGAGAACTCGATATTACTCGCTACGGCCTCAAAGTCAGCAAGCCGATACGGGGGCTGCGCGGCATTTTGAGCTCTGCGCCGGTGTGGGTTGAGGGGGAAGTGGATGAAGATTGAATCGGGGTTGAAATGGTTCTGAATCGATTTCAATCGGCTGTTTGGCGGTCGAAAATTTAGGCATTAAGTTGATAGACGGCCTTGTTGATTGAGAGGGATTTTTCCTGAAGTACCCAGACGCTAACTTAAATATAAAATCTCCTACGGCATCAGCCTTATTCCGAGGAAGCTGACAGATGACTGGCAATTCAATAATTTTAGCAGTTGACCGCAATCACCGAAACTTGGAGCTTTTAGCACAATTTCTTCACAAAGAAGGATACCAGATGCTCGCGGCTTCTAGCTTTGAAGATGTGGCGCGAGCGATCGGTCAGCCTGCTAAAATCGGGATGGCTTTAGTAGATATTTCTGGTTTCGATAGCCAGATTTGGGAATGCTGCGAACAATTGCGAAATCACCAAATCCCTTTTCTGATACTTTCGCCCAAACAAAGCGCGGCCATTGGGCACGAAAGCTTCTCCCGCGGTGCTCGGAGCATTTTGGTAAAACCTTTGATCGTTAGAGATTTGCTATCCGTTGTTCACAGCTTGCTAGGAGAATCTGCGTGAGTCGAATTTTATTGCTTGTAGAACAGAAAGAAAATCGCCGCTTGTTATTAGAATGGCTGGCAGTTTACTATGAAATATTGCTGCCCAATTCAAAAGAAAATATTGACGATTTTTTAGGGTTAAATCAATCTTTCGATTTGGGGATAATTGACGGTCAGGCTCTGAAAAACCACTGGCAATGGGTAGCTGCCAAAAAACAGGCAGAACACCCCCTATGTTTGCCTTTTCTTTTGATTACATCTCGCTCGGATGTAAAGATGGCAACGCAATTTATTTGGCAAACTATTGATGATTTAATTATTGCTCCGGTCGAAAAGATAGAATTGCAAGCGCGGGTGGAAATTTTGCTGCGATCGCGCCAGTTGTCTTTAACTCTCAAATTGTCTCACGACCAACTCGACCGCACTCTGCAAACAGCCCAAGAACTCAACGAGATGAAAACATCTTTGCTGTACATGATTGCTCACGACGTTCGCAATCCTTTGAACTTCATCCTCGGCACTACGCAAGTTCTGACTAAATACAAATCGACATTAACAGATGAGAAAACACAAGAAATGCTAGACAAAACTCAAGCAGCAGCAAAAAGCATCGATCGGTTATTAGATGACGTTTTGCTGCTGGGCAAAACTGAGTCGGGAAAAATGGCGTTTTGCTTGCTACCGCTAGACTTAACAAAGCTTTGTGATGAGTTGGTAGCGGAATTTCAGAACAGCCTGAAGTTGAAGCCGCAAACTGAGCCGGTGACGCTGGTTTTTGTGAATCACAGTCAATCGGCGATGGCTTGTTTGGAGGAAAGTTTGCTGCGGTGCATTCTCAGTAATTTGCTGTCAAATGCTATTAAATATTCTCCTCCTAATACTCAAGTAGTTTTTGAATTAAAAGTTACTGAGGTTGAGGTAATTTTTTCGGTACAAGATGCCGGAATTGGCATACCTTTGGCAGACCAAGAACGGCTGTTTGATTCGTTTTACCGGGCGACAAATGTGGGTATAATTCCTGGTACTGGACTGGGGCTGAGTATTGTTAAAAAATGCGTGGACTTGCACGGTGGCGAAATTGTGTTGAGCAGTGAAGAGGGTGTCGGGAGTACGTTTACGGTAAGGCTGCCGATCGCCAAAATTGAAGAATAGTAGATGATTCGGCGGTTGAAACCGCCAGCAAGTCAAACGATGTCGGCCGGAGGCGACTGGTGCGTAAAGGAGATTCAAAACCCGGATTTGCTATAACAATTAGCAACTAATAACTGATAACTGACAACTAGATGATTCGGCGGTTGAAACCGCGTCTACACAAACGATGTCGGCCTACGCCGACTGGTTCGTAAAGGGGATACAAAACCCATATTTGCTATAACAACTAGCAACTAGCAACTGACAACTGACAACTAATACTAAATCTAGGTAACATACCCCCTTGATGATGGAACCGCGAAGACGCTTTAGGCGAAGTCGCGCGTCAGCGATCTTATCGCGAAGAGAAGAGAAGAGAAGAGAAGAGAAGAGAAGAGAAGAGTAAACAGAAAAGTCAGAATATACAGGAGTTGGAAAGCTCGGATTTGGTATTAGTTATTATTCTGATACAACATTGTGTGACTGCAATCAAAGTTCTACGGGAGCAACGGCGTTCAATAATTCTTCTAGAATAAATCGCAGCAAGGATTGAGTTGCTAATATTAAACCCAGTCTGGCTTGGGCGAGTTTTGGTGTTTCTGTTTTAACTTCGCCCCAAATCCGACATTGGCTGTAAAAAGTCTGAAATGCTTGGCTCAAATTATTAGCTGTTTTGAGATAATTGACTGGTTTTTGTTGGGTGCAATTATTCTGAAAAACTGGAGATAAATTGTCTAGGGCTGTGATTAGTTGCGAAATTAAAGTACGATCGCCCGGATGTACTAACCGCAGTTGCTGGCTGCTGTTGAGCCAGGGTATGGGATTTGGGGCCGCCAGCGACCAAATTTGCGGTGCTGTACGGACATCGGGTTGGGCGATCGAAATTAGGCGATCGCGGTGGGCCATTCGCAGCAGGGAACAGCAGCGGGCGTGGCTGTATTGAATGGGAAACAGTCGATCGCCTGACACAACAGGAGATAATATGCGAGATTCGGGATCTGGGAGGGAATTTTGAGCTAAACGCTGCAACCAGAGGGCTAAACCTGCATCAGTCAGCTCCAGCTCAATTATGCCCCCCGGTGCGACTTTAACGGCAAAATCTGGCTCGCACAGCGGTTTGAGAGTTTCGAGCAACTCGGCGGCGATCGCCTGCGGTGTCTGTTGCCGAGTTTTAGCCAATTTCAGGGCGATCGCAGAGACGTACAGCACCCCGGCGCTATCTTTACCCCGATTTAACGGAATTTGTGCCAGTGTGTCCTGTTGGGCGATCGCGCCCTGCAATCTTAAGAGCAAAAAACACTTCACTGTAACTTCGGGGCACTGCTCCATATTTGGTGTATCCATATCGGCCCATCATTAGGTAAAAATTACTCTCTGAGTGTTACCGCTGGCGCTGTTGTTGTACGTTAAACTGCTGATATTACAGATGAGCGATCGGCTCGCCCTGACCGGCTACATCCAATTAATCGACGTTTGAGCGATTTTTGGGCTACATAACAATAATTTACGTGAAACTCTTTGCTGAACTCTACCATTTTTATGTATTTTTTGCTACATTGAATTTTAGGTAAAACTGAAAATAATCAGCACTGTTAAGAAGCGTGCAAGTTCGATCGGGGGTTGGTTGTCTCACTTTGTATCAGAATGCTGGCAGAAGCTGTTTTTCTAACTAATTAAATATATCCCAGAGCCTCACTTATGCAATCAACTTCCACACATCTAGAGACGATCGATCGACCTTTTATCACTTGGCAGCGAATTATCGACTGGGCCCAGGAACACTACCGCTGCCGGACTTTTAGCAAAGACGAAAAGATTCCCGCCAGACCCGGACTGCTTTATTTAGTCCAGAAAGGTTCTGTGCGGCTTGTAGGTAGCGCTCAAGTTAGCGTCGGGGCGAAGCCGGGGCTAAAATCAGCTCGCAAAACTACAGAAGAAGCTTTTTTGGGCTTCGTCGGCGCGGGTCAACCTTTTGAGCTGGTTGCTCAGTCTCCGTTTACTCTCCAAGCTTTCGCTCATGCCGATCAAACTCACGTAGTGTGGATGTATTGGCACGATTTGGATAATTGGCCTCACTTTCGCCGGGAAATTTTGGATGCGTTTCGCTACCAGCACCAGCGGAAACTCCTCTGGCTGAGCACTTTGGGACAGCGCCGGACGATCGACCGACTGCTGGGTTTTCTCACTTTGTTGATCGAAGAGTTCGGCGAACCTTACGTAAGTGAGGCAGAACCGGATGTGGTTCGGGGCTACAGGCTGCCTTGGGTATTGACTCACGCTCAAATTGGCAGCGCTATCGGCTCAACGCGGGTGACTGTGACGCGACTGATGGGCAAGTTGCGATCGAAAGGTTTGATTAATACTGAGGATGACAATTTAATTTGTTTGCCGACTAAGGCTAATCCCCAAAAAAGTAAAAATCAAAAGCAGGATGTAGAAGCATTCCTCGAAGAGGATATCGAAGATTCTCTAGAAGACGATATCGAAGATGATATCGAAGATGATATCGAAGACGATATCGAAGATTCTTGATAAAATCTTCCGGGCCAGTGTCAGAAACAGCGTTTAGCTATTATATCAACCGCACCAGAGGGCGGGGAAGTTGTTCTCGCATTGCACGCCGATGCCGTCGATTGCTTCTGCTTTGGATCTAAACTAAAGCGTTATTTTGCAACGAAAATTCAAGGCTTTCTTCCCTCTTGTTTCTTCCTTCTTCCATTTCTCTTCTTGTCTCTTTTTACCCGAAGAACAACTGGTAGAGTGTAGCCGAAGGAAGCCGAAGCGAGCCTCCTTCCTGATGACCAATGAGTGTTGAGTGTTGAGTGTTGAGTGTTGAGTGTTGAGTGTTGAGTGTTGAGTGTTAGTTGTTAGTTGTTATTGGGAATTGAGAAGTGGGCGGAGCCAAGCGGAGGGATTGGGAATTCGTAGCAAGTAACCAATAACCAATAACCAATAACCAATAACCAATAACCAATAACCAATAACCAATAACCAATAACCAGTAACCAATAACCAATAACCAATAACCAATAACCAATAACCAATAACCAATAACTAATGACTAATGACTAATGACTAATGACTAATGACCAATGACTAATGACTAATGACTTCTTCGGTGTACGATGAATAGTGTAAACTTTTCCCGTTCTCTATCTTGTGCGACTGACAATGACTGATGACAAGCAAAATTCTCCAATTCCGAACGATCGGCAACGGGTGGTATTCTGCGATTTTGACGGCACGATCACTGTTGAAGAAACTTTTGTGGCAATGCTGAAGCATTTTGCACCGGAATTATCGTCTCAACTAATGCCGGAAATGTACGCAAGAAGGCTGAGTTTGCGATCGGGTGTGCGGCAGTTACTAGAGTCTATTTCTTCGGAACGTTACGGGGAAATTGTGGAATTTTCTAGGGGACAACTGATGCGACCGGGATTGGTGGAATTGCTGGATTTTTTGGACCAGCAAAAGGTGGATTTTGCGATCGTTTCTGGCGGTTTACGGATTATGGTAGAGGCGGTTATGGGTGATTTGGCACACCGGGCGATCGCTATTTACGCCGTGGATCTGGACTCTAGCGGCCCTCGCTTGCAAGTCAATTCTGAGTTTGAAGGAGATGCAGAATTGGTGTCTAAGGTGCGGGTAATGCGCCGTCACCCTGCAAAGGAACAGGTGGCAATTGGAGATTCGCTGACGGATTTTAATATGGCTTTGCAGGCTTCGTCTGTGTTTGCACGCGATCGGCTTGCCGAGTATCTAGACGAACAGCAAAAGCCTTATACTAAATGGGATAATTTTTTTGACGTGTTGGAAAATTTGTCCCAGAAATGGAGTTGAAACTATAGCCTTTCTCAGGTGAATTAGATTCTCTTGGGCATTGGGCAAACAGGGCATTGGGCATTGGTGTTTCCTGTTCGTAGAAGGGAATTGTGAATTACTTTCTTCGTACCTCACTCTGCGGTATGTGTATTGGTAAGGTGCACATTGTGCACCATACATTTAAATAGACTAGCGCAATTCTGATTAACGTAAAAGCTGGATAAAAAACTGAGGATTTGCAAAGAATGAGTGGCGATTTGAGACCGGATTTAATTGCAGCAGCCAAACATTTTTACGATCGCGGTTGGATGGTGGGGACTGCTGGCAATCTTTCGGCCCGCTTACCAGATGGCAGTTTTTGGATTACTGCTAGTGGTCGCGCGAAAGGGCAGTTGACTGAAGTAGATTTTATCAGAATGAGCTCCGAGGGTGCGATCGTCGAGCAGCCTGTTCCCGACAGCCGCCCTTCCGCCGAAACCAGCATTCATTTAGCCGTTTACAATAGTTTTCCAGACGCTAAAGCTTGCTATCACGTCCACTCCATCGAAGCAAATTTAGTTTCTCGGCTAACCGAAGGCGATGCAGTGCCTTTACCCGCGATCGAAATGCTCAAAGGTTTGGGCGTGTGGGAGGAAAACCCCCAAGTGGCGATACCCCTATTTGCAAATTATTTGGAAGTGCCTAAGATAGCCAAGGAAATCTGCGAATACTTTGCCATTTGTGCACCCTCTGTACCAGCTTTACTAATTCGCGATCACGGCATCACAGTCTGGGCAGACTCGCCAGCCGCCGCCTACAATTACGTAGAAATTGTAGAGTACATTTTTCGATACACGATCGCAGCCCGCCAATTAAATTTAGATTTGAAATATTAGATATGAATTTAGGAAATTCCTAAACGCAAAATCTAATATATCTAGGGTGTTTCGGGTGTACCTTACCGCTAAGTATCGTATCAAACACTTTTGATTTCAAAAGTGTAGCCAACAAGCAAATATCCAAAAAAGGAAACAAAAATTATGTCTAAATATAACAGAGTTTTATCCATAGACGGAGGCGGAATCAGAGGAATTATCCCCGCACAAGTTGCAGTTAGCATCGAGTCAAAGCTGCAACAGAAAAGCGGCAACCCAGATGCGAGAATAGCTGACTATTTCGATTTAATCGCCGGCACGAGTGCGGGAGGAATTTTAACTTGTATCTATTTATTTCCCGATCCCAAAAATCCCAGCAGACCTCGGTGGTCTGCCCTAGACGCTGTTAATTTTTCAATCAACAGCGGCCGCGACGTTTTTAAAAGTTCATTTTGGCAAAAAGTTCGCTCTATAGACGGTTTGATAGATGAGAAATATCCCAGCCCTCCGTTAGAAGAATTCTTTCGGAAAAACTTTAGTGATTGCCAACTCAGCCAACTGCTGAAACCTTGTTTAATTTCCAGTTACGACGTGGAAAGAAGAAAAGCTAATTTTTTCAACCAAATGGATGCGAAACAACATCCCGAAGCTGACTATTTTATCAGAGATGTTGCCCGAGCCACATCGGCCGCTCCCACTTACTTTGAAATTCCCAAAATTTACTCTTTGACAAACGAATGCTACGCTTTAATTGACGGGGGAGTATTCGCAAACAATCCGGCACTTTGCGCCTATGCGGAAGTGAGAAATAAATTCACATTTTCCGACGATCGCCCAGAGAGAGGCCCGACAGCAAAAGATATGGTCATTTTATCTTTGGGGACGGGAGAAGCTCAGAAAAAATATCCCTACGAAGAAGTGAAAAATTGGGGTCAAATTGAGTGGGTTGAGCCTTTGATTAATATCATGATGACGGGAGTTGCTGAAACTGTAAATTATCAATTGTTCCAAATTTATGATGCGATTGAAAGACCAAATCAATATTTGAGAATTACTCCCGATTTGAACCACGAACCACCGCTGCGGATTGATGATGCTTCGGAAGAGAGGATATTGGATTTGGTGAGAATTGGTAAGGATCAAGCCGAAAAGCATGACGAAGAGTTGGATAAGTTTATCGACTTGTTGCTTGCCGAGTAGCCATCAAATTTTAGATTTTGGATTTGAGACTTGAGATTTGACAATTGGGAAAAACTGAGGATGACCACAAAACTAATCAGTCTCAATCTAAAATTTAAAATGGTATAACCTACCAACGGCAAGGCTGGCAGACTAAAAATATGTTGACAAATCGCGCAGTAATTGCTGTAGAATTGGGTAAGTCTCTATTTAGCAATTATTTGCCCTGTTTGTAATTAATCGCGAGCTGTCAATAATATCGTTTCTGGTTGCATCGGAATAATAAAATCGAGTCAACAGTTAACACTCAACCATTCAGTTTTTCGACCCGCCAGTCAACAGTCAACAGTCAACAGTCACCTGACGGTGCAACCGGAATTGATATAATTGGTTAAAAAATACCAAGAAAAGCGCGATCGACATTTAGATGAAACCTTCAATAACAGGTGGTTTCAGCGGTTTTTAGTGACGCTGTTCCTGGGCGGTCAAGTGCTGCTGCGGATACTCCAATGCAAAATTGACCGCCGCAAAATCATGGAACATTTAGTAACAGTAGGCCTGGATTCTTTGCGTTCAGTGCTGCTAATAGCCTTTTTTGCGGGCATGATTTTTACTGTTCAATCGGCCAGAGAATTGATTCGGTTTGGGGCGATTGGGGCGGTGGGAGGTGCTTTTGCTCTGGCATTTTGCCGGGAATTAGCACCGGTTTTAACGGCGGGCGTGGTGGCGGGACAAGTAGGTTCGGCCTTTGCCGCAGAGATAGGAGAAATGCAGGTGACGGAACAAATAGATGCCCTGTATATGTTGAGAACAAATCCAGTTGATTATTTAGTAGTGCCGAGGGTGATAGCTTGCTGCATCATGCTGCCGATTTTAACAATTTTTGCGGTAGCGGTGGGGATTTTGGGCGGGCTGTTTGTGGCGGCTTATTTTTACGAGTTGGAACCGTCGGTATTTTTGGAATCGGTGCGGACTTTTTTGGGGCCTTGGGATTTAGTAACTGTGGCGATTAAGAGTTTTATTTTTGGGTTGATTATTGCCCTTGTCGGTTGCGGTTGGGGGTTGACAACGGCGGGCGGTGGGAAAGGGGTAGGTCAAGCTGCAACGGCGGCGGTGGTGACTTCTTGGGTGTTTATTTTTGTGGCGGATTTCTTTTTATCGCTGTTGATGTTTCACGAGTTGGGAATTACGAGAAGCGGGTAATTGTTGGTAGAAGACTCGGCGGTTTAAACCGCGTTTACACAGACAAAACCCGGATGGTGCGTGGGTTGAAGAAATAACTACATAAACTAACTTCGTAGTGAGGATTTTAGTTTTTCTTCATGGCGCAGGAATATCAGGAATATAAGGAGGGCGATAGACTCGAATTGCTTGAATGGGAACTGTGCCTTCTGTTTCAGGAATGATTTCAAGGATGTGTTTGGAGTTGCTTAAATTCTGAGCTAATGTTGTAGGATATTCGCGGTTGGAATCTGCAATTTGTGGCGGAATGTATGAATCTACAAACATCGGCTTAACTTGCCACGTAATCTCAAAGCCTTTTGGTGTAGCCTTTTTCGAGTAGTCGTAGGCATTTTGCAGCCACCAGTTTTTCGGTTCAATGGCGATGCGGCCAGATTTTGAAACGAACATTTTGTCGTTTGTACCGCTGCCGTCGTAACCTGTTTTGGAACCTATGACGTCAAATTTAAACTTGCTGGAGTCGCTGTTAATTTCGGTAATTACTGCTTTCCAATCTTCGACGATTAGCGGTTTTTGACTGGATATTTGGAGAATTGCGGGCCAAGCGACGCCCAGACTAGCGCTGGGTCTGGTGATGGTGTAAAGTTCGGGAAATTCTGAGGGTTTTTTGCCGTCGATCGCAATTTTAGCAGAAATCGCGCCGCCGTTGAAGGTTTTATCGGCGATCGCATCTATCCGATTTCCTTCAAACTCTAAAACCAACTTGCCATCTTGCCATTTAACATCAGTACCAACTGTATAGGTTTTGACTAACTCCGGCGGCGTTTGAGGAGAACTTGGGTTATATCGCAGGTGCGGTTTGATCAAAGCAGCTAGCAGAAAATTTCCCCACTCGTTGAGGTGAATGCTGTCGCTCAATAGCTGTTTTGGTTGCAAGCGATTGTCTTGCAAATACCTGCGCCAAGGTTCGCGAATTTCCGCAATTTCGCAGCCGTATTTATCTGCCAATTCTGGCAGCCATTTTGTAGAATGAGTATTGTGCCATTCATATCCTTTGACTTCATCTGGATTATCGCTACTGTTACCTGCGGGCAACCAGTTTATATGGTCTGAATGCAAGAGTATTTCGCTAGCGGTGCGGCTGCGGACATTGGCAATTATCGCTTCGTAATCCTCATCACCTCCGTAGACGTGAAAAATTAGCAAATCTGGATAAAAAGGATACAAATCGTGCTCGCTGGGACGGAGCAAAATCGGCGCGGCAAATCCTCCGATTGCCCGATTTTCAATAATCAAATCAGCGTAGGGAAATCGCTGTTTCAAATCCTTTGCGACATCTTTCCACCAATCTTGCTGAGTGATGGATTGACCGTAAAATAGGATGCGTACTTGGCGGCGTTCTGTGGGAGTGCTGGCAGCAAGTAACCCCATCGTTCTTTGAATTCTGGCCCCAAAATTAGCATTATTTGCAAGGGGAGCGGGCGGCGGAAATGGCGTTTCTGCCGATGTTTTGGGAAGGAGCGGAACTAACAGGAAGCTCAGACACAAACACAGCGGCCATAAGTAGCGATAAATTTTGGATTTTCTACTATTTCCCTGCCGTTTTGCCATTGTTTTATTTTTCCGTTCTCTAAAACTTATTCATAACTACCAACCGTAGCTGTAGGGTACGCTGCGGCGCACCTTCCGAAAGCTGTGCGGCCCATGAAAATGCGTTGTTACAATTAGCTGTACGGTAGATGACAATGCGCGCTTAAGGAGTTGCTTTTTTTCTTCGGTCTGCTATATTAGCAAGTTGAAAGCGACAAAACATGATATAATTCCAGCTAATTAATTGCAGGAGATCGATCGCACATCCAATGGATTACAAAACAGCCCGCAGTTTTCTGATCGACCAAGGAAGCGCCCTCGAAACTAAAAAAAATCCCGATGCCTTCCTGATGCGCCTCAAACAAGGTCAGCCACCGGTACCCGGACAGGTGACATCGATTTTATTAGCTTTAAAAATATTGTTTGAGGGCCTGCAAGAATCTCCCATGCTCGATCGGCAATTAATCTCGGCACTGCATTTACTCTCAGTAGAAAGTTTGCAGCAATTTGAAGCCGGACTCGACAAAGGAGTTTCTTGGCCCCCGCTGCTGAAAGAAGATTTAAGTCGAATTGCGATCGCAGTCAAGAATATTTTTGCCGGAGTGTGGCAATAGTTTAACTCAGTCAACTCCGGATTTTTAACAATCAAAGTTATCAAACTCTACTCGCGCAAGCTTTCCAAGGATGCCAAAAGAGCCGGCAGTCCCGCCAGCGAAGCAGATACCAAAGCCTCATCTTTGTAAACTCGCGATCGCGCATAGCTGATACTTTTACAGCCAGAGGCGACACCGCCTCCCTGTTCCAAATTTTCTGTTTCCAGCCGCCCTAAATTTTTAGTTTTTCGCGTCAGGCCCAACATAGCAGCATCCTCAATTAATCTCTAGATATGCGCCCGTGAGATTTCTCATGGCTTGCTCAATATTTCTATTGTTACTCAGATTCTTAATCGAGATGAAACCGTGAAATAATTATTCACGATAGACAGGGATCGAGTTAAACTGCATAACAACTCTTATTAATTTGTTACAGGCTGACGTTATTTCAGCCGATCGCCCGCAGCGCCACAGCAGGAACCAAAATCGCTGATTTCGCAAAAAAAACTCAGATAAATGATGCTAACTCTCAGTGCAGCCACCGTTATAGCTCAAATCAGGCCCGACATCCAAAATTTGCCCGATGGAGACTATCGCTTCCGAGACTCATTTGCGCTCGATCGACCTTTTCGAGAAATCCAATTTCGCAAACGAGATAAATACATCACCGGTAGCGACTCCGACAAACGCACCGGAAAAAGCTACTGTTTTCGGGGAATCCCGCAGCACAACAGCATTACGAACATCACGGTAGCGATCGATATTTCGCCGAAAACAGCGCAAAAAACCGAGTGGAAACTAGCACCGGGAAACCCGATTAATTTCGATCGGCTTTATCCGCTGCAAGCTGGGCCGGGATTAGAATTATACAAATGTCTGACCGCATTTTTACCGGAGTTAAAAAAACCATGAACCAGTCAATGTAACCTAAGAACCAGCATTGGCCAATTCTTCCCGCAGCATTTTTTTATAAACTTTCGGCAAACTCGAACTCATAGAATTGTTCTCAATTCCATATCCCAAACTCGTCCAAGTTCCCGAAAGCATCCGAAAAACATCAGTTAATCTGTCCTGCCGCAACATCTGTGAAATATCAGCTTTCCAAAACTTGCGATCGCTCAACCAAGCATAAACCACAGCATCCTGATATTCCGGTTCAAAACTGTAATCTTCCCAGAATAAAAAATTAGCGCGACGGGCGTGATAGCGCTTCGCCTTCTCCTTCCAAGTCGTAGTCAAAAATTGATATCTGCCCGCCGCCGTAGTACACTTACCTCGATTCGGGCCGTTAACAATTCTCACGCACCAGTCAGGATGGCGGCTCAAATCCAATACATATTTACCGCCGTAAACAACGTGATAAGGCCGAGAAACATTTGACTCGCTAGCAGAAATAGTACGCATCAAAGCTCGAATGTAAGGATCGCCGGTTTTCATAGCCAGCGGCGGCATTTGTCTCACCTCGCTTGCTGACTGCGAAAACGGCAAATTTCGCGGCAAATTGGCAACCAAAAAAACACTGCCGCCAATCACAGCGCCGATTAAAAGTAGAAATCCCAGGATTTGAATTTCCGATCGCCTCAACAAACCAGTGTGGCGACGGCCCCATTTCTGGGCTTCCAGCAAAGTCATTTCCATGTCCGCAATTTCGGCTAATTTTCTCGCCAGCCGCCTCCGGCGCACCCGAAAATCGTATTGATATAGCGGCGCAGCTAACAGCGTTAAAATCGATAAAACCCCCGCCAATTTGACCAGCCAGAAATCGAATTCACCCGCAATCGCCACATTTGTGAGATTAGAGATTCCTGCGAACAATTTAGCCGGATCGATCGCGCGCGCGGGCCAATAAAAAATCGCCAGTTGCACCAACAGCGCCAGATTAAACGCAAAAAAAAGCACTACAACAGCATTCAAGCCTTCTCGCAAGTGCGATCGCATACCAGTAAGCCCGCGCTTGAACTTGCGCCCTTTCCCCTTGGGGCCAGGTAGCATAATTAGTAACGGATTTAAGATTTTGACGGCGAAAAAGTGAGCGACAAAGAATAAAGGTAACTGAATCAGCCAAGCCGCCAACAACAAAGTCAGAAAGCCAATTTCATCGCTAGCGAAAGGAATGCCCCTGCGAAGGATAAAACTAAAACTCTGGGCGAGAGCAAATGCCCTTAACCACGAAATCGGATAGGGGAACCAAGCTGGCCACTTGAGAGTTTTCATCATGCTGAGAGAGGGAAATTTCAACGGCGGATGGTAAAACTATTAAGATTTTGTCAGATTTGGCGATCGAAAAATTGCTGCAGGGTGCGAAGCCTCAATTTTAAATTGGAGATTTTAGTTGCTGTAGTTGGTGTAGGGTGCGTCAGCCCAAATTTTTGACTCAAATCAGATTGTTTTTGCCTGACGCACCGAACCCAAACAAGCTTAATTCAATCAAACCACACCGGCAAACAACTCCTCAAAACTCTTTTGTGGGGCATCCGGCTTCGCCACAATTTCCACAATCTTGTTGCGAGAAGTCGGCTCAAACAGCGCCTCCACGCAGACTTGAGCTACCTTAGTGCGAGGAATGCTGTTCTCAAACAGTGTATCCGCACTGCTCATGACGATCGCATCTGAATTATCCTCATTTTTGAGACCGCCCGGTCGGACGATCGTATAAGTCAAGCCGCTTTTTTGCAAATACTCCTCCGCCTGTTTTTTCCACACCAGAATCAGCCAAAACAGATTTAGCGGGTGAAAAAACTGAGAAACGCACAGAGAAGTCACCAGCACAAAATGCTCAATTCCCTGAGCCTTAGCGGCCTCCACCAAATTTTTAGTACCCTCAAAATCCACCTTGTAAGGCCCTGTCGGGTCAAAACCAGGGGCCGCCCCCGTCGCGCACAGCAACACCGTACTATCGCCGATCGCGTCGCGCAGAGAAGTCGCATTTAATACATCCCCTGTCACTAACTCAGCCTCCGGTGGTAAAATCTGTCTAGCCGTCTCCAAATTTCGGACTAAAGCGCGCACGGGAATGCCTCGCTTGACCAATTCTGTGACAATTCGGCGGCCAGTCTGGCCTGTGGCTCCTGCTACAAATGCTTTCATAAGTCAGGTTATGCTGTTCTTGGGTAAATTTTGTTGCAATCTATTTCCCAATTGTAGGGAGGAAACTTCCTTACCGCATCCCCAAGCCGATCGATTGGCGTGTATTACAGGAGAGCATATTATGAAGCAGGATTCCGCTGAATATCAAACTACTGTTGAAGCTTCTGACGAAAATTGCTACCCAGATGCGAGTTTCCGACAGCCCGAAAGTGGAAGTGCGGATGCAGCAGAGGAAGTTGAGCCGATTTGGTTTCACGCCCATTTTGAAGACAGCATGGAGATGTACGCCGATGCTGCTACGGTGGCTGAGCATTTGAACAATCACAAGAGTTGGTTTTGTCAGTGCGCTTGGCCGATGAAAGCTGAGCCGATCGGCGAAAACGGCTACGATCTATTAATCGGGCGTTTTGGGGCTTTCGGCTACCGAGTTGAAGCGAGAATCGGTTTAGAGTTGCTGCCGCCGGACGCTGAAGGCTGCTATTTGATTAAGACAATCCCGGTTCCGAACTATACCGCGCCCGGATATGAAGTGGATTTTCGATCGGCAATGAACCTAGTAGAGATACCGTCTGACGAATTTGCCGCCGATTGGCCCGCGTCGGAACGCGCGAAGCTACCGCCTGCGATTACCAGTGCCGCGTGGAAGCTAGATTTAGCTGTGGGGGTTTGCTTTCCTAAGTTTATTCGATCGATGTCTCAACCATTAATAGAAAAAACCGGCGATGCGCTTTTGGAAAAAATCATCAAACAAGTTAACCGCCGCTTAACCTATAAAACTCAGCTTGTTTTTCACGAAAGTTTGAACATTCCTTTTCCCAAAAATCCTAAAAAACACTAACAAAACTTGCGCCCCAACTCACCTCTTCCCGGTGCCAGGGGCGCATCTTACCCTGAATATTACGAGCTTTCTGGCGGCTTTATCCTGACTAGATATCTTGCACTCAATCGCTTTCAAATTCTTCAATCATCTGCGTTTATCTGTGTTTATCTGCCTGACATCTGCGGTTTCTCAATCCAGCCAACACTTAGGCAAAATATCTAATCTTCTTTTCTCACTACCTTGAGAACGAAAATGTTTAACTCCAGCAAAACTGAGCGTCCACCATACCATATGTGCGTATTGAGCGCAGTCGAACCAAGTCACAGCGAAAACCAGATAAGCAATAGCAACTGCTGCCATCCCACCAATCGAGCATTGGAGCGCTAAAGATAAATAATATCCCCAAAGTGCGATGCCAGCAATCAGTCCCAAAACACCAAGTGAAACCGTTGTATCCAAAATCAAATTGTGAGCTTTATAAGTAGGAATTTCTCTGGTGCTAATTTCACCTTTTATGTTAATATAGTCGTAGGTAAACTCGTTCAAGTTGACAACTATAGGAGTTATTTGAGGATTTCTGATATAGGGATAGGCAATCCCTAATCCGTCAAATCCCCATCCAAATAGCGGGCGCTTTTTGATGCCTCGCGCTGAGAGTTCCCACATCGGGGAACGGCTGGACATGACTTGTTCGATGCTCGGTTTTTGCCAGTTGAGGGGTCGGTTGACGGTCATGATGCCCACAGCGAGGGCTCCTATCAGGGCTATGCCGATGAGAATTTTGTAATAAGGGCGATCGAGCAAATAAGCACTGGCAACAATCAAAGCTACAATTGCACTGCGGGTAGAAGTTAGCAGCAGTGCCGGAACAGTTAAAATCAAAGTAATTACAGTTAATTTAGTAGAGGTAAATCTCCAAAACCAACCGACAATCGCAGTAATCGCCGTCAGCACTAAAACTATGGATGCGTGTCCGCGATGGGAGTACAATCCTATAGGTTGCTGTTCTTGAAAAATGCTGCTGGCTAGAACATCTTCTCTGATTAGTCTGCCCATTGTAGCGGTGTAGTCAATCCGCCAGTCAATAATTTGAGGAAAGATACTCAGAGAAAGGATGATGCCACCAATTAGCAATCCTTGGAATTGGGAATTGATCAGTTGCGGGCGTGCGATTAGAAGCAAACTGTTGCTGAGAGTGAAGGCGGCGATTAACAGCCAGTAAAGCCAACCGTCTCCCATTTGGTCTTGACCGAAAAAAGATGTTAAAGGAAAGGGACTGTGCAGGGTAGAGATGGCTCCTATTGAGAGAAATATCGTCCAAAGTATGAAGCTATTTTTCCAGTTTTGGGGAATCGCGATGGATTTTTTTTGCGATAATAAAAGGCCGATGTTGAGGGAAATTATTAGCCAAACAATCAATACTTTGGGCGATGTCCAGATGAGGCCGCGGGTAGTTCCCCAGGGGTTGATGAGGATGATGCTGAGGGCATACAGGATGGTGTAAAGGGTTTTCATTACTCTTTGTTTTTCCTGTTTTTGAGCTTGAGAAGTAGACCTAATCCACCGAGTGCCAAGAGAGTACCTAAGCCGCTGGTGGGTTCAGGAACGGCTTCGGCGGGGAGGGCGTCGTCGTCAGGGTTTTTAGAAGCTAGGGAGTTGCTATCCTTTGAGGCTAGTCCTGGGTCTTCAAGTAAGTCGCCGCTGATGCCTGCTAAATCAAGTTCATTTTCGTTACTGTCAGTTGATGATAATTCTGGGTCTTCCAGTAAGTCGCCACTGATGCTGGCTAAATCAATTTGGTTTTCGTTACTGTCGGTTGATAATGATTCTGAATCAAGAAGTAGATTGCTGCTAATGTCAGTTAAATCTACCTTCTTTTCGCTGCTAGGAGTTGATGATAGTTCAGAATTTTCTAGCAGTTCGCCACTAACACTAGCTACGTTTACATCTTTAGAGTTGCTAGAAGTTGAGGATAGTTCAGGACTTACAAGTAACTCGTGACTGACGCTTGCTATGTCCACGTAATCAGTGGCGTAGTTATTGTTACCTTTGTTAGCACTTTCAAAAAGTGGCTTCAGGGCGAAGGTAACGGTATTAGCACTTCTGAGAGAAGAAGCGGGAACCGCCCGAATCGGACGACCGCCACCCCTGGGACTCGGTGCTGGACGCGGACTCGGTGCTGGACGCGGACTGGGGCTCGGCGCTGGACGCGGACTCGGTGCTGGACGCGGACTGGGGCTGGGGGCTGGGCGAGGACTTGGGGTAGGAGATCGTCTTGGAGTCGGGCGCGGACTTGGGGTAGGGGATGGTCTTGGGGTAGGGCGCGGAGAGGGTGTAACAGACACGCATCCGCCGCCACCGCTAGCACCGGAATAAGGTTTAGGGCTAGGATTTGGGGTAAATGTGCTTGTCCAACCCATGAAATACCATTGTAAATTTTGACAAATCCAACAGTTTTATTGTTGATTATTTTAGGCCCTATAAACTTAGCTAAGTAAAGTTCAAAATTCCAATCATTGTTATAAAAGTAACTTGGTTTTGGGTATTGTATAGAATTGTAAGGTACGTCGAACGCAGAAAACAAAAGCTCTCCTGTTTGAGCGTTGGTTTTTCCAGATGATCCTCCACCGGGATAGAAAGGGTTGAGAGGATTGGGAGTATCAATTAAATCAAAATAAGTTTTTGTCTGACCATAAACCGTTATAGGCTGACCGCCCGTATTAACAGTTGCTCTTTGAATCCAAAAAGTATTATTATCAATGTTTGGATTTGGTTCATCCTGACGGCTACGCTCGTAATCTACGGAGAAAGAAGCTCCTACTCCACCTTTATTGCCACCCGGTATAGGAAATGTCACTCCTGGATACTTACCAGCTAAATCACCTCCACAAGGAGTCAGAGGTTGACAGGGATAGTAACTTGTAACATTAAAATTCCCGTTTAAATTTGCACCTTTTTTGAATTGCCAGTTAGCTCCATAGCTTTGTCCTAGTATATTCAAAAAATCCCTGCTTCCACCCCGTTCTATTTCTTTTATATTTTTCGTTTTTACAGTAACAATGCCAGTAAGATCGCTATCGGGAATACTTACCTGTATAGAATCAGAAGAACTATTTATTTGACCTTTGATGTTAAACGCAAGGCTATGCTGACACATCGGCTCTGTCAGTACCGCTGTTGCTAAAATAATCACGGACAATTTTTGCGATCGCATTGTGGTATTTCCTTATTTTCAAAAAAGATTAGGCTTGGTTCAAATATGATGCCAAAGGCAATTGGGAAACAAATCTTGCTTAGGAAGAGACTAATTTAATTTCTACCCACGGAGTAGAAAATAGACCTTTCACAATTCCTCTTAACTTTCTAAGTTGTCGATTTTGTTGATCGAAGTAAGAACTCTCTGTATTAGCATTTTCGTAGGTAAATCGAACATGATAAGTACCGGGGCTGAAAGTTCCGAATGACAATGAACGATTTTTCCACCGATTATAGTAGGCTACAAATAGAAGGCTATTCTCATTCCAGTAGAATTCTCCTTCCCAAAATACTGTGAAGCTTTTTCCAGGTGGAACCAATGGAAAATCACGCTCAGTCAGAGGTATAAGACTCAATGCAAAGTCATCCATAAAAAGGGCTTTATCATTGAATCCTATGAATTCTGGGGTAAGGTGGTACTTATTGAAACGGATGGGTAGTGAGGTTTTGTTGGTAATGCGAATACCAAATTGCCAAGGGGTCTTTATATCTGGCATATTTTCTGGAATAGTCACTACCTGATTCGGCACAACAGTTTCAAAGATGACTCCATCTACTTCAACTGAATTGTTGGTATCAGTTAACTGAACAGATGTTAATTCAGTAGTTTTGACTGCTCTCATATTTATTGAAGCAAATACTTCGCTAGAAGCATGAGTTACTGCTAGTCCTCCAGACAGAAATAAAGCCACCAGAAATATAAAAAAATACTTCATATCTCGCCCTCTCAATTACCGGACAATCAGCGAACAAACCAGAACCACACCGCCGCACCAATTACCGTCAACCAAGATAATTTACCGCCACCGCTAGAATGTCGGGGCTGCTTCACTAAAGTGTATCGATAATATCCTAAAACAGGCTGACAATCATTTCGAGCCGACGCAGAACTAGGCCAATTTAGACTCAGATGTGAGTAGTCCTACATTCTGTGTGAGAGTAAACGCACTACTAGATGGGCCGGAAAGCACGATTATCGAGCTAGTTGATAATACGAAGAAAAATTTTCTGAATTGCATTGTTTTTACGTATGGGGGAAATTACACAAAAAGAAATAGTGATTCGCCATTCAAAGCTCGATTAAGCGGAATTCAACAAAGGGAGTATCCACCCACCCAGTCCAAACTTTTTCTATTGGCAGACTTTCAATCGACTCCCCAGCAAGATTTTTCTTCGGTATGGTATCACTCGTATTGTAATACTGGAAGCGGAAGTGATATATACCTGGCTTGAGTTGGTCAAAAGAGCATGAGCCACCATATCCGCTAGAGACACCAAGCGAAAATTGGCTATGGTTAGTCCAGAAGAGGCTGATATCTGGAAAAAATGTCACACTCTTTCCAGGTGTGACTAACAGAAAGTCAGATTCTTCAGGCCCTCTCATCCAGTCGGTAGCATAGCCTCTTCGCTGTACCTGACCATCTGGCATTATAAGT
The DNA here is from genome assembly GCF_015207505.1 of Tychonema sp. LEGE 06208. Classification (GTDB taxonomy): domain Bacteria; phylum Cyanobacteriota; class Cyanobacteriia; order Cyanobacteriales; family Microcoleaceae; genus Microcoleus. The sequence goes on from NZ_JADEWT010000030.1 coordinate 44,185, forward strand.
TCTGGGTAAAAACTGCCATAAAAGCTGAAGTAAAATGGGGTTGGTGTGTTGTTGGTAATCCGCATACCAATCTGTACAGATTGGTAGGAATTGTCATTCTTATGTGGCAGGGTTAACAATGGCTCAGGTATGAAAGTTTCAAAACGAATACCATCTACTTCCACGGCGCTGTTATGCAACCCAACAGGTTGAAGTAGGCGAAAATTAGCTAAGGGAGTTACCAACTGACCTGTCCCAGCTACTTCTATTCTCTCTAGCGGCATTTCTTTTTTTTCTAGTATTTCTTTAATGTTAAAAAGAGTGAATGGATTTGTGTATACTATTATCCCCGTCGGAGTTTCATAAGTGAATCGAACCTGATATTCCCCAGACCCAAGAATATCAAAAGACCAAGATTTATCGATATCAATAGGGCTTTCATCGTAGGTGGGGCGATGTAATATCAGTTGAAGTAAATTATTTTGCCAAGACAGTCTTCCCTCCATAGAGGTGGATATCTGCTGTCTGACCCCAACTAACGAGCCATGATATTCTCCGTTCCCAATTTGCCTATTTATCGGTTCTCTTCGGTGCAGTGCTTGACCATCTGGTCCGAATATTTCTGGAATTAAAGCATCATAATCTATAGCCAAGGGAACAGGGGCTGGTGTATTATTAGTAAGGCTGACAGTAAAGCTGAATTCAGCAGTGACACCGGGCTTGTTTTCGGGGATGGATATTGCCACAATTTTTGGCCATTCCATTTTCAGTTGAAGGCTATTTTCTTTCAGTTGAAGGTCATTTTGTTTAACTTGATTGCTGCGCTTAGATTTTCTAGATGCCATGTTTGTTACCTTTTCAACTTTTGAATTTTCATTGCCAACAGCTTGTATACTTCCATAGGTTACTACCAAAAGCGCGGCCATTAGTAAAGCTAATAAAAACCGGAAAAAATACCTCATTGCTCGCCCTCTCAATTACCGGACAATCAGCGAACAAACCAGAACCACACCGCCGCACCAATTACCGTCAACTAAAATAATTTACCGCCACCGCTAGAAGGTCGGGGCTGCTTCACTAAAGTGTATCGATAATATCCTAAAACAGGCTGACAATCATTTCGAGCCGACGCAGAACTAGGCCAATGTGACGAAGAAGAATTTGACCAATAATTGGACGGCATATTCTGCATTCTACCGGGGGGAAACCATAGGATAATTGCAGTTTTAAACGCTCTGGCAAGTGCTGTTGAGAGGCAATTTCCTTTTTAGTCGCTGCCACAAACTCATACTTCAGATCGATGGTGGGAGTTTGGCCAATTGTGTGATGGCAACTGCTACAAAACTGATTGCTAGCTAGCAAAAGATGGTTGTCTGCAATCACGTCTGTCGCAGTAATGTTTTTACCGTAAGCTTGTCCCCAGTAGTTCATAAGTCCTCCTGATGCCCCTGATTATAAATGAAAAGATTGATAACGATGCCACAAATGTATCTAGTTAAAAGCTCAATCAAAAATAGACAACATCATTAAGCTTTGTAACTGTTCTATTTACAGGACTTAACGGCTGGACTGAATTTCGATTACAAACACGCTATCAACATTATTAGAGTACATAATGAGTATTTTTACTGAACTTTTTGATGTTCATATTAAATCCCAATTTTATGCTCAACCGGGTATTTATATGTAGGTACAGTGAAGTTAAATTTACAGAATATTTACAATATACTCCGTTGACTTCACGCAATCTTCAAGAGTAATTGTTGCCTAGGATTATAAATTATATCCGGTAGACTAGAAAATTGGTGATTTTACAGCGGCACAAAATACAACTTTGTCTCTAACCTTGCTCAAGTGAGTCTAAGTGTTTTATGTAAGTAGTTTTATTTAAATGTGTGATGCAAGCCGAAACGTCGATTCCCTACGGGATAGCTGCGCTTCACGCACTTGTTGTACAATGGAACTCAAAAAGTCGATCGCACGTTTGGACAATTTACTCAAAAGGTCGATCGCACGTTTGGACAATTTACTCAAAAGGTCGATCGCACTTGTTGTACTATGGAACTCAAGAGGTCGATCGACAACAAACAGACAACAGCCTTCTTAATAAATACCTTTAAATTTAATTTTTGGGGCAGACTCTCCAGCCCACCCCACTCATGGTTTCAAGAAACAGGATGGGGAAAATTAGAGCCGCGCCAGCTTATCTTAATATCTGACGCTTAAATTTATTTCCGCACCATCACGGACTTAATCGCAGCATTTGGCTGATACTTGTTAGTCTGATAAAATCCATTTTTGCCAGCACCGTAAACTCCAGCAAATTGCTTTCCATCTGCTTTGGGAACAAACATAATTTTTCGAGTCGGTTGTTTGGCAAAAACCACTCCTTCTCTCATTTCATTGTCCACGTTATAAGATAAAGTAGCTTTGCCGTAAATTGCTTCTGCTTGTTTCAATTTCATTCCCGGCCCGACGCCCTGAACTGTTTTATAGTTAGGATTCTCAGTCATCAGAAGGTCAATAACATCGGTATCTTTCAGCTTTGTACCAGCAGCGTAGATAATCCGATACTGCACTTTGCCCGATCGACTAATCGCCACTGCATCAAAGTCTACCATAAAAGGAGACTCTACCTTAAACTGTGCGGTGGAACCGAGAGCTTGTTTCAGTTGTCGGAAAGTCATTCCCACTTTTGCTTCGCCAATTGCCCGATCGCTAATTGCTACACTTGTAGAGGAAGGTTTTGTCGCAGCATTGGCCGTTTCCCCCAGCTTATGTGCGCCCCCACGCGCCACAGCAGCCCCGGGAATCGAGATTAAGGTGAGGTAACTGCCGATCGCCAGCAAAACAGCTATCATCGATCCAGATAAAATTTTTAGATTCAACATGAGTAATTCCTCAAGATTTCAACTTCGATTATCAACCCGCATCTTCTTAACAGTTTTCGGGATAACTTTGTTAGTTTGGATTCTCCGAGGTGTTGGCCTCTTGACATTCCTTCCCGGCGGTGTTATTTGGGTACTGATTTTTTTGTCTTTTGTTACGGGTATCCTCAGCACTTTACTGCGCCGATAACCAAACATCCGGTATTTATTGCCTTTCTCAAAAAGGTGAAAATTCAGTCGATTTTAGATTTTAGATTTTAGATTGGGGATTGACAAATTTTAGACTTTAGATTGTGGGATTGAGCGATTGAAAAAGCGATCCATACCTCATATCAAATTCTCTATTCATCGGAATAGTAAATTCACTGTTGATTGTTGACTGTTAACTGTTAACTGTTGACTGTTGACTGTTGACTGTTGACTGTTGACTGTTATTTGTTGGTTGTTGGTTGCAATGCCCAATGCCCAATGCCCAATGCCCAATGCCCAATGCCCTATGCCCTATACCCTATCAATTGTTTCATAGCTTTTCCTACTGTCACGTTTAACTGAGCTCCGAGCAACATCGCCAAAGAAGAAAGATCGAGCCACAACAGCAACATAATAAAAGTTCCGATCGTCCCGTAAGCCCAAGTGAAATTGCTCAAATGCACAACATAAAACCGAAACAAAGCCGAAAACAGCGCCCACAAAATAGCAGCAAAAACTGCTCCCGAAAAAATCGGAATATTGGCTTGGTGGCGGCTGGGCCCGTAGCGATAAACAAAGGCAAAGGCAACTGATACAATCCCTAAAGCAATCGGCCACCGCCACAGCCCCCAAACAGCTAATAGTTGCGACTCTAAAGGGCAGTTTTTGGCTAGCAGCAAGCAATTTTGGACATCTTTTAAATCGCAATTGGCGACGGACTCCAGCAGGCAACTCTGGCGGGCAATAGCTTGTACAATTAAGTCGCTGACAAATACGGCGGCCGATGCTATAATTAACAGCACAATTGTACCGATACTCAGACCTATAGAAATGAGTTTCGCTTTCACAAAAGATCTAGTTCGATCGCTAGGGATTTTATGGATGCGATCGAGAGCAGCCATCGCCGCGCTCATGACTCCAGAAAATGCCCACAGCGACACTACAAAACTCACGGAAAACAGCCCTTTATTGCGAGTTAACAGAATTTCTTTGATGACGCCGCGAATCAAATTGCGAATGTCATCGGGTATTACTTCCCCCAAAAGACCGGCGATTTGATACAGTGTTGACTGCAAAGGTTCAAAAAGGGCGATCGCCGACAACACCGCCAACAGCCCCGGAAATAGCGCCAGTATAGAATTGTAGGCCATTTCTGCTGACAGCCCAGGCAAGCGCTGCTCTCCCGCTTGCGCGCCGACTTCCCTGAGCGTGCCCCAAGTCAAACACCGACAAAACACTAAAAAATCACTAAACTTTTTTGTGATGGCTCGAAGCTTCTTTAAAAGCGCCTTAAACAAAGCTAAACTCAGGTAGCGCAACCAGTAATAAATGTTCATAGGCACAGGAAAGGGGAAAGGTGAAAATGCAAAATGGATGTACGGGCGATCTTCTTCGAGGGCTCCGCTAACGACAATTGGAAATCAAGAGCGTTAATTAATTAAGCTATTACCCATTCTTCAATCTAAAATCTAAAATTAACAATATGGCTCAGGATGTCAGACAGTGGTTAGATGAAATTAAGCGGCTGCAACAGCAGTTAACAGAGGTTTCGCGCGATCGCGATGATGCGGGTGAAAGTGCGGCTCAGTGGCGACAGCTTTACAATACAGAAGCCGAACAGCGCCGGAATGATGCTAAATTAACTCAGCAAAGCATCGCTGCTTTGGAAGCACAAATAGAAGAGTTACAAAGTTTTTCGCCGATTGCGCCCGAAGGCGAAGATGCTGGAATTGCTCGCCAGCAGGAAGTCGCACAACTGCAAACAGTGGGCGAACTTAAAGCTAAGTTAGCAGAAGTTCTCGAAGAGCGCGATCGGGCGATCGAACAAATTAAACAATTGAGTCAAGCCCTCAAACAAGAAGAAGCCCGTCACGCCGATACTAGCAGGAATTTAACCACCGCCCTCGGAGACGCAGTTGACTTGCTGGCGAAAGCACAAACTGTTCCTACTACCAAAATGGAAACACCAGCATATTCTCTTGAAATAGTACCTACTCGCACTGCAAATCCCGGCGAAACTGCGATCGAAATTCGTCAAAATCCCGCTCCAAATGGTCGAAATTCCGCTCAGCTTCCACCTTCTAAAAACCAGTTAATAGATTTACCGCCCTTCGGGAATTAGGAATGAGCCAAGCGACTTGTGGCGAACATTTGTGGGACGGTTAGATTTTGTGCGATCGACTAATATAACAAAAACGGTTCGTAGTACGGACTTTATTCCGCAAAACAAGAACTACTAATATAACAAAAACGGTTCGTAGTACGGACTTTATTCCGCACTACGAACCGACTCAAGTCCGCACTACAAACCTGTAGTGTTGACTTTAACTGGTTCCCAGGCTCCAGCGAAAGGAACCCATATCACTCTTGCTCTGCCTCGCTTTATGTAACTGTTTCCCAGATGGAGGTAGAGCCTCGCCTATCTGCGTTACCAGGCAGAGTCTGGTAACAAGTAGCAAGTAGTTTCTTCCTTCTTCCTTCTTCCTTCTTCCGACGGACATCGGACTTACATCCGTTACATCCCGTACATTGCTCGTTGCCGAACTTCCTTCTTCCGACGGACATCGGACTGATGACGTTGGACGGAAAGCTCGGGGGGACAGCACTAATAACCAATCACTAATGACTAATCACCAATCACCAATCACTAATAACTAATAACTAATAACTAATAACTAATGACTAATGACTAATGACTAATGACTAATGACTAATGACTTCTTAAAATCCCATCGCCCCAGCTACAGCATCCAAACTAGGAGCAATTCCCTGTTTGAATTTGTTATTGCTGTGATTGATTGCTGTATCCGGGTCTTTTAAGCCGTTACCGGTGAGCACGCAAACCACTGTCGCTCCTGTCGGAACTTGGTCTTTTACCTTCAGCAAACCGGCTACAGAAGCGGCGCTTGCGGGTTCGCAGAAAATCCCTTCTTGGGATGCTAGCAGGCGGTAAGCGTCGAGAATTTCCTCATCCGTAACAGCACTAAAACTGCCGCGGCTGGCTTCCGAAGCGGCGATCGCCTGTTTCCAGCTAGCAGGGTTGCCGATCCGAATTGCTGTCGCCAAGGTTTCCGGGTTCGCCACCGCTTTGCCGGTGACTAACGGCGCTGCTCCGGCTGCTTGAAATCCCATCATCTGCGGCAGGCGCGAACATTTTTTTGCTTGGTGGTATTGACAAAAACCCATCCAGTATGCTGTGATGTTTCCCGCATTTCCCACGGGAATGCACAGCCAGTCGGGCGCGTCGCCCAAGGCGTCCACTACTTCAAAGGCGCCGGTTTTCTGCCCTTCTAAGCGGTAAGGATTGACGGAGTTGACTAAAGTCACGGGATAGCTGACGGCCATTTCGCGGACGATTTCTAAGGCTCGATCGAAGTTTCCCCCAATCGCAATTACTTCGGCACCGTAAAGCAAGGCTTGTGCCAACTTGCCCAAAGCGACGTATCCTTCGGGAATCAGCACGAAAGCCCGCATTCCGCCGCGTCTGGCGTAGGCTGCCGCGGCGGCGGAAGTATTGCCGGTGCTGGCGCAAATTACTGCCTCTGCGCCGGCTTCCTTGGCTTTGGAAATTGCCATTGTCATCCCCCTGTCTTTGAAACTACCAGTGGGGTTGAGGCCGTCGTATTTGACCAGGACGCGCACGTCTCTACCGATGAGAGAGGCGATCGCCGGTGCTGGAATCAGGGGAGTGTTGCCTTCTTGGAGCGTCACTACGGGCGTGGTTTCCGTCACCGGCAGGTAGGGGCGATAAGCTTCGATCAAGCCAGGCCAACCGTAGCGTTTCGGCGAGGCTGCAGGGGCAGCGGAGTTAGCCGCGGAGTGAGTAGCAGAGTCAGTAGCAGGTAGGATCGGGGTCACGATGTCAATGGTTTTAGGCAATGGCCAAAGAATTTACACTAATTTTAGCTCGATCGGTTAATTTGATGTTTAATACGATCGGTTCAGGTTAAAGTAACTTAATGGTGTGAATGCGTAGATATGTCTACTCAATTACTAATGTCAAATAATTCATCCACTCTTTCCCGGCCTCAAATCACCGCGAGCCATCCCGAAACGGCTAGTCCTTCTGCCCGATCGACCTGCTTGACTCGCAAATTAGATTTGGTTAAGTGCCCCTACCAAGCCGATCAGCAAGTTAAGTTCCTGCACTTACAAGCGGAAATTGACTCCTTGCTGTTGCAGGTACAAACTCTCAAACAGCAGCGCTCTGTTGCTTGCTCTCAATTGGCGATCGAACACAATTCTGTTGTCAGCAACGGCAATTAGTAGTGACAACTCGTGCTAATTGTGCCGCCCCTGTGGTATAAAAAGTAAAGTTTTGTTAACCCCAGTTAACCTGAGTGTTTTTTAAACCAAAAGCGCTAGCCATTATCAACGGCGGCTAGCGATAGCTAGCATTTGCTAAAACGCCCCTGCCTGTTGTTCAACTCGTCTGTCCCTAGCTGACAGCGAGCTGATATTTTACTGTGCTTTTGTACTGCGTTAATTTTGTTAAGCCATCCACATGGCATACGGAGAATCGAAATCAATTTATGACAGCATCGATCGAAAAACCACTAAAATTGACATCCGCAAGTGACACTTCCAACCTGCGCCTCAAAGATATTCTCAAAACCCTGCCGCGCGAAGTTTTTGTCAAAAACCCCCGCAAAGCTTGGACAAAAGTCATCGTCAACGTTTTATTAGTAGCTGTCGGTTATGTTGGCATAGCAGTATCACCTTGGTATTTACTGCCCCTGATGTGGATTTTCACCGGTACCGGATTAACGGGTTTTTTTGTCATCGGCCACGACTGCGGCCACCGGTCATTTGCTAACCGCCGCTGGGTAAACGATTTAGTCGGACATCTCGCATTTTTGCCCTTAATTTTCCCGTTCCACGCATGGCGGCACGGACACAATTATCACCACAAGCATACCAACAAAATTGGCGAAGATAATGCTTGGCAGCCGATGACAGCAGCCGACTATGCTGCTGCACCCAAAGCTTTACAAATAGCTTATAGTTTAATCTTCGGCCCGATGTGGTGGGTTGGCTCGATCGCCCACTGGGCAAAAGTACACTTCATGTGGTGGCGCTTCAAAGGCCAACAGCGCGAACAAGTGCGGTTTTCAGTTTTGGTAGTTTTAATCGGTGCTGCGATCGGATTTCCGCTATTAATTGCCACCACAGGCATTTGGGGATTTGTCAAATTTTGGTTGCTGCCCTGGATGGTTTACCATTTCTGGATGAGCACTTTCACCATTGTTCACCACACAGCACCAGACATTTCCTTTAAACCAGCAGCAGAATGGAACGAAGCCCAAGCGCAACTATCGGGAACAGTCCACTGCGACTATCCCCGCTGGGTAGAGTTTTTGTGTCACGACATTAACGTCCACGTTCCGCACCACCTTTCAACAGCGATACCCTGGTACAACTTGCGCCTCGCCCACAGCAGCCTCAAGGAAAACTGGCAACCTCATCTCTACGAAACCAAGTTTTCTTGGTCTTTAATGAAGCGAATTGCCGACAACTGTCACCTGTACAATCCTGCAGGCGGCTATCTGACACTAGAGGAAGTTAACGCTCAAACCAAGTAGTCAGCAGTCATTAGTTGTTGGGAATTGGTTAGTTGTTATTGGTTAGTTGTTATTGGTTATTGGTTATTGGTTATTGGTTATTGGTTACTTGCTACGAATTCCCAATTCCCAATGACAACTAACAACTAACAACTAACAATTAACAATTAACAACTAACAACTAACAACTAACAATTAACAACTAACACTTAACACCTAACAACTAACAACTAACAACTAACACCTAACAACTAACAATTAACAACTAACAACTAACACCTAACAACTAACAACTAACAACTAACAACTAACAACTAACAAATTATAAAATCCCTTGAGTTTTAATCCTAATAACTGTCGCAACGAAAGCGAAGTAGAAAGCAAACTCATTGTCACTTATCTGTTGCCAAAACTGGGCTATACCCCCGACAGTTGGCATCAAGAAATCGCCTTTGGGAATATTCGCCTAGACTTCCTCTCATTTCGCATCCAATACATCCCCTTAATGCTCGATGCAGACTCGCAGATGAGTATAGTCATCGAAGCCAAACATCCCAAGGAAAAATTAGACCGTCACGTCAGGAGACTGAAGCGTTACTTAACAAGTTTAAGCATTCGCTACGGAGTCATAACTAACGCTAAAGAAATTAGAATTTACGAAAAAGTCAACGATGATATTCAGTTAGTTTTTCAGTGTGCCGGAGAAGAGCTAGAAACTAGACTTGATGAAATTATCGCTTTAATTGGCAGAGATAGTTTAAAATCTCTAAAAGATCCAGCAAATCTCGAACAGGAAGATAGTAATATTGATTTATTAATTCCTGATTTAATTAACGAAGTATCAATACAACCGGACAATCTCGCCACCTCAGAACCACAGTCAAGTGACATCTCAGAACCCCAAAAAATACCGGAAAATAATGCAGTTAATCTGCAAGTTCAATCAGATGTAACTGTTTCATCTAACAAGCCAAATACTATGAAAATAATTGCAGTCTACCACAACAAAGGCGGCGTTGGCAAAACTACAACAGTAGTCAATTTAGCGGCAGCGCTGAGCAAGGAAGGTAAAAAAGTTTTAGTCATCGACTTAGACAGTCAAGCAAATACAACGTTTGCAACTGGTTTGGTAAAATTTGATGATGAAGAACAAGACGATTTGAAAGATAGCAATATTCTTCACATTTTACAATCAGAAGATTTTTATTCAATAGCCGAAGTAGCACGCAAGTCTAATTTTTGCAATCCCGCCATTGATGTGGTTCCTTCCCACATCGATTTAATGTACTACGAAACGGAACTAAATCAACTAGATTACAGCCGCATGATTTTAATTCAAAAACTAGCGGAAGTTCAAGATAAGTACGATATTGTACTGATTGATACGCCGCCGTCTTTGAATTTTTATGCGAGAGTGGCGCTGATTGCTGCGGATTATTTGATTATTCCTTCTGACTTAAAACCCTTTGCCAATCAAGGACTGATTAATGTCAAGGATTTTATTAAAAAAGTTAATGGATTCAAGAAACAAATTGGCAAGAAACCTCTAGCAATTTTAGGAGTTCTGCCTTGCAAAATCTCGACAAATGCTAAATTTGTACAGTACAGTTTGCCGAAGCGGCGGGAAACAATTCCCCAACGTTACGGTATTGAAATTATGGACAGCGTGATTTACGAGAGAGATGATTTGGCTAAGTGTGCAGAACAAATTCAAATCGTGGGAGATATGGAAATTTCCGATCCGATTTCGGTACTGGACTTTAAGCCAGATTCCATCGCTGCTCAAGAATTTGAAATGCTAGCAGTAGAAGTTTTGGAAAAAACAGGTAAAAATTAATGAAAAAATTATTTCCGTCGCTGGTTGCGGTGAAAAAGATTGTATCTGCTGTGCCTTCTTCCAATTTTGCTGAGCCGGATTTGGAGAAATTAGCGAGACTGATTTTAGATTTGGGAGGATTGATTAATCCGATAATTGTTCGCCGCACGGGTATGGATTCCTACGAAATAGTAGATGGAAATTTTGAGTATTACGCGGCGGCGAGAGCAAAGGAAATTGAACCTTTGAAGGGCGAGACAATCGGTGCATTCATTCTGGAACCAGAAAATGAAGAACTTCTCCTCGCACAACTGGAAATTCTCAGAAGCGGCGCTGTCAGTGAGAGTAGGGGTGAAAGTGCAACTCCCGAAGAGTTATCGATAACTGAAAGTGTGGGTGAAAATCCGGTTTCGGAACCGCCATCGAGTTTTGAGCAGCGGTTGATTAATATTGAAGCTAGGTTAGAAAATGAAATCAATGAATTGAAGGCGGAACACGCCCGCGAAAAACAGGTGTTGGCTGAGAGAATACAAGAAGTTGAGAATCTATTTTCCCAACAATTACCTGTGTTAATTGAGGCTGGGCTGGATCGCAGAATTGAGCGGTTGAAATTAGAGAGTGAAGTTGCAAAACCTCCGGCGGTAGAGCCGGAATCTGTTACACCGAGCTTGTCAGGTGCGATGCCGCTTTTGGAGGCATTGAATAATCAAGATAAAGCTCAACTGAAAGCGAGTTTAGAAGCCACTACGTTTTTGAAGGCTCCGGTGATACAATTAATACTTAAAGAGCGAGATGTGCGGCCGTTTTTGTCCTTTGCTAATGTGGTGGAACGCATTAAGGGGTTAACGGACAAAACAATGATTAAAATTATTGATTATTGGCAAAATACTCATAAGCTGTGATCTGTTTAAATTTCATTGTTGGGGCGGGCTAGAAGCTCGCCCCACAAGAGTTGAAATCCGAGTTGAAACCTGATTTTTGACAGGTAATTGACTAGGGCAAAAATACTTATCACTTGCAATTGCATTGTTGGGGCGGGCTTCTAGCCTATCCGACAAAATTTGAAACTGCCCGATCGCCCCCACAGCCAAAAAAAGCAAAGATGAGTAAAGCAATGTATAATTGGTGTGCCACAGGCAGTTAAACTCATCACAGTCGATTTTTTGTAGGAATTGCAGTAAGTTTTGCCGCCCATGCCATCAAATCCACCAAACAGGGGAAGAAACTGTAACTAAATTCTTAGACATCTATTGACATCCTTCCCGGATTGGGCAAGAATAATGGTGTAGTCTGTATCAGTTGAGTTGATGGAGAATACATCAGAAGTGACGGTCAGTATCGG